>PLSZ01000005.1:736-14069 GCA_003164305.1 Acetobacteraceae bacterium
GCCGGCGTGCAGATGGTGGTCCCCGGCGACATCGCGCCGGCGCACCGCCACAGCCAGTCGGCGCTGCGTTTCATCCTCGAAGGCAAGGGCGCCTTTACCTCGGTCGACGGCGAGCGCACCGCGATGGAGCCGGGCGATTTCGTCATCACGCCGTCGATGACCTGGCACGATCACTCCAACGAGACCTCCGAGCCGATGTTCTGGCTCGACGGCCTCGACATCCCGATGGTGCAGTTCTTCGACGCCTCGTTCGCGGAAAACTCCAACGATGACCAGCAGAAAATCACCAAACCCGCCGGCGACAGTTTTGGGCGTTATGGTCACAATCTGCTGCCGGTCGACGAGAAGCGCAAATCCAAGACCTCGCCGATCTTCAACTATCCCTATTCCCACACCCGCGAGGCGCTGGAACAGGCCAAGGCGCGCAACGAGTGGGACGCCTGCCACGGCCTGAAACTGAAATTTTCCAATCCCGAGACCGGCGACTTCGCGATGCCGACGATCGGCACCTTCATCCAGCTTCTGCCGAAGGGATTTAAAACGGCCCGCTATCGCTCGACCGACGCCACGGTATTTACGGCGATCGAGGGCAAGGGCCGCTCGCGGATCGGCGACCAGGTCTTCGAGTGGGGCCCGCGCGACCTGTTCGTGGTGCCGAGCTGGCAGTGGGTCACCCACGAGGCCGCCGAAGATTCGGTGCTGTTCAGTTTTTCGGACCGACCGGTGCAGCAGAAGCTCGATTTGTTCCGCGAAGACCGCGGCAATGCGTGAATCTCTGTCGTCCCGGCCTCGAGCCGCGACGACGAAGTGAGACCCTTCATCTGAACTCAGCATGGTGCGGTCTTCGCCTCGATCGCCCCGATCCACGACGCCAACGCATCCAGAATTTCGCTCATGACCTCGCGGTCATTACGCCCCGAGCGCGCGAGCACATGGAAGGAATGATCGGCCTCTGCCACCCAATGCAGCGACGCCGACGGCCCGAGGCTATCGACGACGGGTTCGAGCAGCTTCACGTCAGCCAGATTATCGCGGGTGCCCTGCACAAACAGCATCGGGATATGAACATCGGCGAGATGCTTGGCGCGATCGGAGGAGGGCTTGCCCGCCGGATGCAGCGGAAAGCCCACGAAAGCCAGGCCTTGAACACCCGCGAGCGGCGCAATCGCCTGGGCCTGCGACGTCATGCGTCCGCCAAAGGATTTTCCGCCCGCGATCAGGGGCAATCCCGGACAGATGCGCCCCGCTTCCGCCACCGCGGCACGCACGGCGGCATGCGCCACCGCCGGCGGATCGGGCCGCCGGCCGCCCTTCTCCATATAGGGAAATTGATAGCGCAAGCTCGCGACGCCGCGTTCGCGAAGGCCTGCCGCAAACGTTTCCATAAAGGGATGGGTCATCCCCGCCCCTGCCCCATGGGCAAAGACATAACACGCACGCGCCTTGGCGGGACTGGTCAGAAGCGCGGAGACCGAGCCGACCTTCGCGACCTCGAACTCAAGCTGCTGCGCGCTGACGGCGGTCATTCGCCCTCAATCCCCGATAAAATCGGCAGATTAGCGGCGCGATCGCGTTTAAGCCGCGGCCGAGCTGCGAACCGCGTGGACGATGACCCGGCGCAGCGAGGATACCGCCTCGGTGACATCGGATGCGTAGCTGTGAACCCGCCCCGCTTCGTCGCCCAGCCGCGTCGCCTCGCCCGACACTTCGGCAATGCGGGTTGAGACCTCGCGCGCGCCGTTGGCGGTCTCGGTGACGTTGCGGGCAATCTCCGCCGTCGCCGCCCCTTGCTGCTCCACCGCCGCGGCGATCGAACTGGCGATGGCGTCGATCTCGCCGATTGTCTTCTCGATGCGACCCACCGCCGTGACCGATGCATCGGTGGCGGCACGCACCTCGCCGATATGACGCGTGATCTCCCGGGTGGAACGAGCGGTCTGTGTGGCGAGTTGCTTGACCTCGTTGGCGACGACCGCGAAGCCGCGGCCGGCGTCACCGGCGCGCGCCGCCTCGATAGTGGCGTTCAGCGCCAGCAGGTTGGTCCTGGCGGCGATGTCGCTGATCATGTTGGCGACCTCACCGATGCGGCCGACCTGCGTGTTCAGCGCCTCTATCGTGGCCCGTGCCTCGCCGCCGGCCGCGACTGCCCGACCTACCACGGCGGTTGACAGGCTCATCTGGCCGCCGATTTCACGGATCGAGGCGGCAAGCTGCTCGGCGGCACTCGCCACCGTTTGGGCGTTAGCCAGCGCCTGGCCCGCCGCCGACGCAGCGCCCTGTGCGGCTTCCCCGGTGCGCGTCGAGGAGGCGCTCATCTCCTCGGCTGCCGCAGCTATGACAGCGGTCTGGCTCCCCACCGATTCGACCGCGGCCCCGGTTTCCGCCTCGATCTTCTCCGCCATGCCGATCAGGGCGGCTTGCTTCTCCCGCCTCGCCCGGACCTCCTGTTGCTTTTGTTCGGCTTCAAGGTGCCTGTGTTCGGCTGCGTTTTGTTTGAACACTTCCACGGCTTTCGCCATGGCACCGATTTCGTCGCCGCGCCCGCCGCAGGTAATCTCCACCGCCAGATCGCCTTCCGCCAAACGGCACATCGCGGTGGTCATCGCCCCTATTGGCGAGGAAACACCGTTGACGATCGTCCAACCGACACCGATGCAGAGCATGGTGGCCAGACCCAATACCGCCAGAATCCAGCGATTCGCCGATGCGCCAAGCTTCGCGCCCATGTCGGCGGCTTGGGTGCCCTGGCGCACGTTCAACTCGATGCCACCTTGCAAGGCGTCGCGGTACACCGCCATCGCCTTGGTCGCGCCGCCCCTGAACAACTCGACCGCTTCGCCGTGCTTACCCTGCCCCACAAGCCCGACGATGCTGTCGTCGATCTCAAGGTAGCGCTTCCACGCCGCGTCGAAAGCGTCCGACCAGCGCCGCTCTTTACCCGATAAGATCAGCGGCTGATACGCCTCCCGCTCTCGGGCGTAGGTCTGCGTTTGCTCCTTCATGGTCGAGACAACCTGAACACGCTGCTCGTCGGTGGTCGCCAGCAGCATCGACGCCCGGTTCTGGCGGAACCGTTCGGCGATCTGGGCTATGCGGCCGAGGACGCGGGTGGCGGGCAGGTAATTGGCTTTGATCTCCTGCGCGTTGGCATTTACCGCCTCCAACCGTTCGATGGCGAACAGGCCAAGGCCGATGGTGCAGGTCAGGACAGCGGCGAACGCCAGAATCACCTTGAGTCGTACGCTGATCGAGGCGAAGATTTGTGACACGGCTTCCTCCAGACTTGGCTTCGGCCATTCCGGCGCCAACAGACGCGGGTAGGACCGCGTTGTTACCAGGGCGAGATTAAGGAAGTGTGTATGCTGGCCGACCCGCCGTTGTGCTGCCTCGCGGCGAAATCGGACCTTTATGCAATCGAAAGTGGAGCGATATGAACGCTGGTCGAACTTTCTGTTTCGCTGATGCTGGACACTTAAATTACAGGCAATGTGCAACCGTATCGCACACGGCGCTCTGCTGATATTGACGTGCCCGGCATGCTTCACCAAAGGCTCGAAAGATCGCGAGGCTCGCCGGGTGTTCGAAGTAGCGCCACTCGGGGTGCCATTGCAGCCCCAGTACAAAGCCGGGCGTATCGGCACCGAATACAGCTTCGATCGTGTCATCCTCCGCAACGGCTTCGACGACCAGACCAGGAGCCGGCCGGTCGATCGCCTGGCTGTGCAGAGAATTCACCATAATCCTGGACGTGCCAACAATTCGGGCCAGCGTGCCGGTTACCGCGACCGCGTGGCGGGGACCAAAATCATAGGCCCGTGATTTGTCGTCATCGCCGCGATGATCACGCCGGCCGGGAAGTTCGTGGACACACTGATGCAGAGTCCCCCCGAGTGCCACGTTGAGTTCCTGAATGCCTCGGCAAATGGCGAGGATGGGGACACCTCTCGCGACCGCGCTCCGCATGAGCGGCAGCGTGGTGGCGTCGCGAGCGAGGTCATGCAGGTCGGGCGTGAGGCTTTCGTTCACGCCGTAGTGCGAGGGATGCACGTTGCTCAAACTGCCAGGCACGAGCAACCCGTCGATGCGGTCGAGCAACGCCGATTGGGCTGGGCCCATGGGCGGAATCAGGACAGGAACCACGCCGGCGCCGCCTATCAGCGCTTCGGCATAACGTGCGGCCGTGGCATGGATCAGTCCATCGTTGGACCTGATGGCACACATCGGGATACCGACAACGACGGACATGCGACCTCGGAAATGGCGACGGGCAGAACGAATATCGTGGGTCAAGAAGGACCGCGCAACGACTCTCGCGGCTAAATAGACAGTTTAGGTGTTTAAACTCATCGACCCTCAGTAACCGGTAACTTATTGTCGAACGTGCCTTGTGGAAGAGAAAAACAACGCTATCTCCAGCGGCATTCCCAAATGCTCCTGGGCTCATCGCCTCTGTCCGCATTATTGACGCTACCGTGGAGTAATATTATACTTCCCACGCTAATGAGGAGGAATACCCCATGTCTCTGACCCTTGAGCGACCCCCGTTAAAGTCCGACCTTCAATTCCATCCAGTCACGGCACTGATCGGTGCCGACGTGACGGGCCTCGATCTTCGCGTTGAACTCGCCCCGGCGACCGTCGCCCGCCTGCGGGAGGCGCTGCTGGCTTACAAAGTGCTGTTCTTTCGCGATCAACCGATCGACGACGCCCAGCAGATCCGCTTCTCGCGGTATTTTGGAGCGGTCACGCCGGCGCACCCGGTCACCAACGGATTGCCCGACCTCCCCGAGATCAAGGTCAACAAGCTCCACGGTGGGGAGGACGAATACCGTTCGTTTCGACTGAATGCGGAGCATCCGTTTCGCCCAGTGTCCCGCGCGCGTTCCGGCCGACGGTGGCACATCGATATCACGTTCGTGGCCAATCCCGCCGCGATCACCGTTCTGCGCGGTGTCGATATTCCATCGCATGGTGGCGATACGATATGGGCCGATCTCGAAGCGCTTTACGCGGGACTTTCACCCAGATTGCAGAACTTCCTGGATGGGCTACAGGCAATTCACGTGCGGAACGATGCCGCCGATGGCAAACCTCCGCCGCCGCGGTTCGATGGCCGCTCGACCGGTCCGTTCGCGTCGTTGCATCCGTTGGTCCGGGTGCACCCGGAGTCCGGTAAAAGGTCGTTGTTCCTCAGTTCGGGATTCATCAAGGCGATCGATGGTCTTGCCCCCAGCGAAAGCGCCAACCTGCTGGATTATTTGAATGAGGAACTGAGCGGGCACGCGGATTATCAGGTCCGTTTCCGGTGGGCGACAAATTCCATCGCGGTGTGGGACAATCGCGCGGTCAGTCACTTTGGTCCGGTCGACGGTCCCCATGTGAAGGAGCAACGCATCGTGCACCGGACGACAATAGGCGGTGATTTACCGTTCGGACCTGACGGCTTCGTGTCGCGGCCGTTGGCCGGTGAGTTGTTCAACGTGATTTCCTGATCCGAAGTGCCGCCGTCCGGCGCTCCTGGACGGCGGCATCCGGCTTGGATCAGGCCTCGGGTGGGAAAAACACCAGCGTTCTGACTTCGATGCTTTCCCGCGGCGGTGCGTCAGGCGCCGCCGGATTTTCGAATGACGTGTGGAACGACAGCCGGGCGCGGCCGTCATTGGCGCTGTCGTGCACGCGGATCAGCAGGACCTCATCGGCTTGCTGCTCCGAGAAGTAATACCAGCGATGTTCCGGCTTAAATTCGACCCGCGAGGTCTCGCCCCGGACATGCTGATAGACCAGATCGCTGGCGATCAGGTCGTCATCCGTAAACGTCCGAGCATCGCACAAGGCCAGCGGTGAATCGAGGACCGGACCGCGGATTGGGCGCCACACGTTAACAACGCCAAACCGATGCTTTAGCAACTCCGGTGCGTCGGCGCCCAGGTGGTCGCGCACGCGGCGAGGGGCGGAATTGACGGTGTGGTCGTTATGCACCTGGCGCGATGGCACGCGCCCGTCGGGTAGACCGGCGTTGCGTACACCGTGATCGAACACGAAGACGCGCGAGGCGCCCAGGGTGTCGCGCAACAATTTCTCGACCTCGGGGTAGTAGACGCTCTTGACCTCTTCCGGCGAGTAGAAGTCGCGAACCTGGGTCGGCGCGCGCACCAACGCGAAGCCGTTCCGGTCGAGGGTGAATTCCGCTTCGCGGCCTCGCGCATCTTCGATCCGCACGTCGCGAGGATCGTCAATGCCGTTCCAGGCCACTACGCCCGGCGGAGTTTCGCCGACATAGCGAACCGGCTTTTGATCGCCACGTACCTGGTAATGCAGCGTCGCGGTGACGTTCTTTGGGGATAAGGCGGTATCGAGCGGCATGGGAAATCCTCCGTTATCGGTTGCCTCGCCCGGGTTCTCCGTACTGAGGCCGGCGCCTTCGAGATTCCGGCGCCAGCCAGGCGCCCAGCCCAATCCGAGCGAGCAGGTGACAGTAGTGTTCTACGGTGCAGGCAGGCGTGTCAATGCCATACCACTCCCACATGACGTTATACCGGCTCTGTTCCGCCTGATGATCAGGCGGCAGGTCCGCTCCGCCTGCGCCGAGACAAGGCGAACATCAAGCTGTGCGTTCGCATCGCTCTCAACAACACCAGATGTCAGCGTGGGAAGAATTATAACACTCGACACACGAGTTAAACTGCGCCACGATCCTGCTCCGTGATCGGCTCCACGCCCGGGCGCGGATCGTCATTTCCGGAGTACAACCGTGACGGCTCAGGAATTTGTTGCCGACGTTCTCGTCCTCGGTGGTGGCCCCGCCGGCACCTGGGCAGCCCATGCGGCGGCGTCCCGTGGCGCGCATGTCAAACTGGCTGACAAGGGCTTCTGCGGCAGTTCTGGCGCGACAGCGGCGGCGGGAACCGGTGTCTGGTACGTCGAGCCTGATCCCGCGAAGCGCCAAGCCGCGATGGCGAGCCGTGACGCAATCGGAGGTTACCTCGCCGATCCCGCCTGGATGGAACGCGTGTTGGAGCGGACATATCGCGGCATCAATGAACTCGGCGACTGGGGTTATCCGTTTCCGCTAGACGACGGCGGATTGCCGCGGAGAAATTCACTGCAAGGCCCAGAATACATGCGGTTAATGCGCCGGCGCGTGAGAGCCGCGGGTGTACATATCTTCGACCAGGCGCCCGCGTTGGAGCTGTTGCTTGACGAGAACGGGGCGGTCGCCGGCGCGGCGGGCGTGTTCCGTCAAAAGAATGAGGCCTGGATTTGTCATGCCCGAGCTGTGGTCATCGCCACTGGTGGTTGCGCGTTTCTCAGTAACGGTCTTGGATGCAACGTTTTGACTGGCGACGGCTACCTGATGGCCGCGGAGGCCGGCGCTGAATTCTCCGGCATGGAATTCTCCAATGCCTACGCGATCTCGCCCGCCTTCGCCTCCGTCACGAAAACATTGTTCTACAACTGGGCTACGTTTACCGATGAGACTGGTGCCGTGATTTCGGGCGCGGCGTCGAAAGGCGGCCGCTCGGTGATCGCCCGCTCGCTGATGGAAGGCCAGGTCTACGCGTGCCTCGATAAGGCCGATCCGGCGACGCGATCCTCGATGCGCGCGGCACAACCGAACTTCTTTCTGCCGTTCGACCGGATGGGCATCGACCCGTTTACGCAACGTTTCCCGGTGACACTCCGTCTGGAAGGGACAGTCCGCGGAACCGGTGGCCTGCGCATCGTCAACGACAGTTGCGCCACCTCGGTTCGGGGCCTGTACGCCGCTGGCGACGCCGCGACCCGTGAACTCATTTGTGGCGGCTTCACCGGAGGCGGGAGCCACAACGCCGCGTGGGCCATGTCATCCGGCCATTGGGCGGGGCAGGCCGCGGCCACTCACGCCCGAGCCGTTGGGTCCTCCGCCGGCCGCCGCATCCACCACGCCGGAGGTGCCGCCCTGGCGGATCGCGGCCATCACCCGATCGACGATCGCGATCTGGTCAAAGCGGTCCAGGCGGAAGTCTTCCCCTTCGAGCGAAACTACTTCCGCACCGCTCGCGGATTGGAAGAGGCCCTGAGTGCACTGGACCATCGCTGGCGAAAAGCACGCCAGGCCGCGCCCGCGTCGCTTGAGGATATCGTCAAAACCCGTGAGGCCATTGCGATGTTGGCGACCGCTCGCTGGATGTACCGCAGCGCGCTGGCGCGAACCGAGACGCGCGGCATGCACCGGCGCATGGACTACGCATCGACCGATCCCCTGCAACGGCATTCGCTTGCCACTGGAGGGCTGGACGAAGTGTGGGTGCGCGAACTGCCACCGATCGTGCGGACCGACCTGGTGCGGGCGGCATGATCGAACTGGTCAGCGCCGAGCGTTGCACCGGGTGCAACATCTGTGTGCGCATCTGCCCAATGAATGTGTTCGATCCAGTTTCCGGGGAAGCACCGATCATCGCTCGAAATGACGACTGCCAAACGTGTTTCATGTGCGAACTCTACTGCCCGGTGGACGCGCTCTACGTCTCGCCAGACTCTGGCGCGGCTCAACCGGTCGACGAACGCGATCTGACGGATATGGGGCTCCTTGGCAGCTACCGAGCCGCGATCGGTTGGACCAGGCCCACCCAAACTCGTCGCACCAGCGATCTGAGTTACCGGCTACTGCCACCGCCCTGACTTTGAACTTCCGTGAGGAGAGCGTGCATGACACTGAAGACCCCTGGGCGCCGCACCCTGTTGCGCGCCGGCCTTGGCATCGTTCCATTTGGGTTGGCGGCTTCGCGCACGTTCGGCGCCTCGCGACCAGGCGGTGCTGCTTTCGATGCTCCGCCGATTTGTCGGGTCGCCGATGAGCTCAAGGCGCCGATTGTCGTTTCGCCTCGCCGCGCCATTCGTTTCGCCTGGAGCGGCACCGGCGTTTGCACCAGTTCGGTCCCTGTCGCGTTTCATCGCGGCTATTTCGACCGGCATGGTCTGGATGTCGAGATCGTCAACTTCAGTGGAGCCCAGGACCAGATTCTGGAATCGATCGCGACGGGTAAGACAGATGCGGGGGTAAGTTTCGCTCTGCAATGGCTGAAGCCCTTGGAGCAAGGTTTGCAGGTCAGCTTTACAACCGGCGTGCATGGTGGGTGCATCCATCTTCTTGCCCCCGTGCAATCCGGTATCACGCAGGTGTCGCACTTGCGGGGAAAAACGATCGGTGTGACCACCATGGTGAGCGCATCCAAGAACTTCTATTCGATTCAACTCCAGAAGCTTGGCATCGACCCCAACAGCGACGTGCAGTGGCGGGCTTACCCGGGCGAAGTCCTCGGCCTCGCGATCCAGAAAGGCGAGATCGACGCGATCGCCGACGCGGACCCGAACGTCAATTTGCTGGAACAGCGGAGCAAGGGACAACTTGTTACCATCGATACGAACCTGAGCGGTGCTTATCGTGACCTGTCCTGCTGCGTGCTGGGGATCCGCAATACGCTGATTCAGCAGGAACGGGAGACGGCGGCGGCGCTGACCCAGGCGATTTTGGATGCCGCGGAGCATGTCGCGAACGATCCGGATGACGCGGGAAAGGTCTTCGCTCAATATTCGACGGTTCCCGCAGCGGACCTCGCGGCAATGTTGCGCCAGCACACGCATCACCATCATCCGTCCACGCCTGACCTCAAGGATGAACTCGCGGTCTATATTTCCGACATGAAGTTGATTGGTGTCCTGAAGCCGAGCACTGATCCGACCCGGTTCGCCAACAGAATCTACGCCAACGTGTTCGCCTGAGATCGCATTCGAGTATATTGACCGATGGGGAGCGGGCAGACGAAGCCATACGGATAGACCAACACTCAGGTGGAGCGACGGGACCGTGGATCAAACCTTGCTGATCGCGGGCCTGATCGCCTGTGTATCGTTGCTTTATGCCACCGCCGGACAGGCTGGTGGGACGGCCTTCTTGGCGGTCATGACATTCGCGGCTTTCACCGAAGCCGAGATGCGCCCCACAGCTCTGTTCCTGAACGTTGTCGCCGCTGGCTACGCGACCTGGCGGCTGCACAGGTCCGGATTGATCGACCGACAGATGCTATGGCAAGTAACCATTCCCTCAATGGGCTCGGCTTTCGTCGGTGGATTATTTATCCTTGGCGGGCGCGTGTATTTCACGATGACAGGTCTGCTGCTGGTCGCGGCCGCCGCCCTAATGGTGTTGAGGCGACAGACCGACGTGTCGCGGACGGCGACGATTAACGCGCTTCCAGCCGCGATGGTAGGAGCGGGCGCTGGGCTGATTTCAGGGCTGACAGGAGTTGGCGGCGGCGTGTTTCTCACGCCCGTGCTCATCGCCCTCGGTTGGGCTACACCAAGGGGGGCGGCGGGAATATCTGCGCCGTTTATTCTGTGTAATTCAGCACTGGGATTCGTTGGGGTCCTGCTGGCCGGACAACGCCTTACCACTAGCGTGGTTCCTTATGCGATCGGCGCTTTGGGCGGCGCGGCCATCGGCACATCCATCGGCCTACGCTGGATGACACAGAACGCGACCCGGTACATCCTGGCTGCGATATTGTTGTTCGCCGGCGTCCGCATGATGTTACGATAGTCTTTCTGATGCGTCGTCCGGCCTTAACCCGCCGGATCCAGCCAGGTATCGGCGAAGCTGTAATTGATGCCTTCGCCCCCTGGCGCAAAGTTATGCACACGCTTGTTCGCCACGATCTGCGCGCCGGCGGCCACCAGATCGATGGCTGGTAGCTCCTGATGAATGATTGCCTGGAACCGGTACCACAAAGCGCGCCGTTTCGCCTCGTCCGGCTCGACCGCCGCAGCCTCCAGCAACGAGTCGACCTCCGGGTTGCTGTATTTGGCGGCATTGGAAAAAACCAGGCCGATCCTGAAGTTCTTCGACCAGTAGGCGCGCTGCACTCCGAGCGTGGGATCGAAGGTGTTGGACAATGACTCGATCGTCAGATCCCAGGCGCGGTCAGTGTAAACCGTCTTGAGGTACGTCGCCAATTCAACATTGATCATTTGCGCACTGATGCCGACGACCGCCAAGGCCTGGCGAATAAAGTCGGAATAGCCGGACGGCAGAAATGGATTGCGGGCCAGCCGCACTTTGAAACGCACGCCGTCCGAGCCTCGCCGATAACCCGCCTCGTCGAGCAGTGTCCTGGCAAGCTTGGGGTCAAACGGCCAGGCCTTGATCGACGAATCGTACCACCTCGGCAGCGCCACACTGACCGGACTGGGCGACACATCGCCATAGCCGAACAGCACGACATCGACGACCTTCTTCAGGTCAAGCGCATGCGCGATCGCCAACCGAACCTTCTGGCTTTGAAGGATTTCATTCTCCAGATTGAAGAACAATTGCTGCTGTGGCCCCGAATAGGCATAGGTCGTGGTATCCACGACGAGTTTGGGGTTCGCCTTCAATCTGGCAACATCGGCGAGCGGCACCGGGTTGGCGCCAATATCGATTTCTCCGGTTTCCAATGCCGCCGCGCGCGCCGCGGGATCGAGGATCACGCGGAGAACAACGCGATCAAGGTAAGGTTTGGGTGCGTCCCAGTAATTCGGATTCCTGACGAATAGCAGATGACTGCCCGGGACCCATTCCTTCAAGATGAACGGCCCGGTACCGATGGTCTGTTCCAGCTTTGGCTGCTCCTCCGGCTTGAACGTCTGATAGACGTGTTTCGGCACGATGGGAGATTCAGAACTGCCCAGAGCGGTGATCAGATACGGCGCCGGTTTTGACAGCACGACGATCGCGGTGTGAGGATCAGGCGTCTCAACGGCTGTCACATTCTGGTACGTGATCCGCCCGCGTGGGTGGGCCTCCTTAAGCCGGAAGATCGTAAAGGCGACATCCTCGGCGGTAAAGTCATGGCCATCATGCCATTTCACGTTTTTGCGCAGCTGAAATGTGTAACGCAGGCCGTCCGCGCTGATTGACCAGGCCGTCGCCAACAGCGGCCGAGGGTTCAGAGCATAATCGTAACTCAGCAGGCCTTCGTTGATCTTTGGCCCAATGGCCTGGCCTGTACCGGAGGAAGTGTTGATGGCGATGATCGCGCTGGGGTCGGGATAGTATGCCCAGTTCAGGGTGCCTCCAAACACGGGTTGGTCCGAGGTGGCGCGTGCGATGTCCGGGATCCCGATCGCGGCACCTCCGAGTAGCAGGAGACGATTGAGCTCCCGGCGAAGAATTGGCATCGATTCGTAACCTAAAAGAACCCTGAGCTCGGCAACCGTGTCCCATTTACTTCGAACGCCCCCACCGCCTGGGCCTTGTAACTCGCCGGATTGTGCGATGAGAGAGTACGTGCGTTTCGCCAGTGCCGATCGAGGTTTTTCCGGCGCGTAGCGGCCGACGCGCCACCGACATCGAACAACGCCGTCGTTGACCGCAGTACCAGTTCGTCGACGATCACCTTGGCCTTCGCCGCCGCAACCGCGGCATCATGGGTGACCTCACCCAGTTCGTGGCTGGAAAGCCGAGCATTAGCGACGCGGTCGAGTGCCTCGGCCGCGCCCAGTACCACCAGTTCGGCGGCGAAGGCGTCCGCGGCGATGCGGCCGATGGTTTGTTGTAAAATTGGATCGTCAGCTGCGATCGCGGAGGGAGCGTAATAAAAGTTCCGTGCCCGGCTTTTCACCAGGGACTTGGCATCCCGCAATGTGGCACGAATGATCCCGGCATTGATGGCGGTGACGAATATCTGTGCGATGGTGCTCGTGTAGGGCAGCAGGAAGTCCGGGTTGTCGCGATCCAGAATGACCTCGTCTTGTTCAACGCGCACATCGTTGAAATTGGTTGTGCCGGTCCCGGTCATGCGTTGTCCAATGCCATCCCAGTCGTCGACGAGTTCGACACCAGAGCGGTCGCTGTGAACGATGACGGTAACTCCCGCGCCATCAAACGACGTGGCCCGTACCACGATCAGATCAGCATAGAGGCTGCCCGTGCTGTAATATTTCGTGCCTCGCAAAAGGAGTGTGTCGCCGACCGGCACCAGCACTGTCTTCAGAGGATAGGCACCTCCGGTCTGTGGTCGATCGAGTTCGGTCGAGGCCAGTCCGATAATCCCGCCCTCCAGCACTGTCTGACGCCATAAGCGGCGGCGCTTGTCATGAGAGCCCGTCAGGAAGCGTTCCACGAAGGTGAAGTGATTGCGATAAATATGGGCGACGTTGGAGTCGGCCTCGGCGAGATAGACCGCTTCTTCAATGATATCCCGTAGCGAGGCCCCGCCGCCGCCTTCCTCCACCGGCAGCCGAAGGGCACCAAACCGGGCGCGTCGCAGCAGGGTGAGCGCCTCATGCGGGGTTCTTCTCCGCAAAGGTCCCA
>PLSZ01000120.1 GCA_003164305.1 Acetobacteraceae bacterium
GGTTCAACGGGCCATCGAAACCGTCCAAAAGGCGGCCAAGACAGGCAAGATCGGCGACGGCAAGATTTTTGTGCTTGATGTGGAACGAGCCATGCGGATCCGTACTGGTGAAACCGACTCAGCCGCTCTCTGACCAGAAACACCGGGACCTGAAACACCGGGACCTGAAACCTGGCCAACGCGGCGCATGGCCCCAGAAAAACTGGTTCGACCACGGCACTACCTGAAAATAAACAAGGGAAACTGATGCGATGACCCGACCCCGTCTGAGCTGGGGCCTGACTGCCCTGTTGACCACCATGGTGGTGGCCATGCCCGCGTTCGCGGATGATGCGCCACCGAAAATCGATTCCGGCGATACCGCCTGGATGCTGGCCAGCACCGCGCTGGTGCTGTTGATGACCATTCCCGGACTGGCGCTGTTCTATGCCGGGATGGTGCGCAAGAAGAACATTCTGGCGACCATGATGCAGTCGTTCACCATCTGCTGCATCGTCACGATCGTCTGGATGGTGGCCGGTTACAGCATCGCCTTCACCACCGGCAACGCGTTCATGGGCGACTTCTCGCGCATCATGTTGCACGGCATCGCCGATCACATCGTGAAAGGCAACGACACGCAGGCCTTCGTGCTGGCCTCCGGCATCAAGGACGTGGCCGACATGGCCACGACAATCCCCGAGACCGTCTACATGATGTTCCAAATGACCTTCGCGATCATTACGCCCGCGCTGATCGCCGGAGCCTTCGCCGACCGCATGAAGTTCTCCGCCATGTGTGTGTTCATGGCGCTGTGGTCGCTGCTGGTGTACTCGCCGGTAGCGCACATGGTTTGGGCGCCGTCAGGTTACTGGTCGCAGGCGGGCGTATTGGACTTCGCTGGCGGCACCGTCGTGCACATCAACGCCGGCGTCGCCGGTTTGGTCTGCGCGCTGGTACTGGGCAAGCGGAGTGGTTACGGGACCGTTAACATGGCGCCGTACAACCTGGCTTACGCGGTCATCGGGGCGTCGCTGCTGTGGGTTGGCTGGTTCGGGTTCAACGCCGGTTCCGCCGTCGCGGCGAACGGGCGTGCCGGCATGGCCATGACGGTCACCCAGATCGCCACCGCCGCGGCCGCTTTGGGCTGGATGTTCGCGGAATGGATCGCCAAGGGCAAACCCTCGGTGCTCGGCGCGGTATCCGGCGCCGTTGCTGGTCTGGTGGCCATCACCCCGGCTTCTGGCTTCGTGCTGCCCGGTGGCGCCCTGATCATCGGGGTCGCGGCCGGCGTGATTTGCTTCTGGTCGGCCACCAGCCTGAAGCACATGCTCGGCTACGACGACAGCCTGGACGCGTTTGGCGTGCACGGCATCGGCGGCATCGTCGGTGCGTTGCTGACAGGTGTCTTCGCTTACGGTCCGTTGTCCGCGACGGACGCCTCGCCGGACGGCAGCCCAGGGGGGATGTCGCAGTTCATATTGCAGTGCGAAGGGGTGGCATCGACGATCGTCATCTCCGGTGTTGGGACGTTTGTTCTGCTGATGATCGTCAAGGCGATCTTCGGCCTGCGGGTGAACGAAGAAGAGGAACGCGAGGGGCTGGACCTGGTGCTGCACGGCGAACAAGTGTTCTGACCGTTCGTTACGCGTGATTTTCGACACGGGCCGGACGGCGACGTCCGGCCCGTTTGTTTTCGCGAATTACAGGGTCAGGCCGCCATCGACGGTGATCGTCTGGCCGGTGACCATCGCAGCGCCAAAGCCCAGAAACAGAATGACCTCGGCCAGGTCGTCCGGTTGGCAGCGCCGCTTCAGCAACGCGCGCTCGATCGATAGTTGCCGTTCCTGATTGGTCCACTCCACCATCCAGGAACTGTCGACCGCGCCGGGCGCGATGGCGTTGACCCGCACGTTGGGCCCCAGAGCGCGCGCCAGGTTCTGCGTCAGGCTGACCACGCCCGCTTTCGTCGCGCCGTAAGCGAGGCTGCTGCCGGCGCGCCCAAGGCCGGCGATCGAGGCGGTGTTGACGATGGCGCCATGCGACTCGGTCAGCGCGGGTGCGGCGGCCTTGGCACAGCGAAATACGCCCAGAAGGTTGACGCTGAGCAGCAGGTTCCACAGGTCCTCGGTGATCAGGTCGAGTTCCGGCGGGGCGATACGGCGGTTGGTGCCGGGCGTGCCGGCGTTGTTTACCAGCAGGTCGAGGCGGCCAAGATCAGACACGGCTTTAAGCACCATCTTCTCAGCGTCGCCGGCGTCGCCCACGCTGCCCGGGGCCATGATCGCCTTGCCACCGTCATCGATCAGTTTGTTGACGGCCTCGGGCCCACGCGGGTCGTCGGCGAGGAAATTAATCGCCACAGTGGCACCGAATTTCGCCAGCATGCGCGCGGTCGCGAAACCGATGCCGGACGCGCCGCCTGTCACCAAAGCGGTTTTGCCGGCGAGGTCGTAGGAGATCATGGGCGTTCCTTTCGTTGCTTGTCCCATTCGGAGCGGGTGCCCCGCGGTGCGTCACCTGCCCTGCATCGGACCGATTTTGCGCAGCGCCTGCTTCAAGGCCAACAGTTTTCTGTCGCGTTCACGGAACAATTCCTCGGGAGTGTGGTCGCCCCAATCGAAATAGCCCTTGCCGGCCATCACGCCGGTGCGGCCTTCGTCGATCAGTTTATCCAATGTTTCGCTGCGTTCGCGCGGTACCGGCGGCGTGTAGGAGCGGTTTTTCATGCCTTGTTGCAGCAGCGGCAAACCGGTGAAGTCCGCTTTCGCCATGATCCCCAGGATCGGCATGCGCAACGCGATGCCATGGATCACGGAATCATCGATGTCCTTAGGGGTCACCAGTCCCTCATCGAGCATCCGTTGCACTTCCAGTCCCATCGCGGCCTGCAGACGATTGGCGACATAGCCTTGCACCATTTGTTTGAACACGACAGGCGCCTTGCCCATCGCCGCCACCATATCCCTCACCGTTTCGATCGCCGTCATCTCGGTCCCCGGTCCTGGGCATAAGTCCACCAAATCGCACAGATAGGGCGGCGTGTACCAGTGCGCGATGATGGTGCGCTTTTGCAAGGCATCGGGTACTAGCGGGAAGATATCGAGGTTGCTGGTGTTGCTGGCCAGAATAGCAGTTGGTTCCATCAACGCTTCAAGTTGCTGATACAGCGCGCGCTTGACGTCGGAGCGTTCCAGGACCGCCTCGATCACCACGGCGGCGCCTTTGACAGTCTGCTCCAATGATGATTCACAACGCACCGCTGCGGACAAACGTTGGCGATCCCAACTGACATCGACCTCTCCCGCCTCGGACAGCGTGGCGAGCGCGGTCGCCATCAGCCCAGGAGCGCGGGCAAGAGTGCCTGGATTGGTATCGGTGAGGCGAACCTGGTGCCCGCCAAGCGCGAACACCAGCGCGAGCGCGTGACCCATCAGACCCGCGCCGACCACGGCGATTTCGGTCATCTCTTAAACTCCCGCTGGTAGCCAGGGTTCCGGGGCACGGCAATCGATGTCGGTGGCGACATCGACGATTACGGTTTCATCCGATGCCAACGCATCCTTCAACGCCGCCTGAAGTTGCGAAGGATCCTCGACCCTGATGCCGCGCAGGCCAAAGACGCGCGCGATGTCGGCGAAATTGGTTGGGCCGAAGCGCACCAGATCGCGTACGTCGCCCGGCTTGTTGCCTTGTTGCCGCTGGATATTTGGCCAGCCCTGGCCGAAGCCCGAGTTATTGTTGATCACCAGCACCACGGCGATGCCGCGCCGCTTCGCGGTTTCCAGTTCGGTCAGATGATAATAAATCGCGCCGTCGCCAGACCAGCAGATCACCTTGCGATGCGGCGCCGCGCATTTCGCACCGAGCGCGGCGGGGAACGACCATCCGAGCGAACCGGCCGCGCGCAAATACGTCTGGTCCTCGCCGTTCAGTTCGATCAGGGAACTGCTCCAGATGCTGGAGTATCCGGTGTCGGCGACAAGGATTCCGTCGGGTGGCAAGGCGCGGGTGATTTCGTCGCACAGGCGGTCGGGCCAGATCGGAATTGAGCCATTCGCGAGATGAGGCGCACGCTCCTGTCGCCAATCCGCCACGACGCCCGCGGCCCAATCGCCGAACGCACGATCGCACGGGCTCGTGCCAAGCGCCGTGAGCAATCTTGTCAGGGTGGCTTTAGGATCGCCCATCAGGCCAAGCGTATTGGTGTAGGAGCGGCCCAGTTCGCGAGGATCGATGTCGATTTGCACACAGGGGGTATCGATCGCGGGGATGCGCCATGTATGGGTGACCTGATCGCCGGTGCGACAGCCGACGAATAGCACGAGTTCAGCCGCGTGCACGATCTTATTGGTTGGCGGCGCCGCGTAGTTTCCGGCGCAACCAATAGACAGACGGTGCCGGGTCGGAATGACGCCGCGGCCACCGAGCGAGGTCGCGACTGGCGCGTGCAACGCCTCCGCCAGCGCCAGCAGTTCTTTGCCGGCGCCGGATTGCGCGGCGCCGGTGCCGGCGACGATGGCGATTTTCTTCGCCGCGCGTAACGTCGCGGCCGCGGCCTCGATGTCACTGTCGGATGGCGCGGGCCGGTGCGGCGGCATCGAGAGTTGGAAGGATGGTTCGGCGATCGGAGCGTCCGCGACCATGCCGGTTTCGATCACCTCAGCCTGCAACCCGTTGAGGTCGAGGTGCGCCGGACCGGGCGCGCCGGTCATGGACTCGCGCCAGGCGTGCCGCATCAGGCGCGGCAAGTCGGCGGCGCTGTCCACGAAGGCGGAGAATTTCGTTACCGAGGAGAACATCGGCTGATGCGGAATTTCCTGATACGCATTGCGATGTTGCATCGACGGCTGCTTGCGTCCGGTGAACGCGATGACCGGCGTGTTGGCCAGATACGCGTCCTGCAGGCCCGATGCGAGATTTGCCGCGCCAACCGATTGCGCGAAACACACCGCCGGACGTCCGGCGATGCGGGCGTAGCCGTCCGCCATGTAAGCGACCGCCTTTTCGCTGTGACCGAGCACGCGGGTGACGCCCAAAGTGCCAAGTTCGATCAGCGTGCGCCGCAGTACAGCGTCGATGAAAAACACATGCGTGGTCCCATTCGCGGCCAGGCTGCGCGCGAAGAACTCCGCGCCGGTGATCGGCTCGGTTCCGGCCATGTTCGTTCCCTCCGTCGGATTGTCCCGCCGGTTTATCAGGCAAGCCGAGGCAATGCCATCGTGAGCAGCCGGGCGAACCGATCGGCCCATGCGGCCTGGCCTTCGGGCGAGGTGATCAGATCCTGGCGGATTTCGATCTCAACGTGTTCCAATCCGCGGCGCTCGGCGTGATATGGAATGCTGTAGTCGCTGTCTTCGGTCAGCGCGTAAGGCGCGTTTTCGCCGACGGTCAGGTCGCCTTCCGCGCGAAGCAGGTCCAGCATGATTTCCGCCAGCTTGGTTTTGCGGAAATACAGCACGCCAACCTCCATGGCGCGGGATTCGCCTTTGAATGTGGGCGTGAAACTGTGCATCGCGACCAGCACGCCGCGCTGGCCGGCGGCGGCACGCGCGTCGAGCAGTTGTTCGATCCGGTTATGGAATGGTTGAAAGATTTCGCTGACGCGAGCGGCGCGATCTTCGTCGCTCAGGTTGACGTTGCCGGGGATTTCGGTGTGTTCGCTGATCGCCGGGATCGCCGAGGGCCACGACGGATCGCGGTTGCAGTCGATCACGAGGCGAGAATAAGTTTGCAGCACAGCAGTGGCATCCAGCGCCACTGACAGGCGTTCGGTCACCGCGGCGATGCCGATGTCGCAGGCAATGTGCCGTTCCAACTCGGCCGCGGAAACACCCAGCTCTGCCAGACGCCGTGGGATCAGCTTCCCCGCATGATCCGCTGTCAGAACAAAATCCGAGGCGCCGCTCGCGCGTGTCACCCGCACCGGACCGGGTTCGTCGGGTGCCAGCAAAGTCATCTTGGATCTCCGTCAGGTGGCCGGAATGGCGATTTCAGCCTAAACCGCGTTCCCAGACATTGAAAGGAACCGGCGATGGTACCGCCAGCCCAGATGCGACAGATCGAGATGGACGGCACCGGCGCGCCCGAGGTCATGAAGACCGGCACCGGCCCGCTGCCCGTGCCGAAGCCGGATGAAGTGCTGATCCGGGTGCTCGCGGCGGGCGTCAACCGCCCGGATATCGCGCAACGGCAGGGCTCCTACCCGCCGCCACCGGGCGCGTCGCCTTTGCTGGGACTGGAGGTCTCGGGCGAAGTGGTCGCGGCCGGGGATGCGGTCACGGGCTGGAAAATCGGCGATCGCGTCTGCGCGCTGACCAACGGCGGCGGCTATGCCGAATATTGCACCGCGCCGGCGCCGCAATGCCTGCCGTGGCCGACGGGATACGACGCTGTCCGCGCCGCCGCCTTGCCGGAAACGTATTTCACCGTGTGGGCTAATCTGTTTCAGGCGGGACGTCTGGCGAAAGGGGAAAGAGCCCTGATCCACGGTGGCACCAGCGGCATTGGCGTGACCGCGATTCAATTGGCGCGTGAATTCGGTGCCACGGTTTACGCGACGGCGGGCTCGGCGGCAAAATGTGACGCCTGCGTGCGGTTGGGCTGCGACGCGGCGATCGATTATCATACCGAAGACTTCGCCGCGCGCATCAAGGACCTGACCGGCGGGCGCGGCGTCGATGTCATCCTGGACATGGTCGGCGGCCCATACGCGGCGCGGAACATCCGCTCGCTGGGGATGGACGGACGGTTGGTGCTGATCGCGTTTCTCGGTGGTTCGAAAGTCGAGAATTTCGACTTTGTCCAGGTCATGGTGCGCCGGCTGACAATCACCGGCTCCACCATGCGGCCGCGGACCACGGCGCAGAAAGGCAGGATCGCGGCTGAACTTCGGGAAAAAGTGTGGCCGGTGCTGGACGCGGGACGGTGCGGGCCGGTGATCAACGCGACGTTCCCGCTGGATAAGGTGGTGGAGGCCCATAGACTAATGGAATCGAGCCAGCATATCGGCAAGATCATGCTGACGGTCGGTTAAAGGATCGCCATCGGACTGATCGGGCTGCCGGTGCCTCCGACGACCGGCAGCGGGCTGGCGGCGAACATGAATGTGGTGCGACCGGTGTCGGACAGTGGCTTCAACACCAGACCCTCCAGCAATGGAATGCCGAAATCGCGAATCAGGCGTTGATGCACGGGAAAGACGGTGCCGGCGGCGAAGGGCAACACCTCGACCGCGAAGTTGTCGGCGCCGACGACCGCGACGTCCCGCTCCGCGAGCCATAGCGCGGCGGCGAGATCGAGGCCCGGTTCGGTATCGAATGAAACCACCGGCCGCTCCGCCCATCCGGTGCGGATCAGCACGACATCCCCTTTGCCGGGCTCGCCGCCGGCGTTTTTCGCGGCCCGTTCCAGGTCCGCGACACCGATCGCCGTGCCATCCGCAAGCCCGCCACCGCGCCCCGACACGACATCCAACAGTACGCCGCGCGTGACGATCGGACCCATCTTATCGATCCCACAACGGGCCGCGCCGGTGGTACCACGCGTCCCGCCGCCGGGAAATCCGTTGTAGAGTTGATCGTCGTACCAGGCGTGACACAGCGCATCGACGTGGGTGCCGATATGCCCAGGCATCAGCAACGTATCCTCGGCGAACTGAAACCCGCCGGGTCGCCGCGCGCCGGCCGCGTAATCGCCGCCGGACCGCCCCATGAAATGCTGCATGCCCGCACGATGCGGCGGAAAAGGCGTGCGCGGCGACAATGACTGCGCCAGCGTGATCACCTGGCCCGTGGACACCAGTTCCGCCGCCCTTTTCACCGCGGCCGCGTCGATGTGATTGAGCGCGCCGCGCTCGTCATCGTCGCCCCAACGTTTCCAGTTCTCCCGCGTCATCGCACCATGTCCCGCGCGAGGGATTTCAGTTCGCGGCGCATCAGTTTGCCGGTGGCGGTCACTGGCAACGCATCGCGAAACGAAATGAAGTCGGGAATCTTGTATCGCGACGCGAGATCGCGGCAGTGTGCGGTCAATTCCGCTTCTGTCAGCGTTCGACCCGGTTTCAAAAGGACAAACGCGGCGATCAACTCACCTTGCGTTCGATCCGCCACGCCAACAACGCCGGCTTGCGCGACATCGGGATGCCGCATCAACACATCCTCGACCTCCGCGGGGGCGATATTGATGCCGCCTTTCTTGATCATTTCGGTGGTGCGGCCGATGAAGCAGATCTCCCCCGTCGGTGTCAGTTCGCCCATGTCGCCGGTGCGAAAAAATCCGTCCGCCGTCATCGCGGCCGCGGTTTGATCGGTACTGGCACCGATGTAGCCGCGCATGACATAACCACTGACTTCGATCAATCCCGGCTGACCGGCGGGCACGTTCGCGCCGGTGATTTCGTCAACGATCCGGATCATCACCCCTGGCAGAGGCGGCCCCTGGCAGGCCGCGCGATGCTCCAACGGCCAATGATGCCAGGTCACGCAACAATTGCCGTAGGTTTCCGTTTGACCATAAACGTTGCAGATCTCGCTCGCGCCCAACACCTCAGCCGCCGTCACCACATCCTGGGCCGCGCCGATCGTCAGCCCGGTGCGCAGACTGCGTGTGCGATCCGAGCGAAACGCCGGATGCGAGATCAGCGCGGCGGTGATGGAAGGTAGCGTGTAGATCGCCGTGCAGCGATACCGCTCGATCAGGTCGAGGGCCTCACCCGGTTCAAACCGCGGCTGCAGCACCAGCGTGGCGCCGTGCGTCATCACGGCGGACAAGGCATTCGCGCTGCCATACGACCAGAACAACGGCGGCGGCAACAGCACTCGATCGGCTTCGGTGTAACCCTGACGCTCGCCGATGTTGAAACCGTTTTCGATGATGCCGCCATGCGACAACGGCACCGATTTCGGCCGGCTGGACGAACCGGACGTGTAGATGACGATCGCGTCGTCCTCGGGCCGCGCCGCGGTGTCGGGTTTGGCGGGAGGCGCGGCTAACATCGTGCGATAGGGCAACCAATCGGGATCGCGATCCTCTCCCAGCAGCACGACATCAATCGACGGAATGGTCCGGATGTCATCCGCGAAGCTCTGGCCGCTGAACTGATCCAATGTCACCAACAGGCGAATGCCGGAATCCTCGATCAAATAAGCGAGTTCGTCGCGCTTCGACCAGGTGCTGAACGCGACCACCACGGCACCCGCCATGGCGGCGCCAAAGAATGTCTCCACCCACTCCGGGCTGTTGTTCATCAACAGGCCGATCCGATCACCTCGCCTGATCCCATGCTCGATCAGGAACCCGGCGATGCGCGCGGCGCGATCGGCGAGCACGTCGTAGCCGATCGTTTCGCCGCCGCCGATCAACGCCGGATGGGTGCCGAGCCGATTTGCCTGCTCATTCAATAATAACCCGAGATCGCGGCTGACCGGCATCGTCATGGGATCAACTTTCCTTGCGCGATCCAGTCCCGCAGCACGTTTTTCGCCAGCTTGCCGGTCGGACCATGCGGCAGCTCATTCACGAACACGATCGCTTCCGGCAGCCACCATTTCGGCACCAGATCAACAAGATGCGTCCGTAACGCTTCGGCGGAGACCTCCTCGCGCGGCACCACGATCAGCAAGGGCCGTTCCTGCCAGCGAGGATGCGGGATGGCCACAACCGCGGCCTCCGCGACAGCGGGATGCCGGCAAGCGGCATCCTCCAGTGCCTGACTGCTGATCCACTCGCCGCCCGACTTGATGACGTCCTTGGCGCGATCGACGATGTGCAAGGTATTATCGGGATCGATCATCGCGACGTCGCCGGTGCGCAGCCACCCGTCCGGAGTGATCGCGTCCGCATCCGGACGCTGGAAATAGCCGCCGGCGATCCAGGCGCCGCGCGCCTGCAGGTGGCCCGGCGTCTTCCCATCGCGCTGCAATACGGTGTCGTTGTCATCGGCGATACGAATTTCGTTGCCGAACAGCGGCTTTCCAGGCGTGCCCATCACCGCCAGAGCCTCCGCCTCCGGTAACGCCGCCGGCGCGAACGAGATCGTCGCTCCGCTGGTGGTTTCGGTCATGCCCCAGCCATGGATCGTTTTGATACCGAACTCTCTGAAATATCCCTCGATCATCGCCGCCGGCGGCGCCGTACCACCCGAATAAATCCGGTTCATCCGCCCCAGAGACAACCCGTGGGAACGGCAATGATCAAGCATCGCCAGCCAGATCGTCGGCACGCCGGGTCCCGCGGTGATGCCTTCCTCGACGATCAGGCGATGCAGCCAGTCGGTATCCGCGCGGCGTCCAGGCAGCACCAGCTTCGCGCCGAACATCGGGCCGAAGAACGGGATCGCCCATCCGTTGCAATGGAAAAACCCCGGAATGGCCAGGATCGCGTCGTCGGCCGACAATCCCCAGCCGTTTCCCGCGCCAGTCGACATCGCGGACAGAACGGTACCGCGATGCGTGTACAGCGCCCCTTTGGGATCTCCTGTCGTGCCCGATGTGAAACAAAGTAGACACGCCGATCGTTCGTCCACCACCGGCCACGCGAAATCCGGATCGCCTGCGTCGATCAGATCTTCGTAACACATCGCCCCAGGCAGGTTTGTCGCCGGCATCGCGTCCCGCGCCGACATCACCACATACTGACGAACCGACGGCAGAACCGGCGCCAGGCTTTCCGCCAGAGCGAGCGTGTCGAGGTCGAGGAACAACGTCCGGTACCCACTAAATTCGATCGTGTAACGGATTTGCGCCGGCGCCAATCGCGGATTGGCCGTGTGCAGCACGGAACCCACCCCGGTGAGACCATAAAACAACTCAAGATGGCGATGGGAGTTCCATGCGAGGGAGCCAGCCATCCCGTTCGGCCCAAATCCCAGCCGGAGCAGACTGGACCCCAGGCGGCGCGCGCGCCCAGCCACGGTACGATAGTCCGACCGAATATGTTCGTCCCGGTTCACTGAGACGACCGGCACAGCCCCGAAGTTACTTGCGGCGTGATCCAGAATCGAAGACAGCACCAACGGAAATTCTTGATTAAGCCCCAACATCACCGCTCACCGGGGCAGCAGAATCTGGCTTGCCGGATCGTCGGGCTGGACCGCGACGACGTTCATTCCGGCCCCGAACACGAAACGATTAACGATCATCGTCCCGTGGTTCGTCGATGCGAGGATAAACGCAGTCTTCCTGGATGGATAAGCCATCGCGGTGTCTCCCATGCGAGCCTCAACAAGCATGGCGCGATCATCCTGTCCAGGCAAACGCGACCGGCTCGACACTCTCCGACGATCGGGCCAATGTCGCGCGGCATTGAACAAGGGAAGACAAGATGGCCGGTCTGATGGAAGGAAAAGTCGCCGTGGTGACCGGCGCCGGCGGCGGTGTGGGTCGTGAGATCTCCATCATGATGGCGAAGGCCGGTGCCTGCGTGATCATCGCCGATATCGGCGCATCGTTGTCGGGCGAAGGCGGCTCCGCGTCGCCCGCGGAACAAACCAAGGCGCTGATCGAACAGCAAAGCGGACGGGCGGAAATCTGCACCGAGTCCGTGTCGAGCTGGGGTTCCGCGCGGAAAATCATTCAGGCCGCCTTGGATTATTACGGCCGCGTCGATGCCGTCGTGAACAATGCCGGCATTCTCCGCGATGGGATTTTCCATCGCATGAGCGAAGACGACTGGCTATCGGTAATTTCCGTGCATCTGAATGGCAGTTTCTTCGTCTCCCGTGCCGCCGCTGAGCAATATCGCGCGCAGGAAAGCGGGACATTCGTGCATATCACATCGACGTCGGGGCTGATCGGCAATATCGGTCAGGCGAACTACGCGGCGGCGAAACTTGGCATCACCGCGTTGTCGAAATCCATCGCGCTCGACATGGCCCGCTACAACGTACGTTCCAACTGCCTCTCGCCCTGGGCGTGGTCGCGGATGACCAGTTCGATCCCGACCAACACGCCGGAACAGGCGGCCGCGGTCGCGAA
>PLSZ01000661.1 GCA_003164305.1 Acetobacteraceae bacterium
TGGGAGACATCACGGTCGATCCGTCCGGCAATGTGGTCGGCCTGGCGGGCAACGGCGTGACCGCGGAGATCAGCGCTACCGGGACCGGCAATATCGTCGTAGATAGCACCTCCGGCAGCGCGACCGGCACCGGCACGGGATCGGGGGGGCTGCTCGCCGAAAACCTCAATGCAGCCAACGCGGGCAACGTGACGGTCACGCAGTTGGGCGGGGCCAGCGGCGACCTGTACGGCATCGACGCCTCGACCCTGGGCAACGGCAAGGTTTCGGTGGAAGCTTCGGGGACGATCGCCGGGACCAGCGGATACGGAATTCTGGCGCTGAGCGAGGGCAGCGGGGATATCTCGGTTGTTACGGACGGTGGCACCATCACGTCCGGGAGTGCCGGTATCGTTGCCGTGAATGAAGCATCCACGGTGCTGTCATCGGCGGACAGCTCGATCGTCGTCACCGCCCATGGGACGATCGATTCAGGCGCCTCTCCTACCAGCACCGGCGGTCAGCCCGCCGGGATTTTGGCCGGCTATCTCGGCGGCGAGGACGTTCCTTCGAATTTCCCCCTGACCACCGTTCACGGGGATGTCACCGTCAATAATTACGCCGACATCACGGCTGGTGCCGGCGATGGCATCCGCGCCTTCAACTACGGCATCGGCGGCGTCACCGTGAATGATGACGCCGGATTGATCACGGCGTTGGGAGGGACGAGCCCGACCAATGGATATGGCAACGGGATTTCGGCCGACAACTTTGGCACCGGCGACATCAACGTAACGACCGCTGCCGGGGTCACGATCGATTCCGCCGGTTCGGGGATTTTAGCCAACAACGCCGCCGCCGCCGCGCCTTCCGGCGAAGTCTATGTCCTGGCTCATGGAACGATCAATTCCGGGGCGATTCCGTCCGCCGACGGCAAACCCGCAGCCGGCATCCTGGCCGGGTATAATAACGACGGCTCTCCGGACGACGATGTGAATGGCAATGTCGTCATCGACGACTATGCCTCGATCACCGCGGTTGCCGGCACCGACGGCATCAGGGGCTACAATTACGGCACCGGAACCATCACCATCACCGCGGAAGCGGAATGTGTCATTACAGCCGGTCGGGATGGCATTGCCGCAGTCGGCAGGGACAACGGCGATGTAAGCATTACCAATTACGCCACGGTCACTGCTCCGACCGCGATTTTTGCGATGGCCGATGAGCAGGCAGATGGAACCGGCACCGGTACCGGAACGGCCACCATCCACAATTACGGCACGCTCACGGGGGCGGTCACCTCGTACAATGCGATATTCACAAACGAGAGCGGCGCCGTCTGGAACCTGACAAATGGCAGCAGTCTGCTATCCGGCTCCAGCGAAATTACCAATTTAGGAACGATCGGCAACGGCGCCTTGAGCGTCGACACACTCGGGGACGGCACCGGCGATCTGACGCTGACCAACGACCTCGGCGGCATCATCAACGCAGCCCAGGGCAAGCTGATCCTCGACACCGGCGCCACCATCACCAATGCCGGCCTGCTGGAAGCGACGAGCGGCGGCGCGTTGCAGATCGACGACAGCGTCAGCAACACCGGCACGCTGGAGGCAAACGGCGGCACGCTTGTGATCGGCGCCAATGCCGTCATCAGCGGTTCGGCAACGGTCACGATCGAGAACGGCGGCCTGGCCCATTTCGTCGGCAGCTCCACTCAGACGCTTACTCTGGACGCCGCGTTCTCCACGGCCGGAGGAACTCTCGTACTCGATCATTCGCAGCATTACGGCGGCACGATCAGCGGCTTCAGCGCGGGCGACACGATCGATCTCACCGATCTCACCTACTCGACAAGCGAGACCGATGTCTGGAACAGCAACACCGACACGCTGACGATCTATAGCGGCACGCAAAGCTCGTCGCTTATCTTCTCGGGCTCGTACGGCCAGAACAGTTTTGCTTTGACCAGCGACGCCAATGGCCACACCGAAGTGGTGTCGAGCCCGGCCACCGCGTCGCTGAGCGGCCTCGATACCGCTCACAATGCGGTCAACGGCAACGCCGTCACGGCCAGCCTGACGGACGCGAATGCGAGCAACGTCACCTATCAGTGGCTCGACAACGGCGTGGCGATCGAGAACGCGACCGGCGCAAGCTACACGCCGACGCTGACCGACCAGGGCCATGTGCTCGATGTCGTGGTGGGGTTCACCGATGGCGGCACCACCGAGCAGGTCACGGCGATTGCCGGCACGGTGGCGGCAGCGCCTGCCGTCAGCGTCGGCGGCGGTGCCGCCACGACCAACGAGAACGCGCCGCTGACGCTGAATACGCTCAGCGTATCTTTCGCCGATGCCGGCAGCGATACCGTCACCGTCTCGCTCGATGCCAGCCACGGCACGCTGTCGCTTGCCAATGCGGCGGGCGTGACCGAGAGCGGCACGGGAGCCACCGCTTCGCCGTTGACCCTGTCCGGCACGCTCGCTGCGATCGACGCCGCGCTCGATAACGGGCTCGTCTATACGCCAGCCAGCGGATATGTCGGCGGAGATACGCTGTCCGTCACGGCCAACGACGGAGCCATCCATTCGAATACGGCCAACGTCAGCATCAACGTTGCGCCCCCCGCCGCGCCGACGGTGACGATCACCGTCGACACGCC
>PLSZ01000083.1 GCA_003164305.1 Acetobacteraceae bacterium
CGGGCGCGTCCTCGCCGGACACCGCCAACCAGGCCAGGCCGCCGGCCAGTTGCCCGGCCGCGACAATCAGGATCGGCACCAGCAGCGCCGATGCCGTGCCACCACGGTAGAAGTCGCGCCAAAGCAGCAAAGCGGCCGGGAGCAGGCAAAGAGATTGCATCAGCGTCTGCGATATCAGCCAGGGATCGCGTAACAGAAGGGTCCACTCCTTGCGGCGCAGCGCCCGCGCCGGCGTCGAGCCGCGAAACCGCGACTGTCGCCTTTCATGCCGCGCCGCGCCGTGCGGCACACTGGCGGTGCCCTGCGCGAGATGACCGAAGCGCGGCGCGAAAACGTAAATCGTCCCGGCCAGCGCGACGGCGCTAAGGCCAAGCACACCAGCCAGCGCCGGGAGATCGCCTAAGACCGCGCGAGCCGGCAACCAGACGGCGCTGCCGACGTCAGGCGCGCGCCTGACGATCTCCGCCATTTGCAGGATGCCCATCTCAGGCGTCGCGCCATACGAGAGGATCGCGGCGAACTGGACGCCAATCACGAACGCCGCCCCGATCACCGCCGCGAGGATCTGCGAGATAACTCGCGTACGTCTGGGCCCGATCGCGTGGAACAGCGCGATGGTGACCACGACCGCGATCGCGACCGCATCCATCGCCATCGCCACGACCACGGGATAGGCACCGAGCCACCGCGCTCCGCCAAGCCATGCCAGCATGTTGATGAACGGCGCACCCAGCACCAGCATCATGAACACGATCGTCAGGGCCATCCCCGCGATGCGCACCGCGAACAACCGGGACACCGAAGCGGGCGACGTCAGAATCAGCTCGAGATCGCCGCGCGCGTAGAACCCGCGCGTCACCGACTCCAGCGCCTGGGACAGCATGAGCGACCCGCATGGCAGCAGCGTGCCGGTGATCACCACGAGGAGGTGTTTGTCGACCGGACCGACGAAGTTCCCTACCGCCCTGAGCATCAACCAGGCGAGGCCATGGGCGAAGATCCAGAACAGCGCGAAACCCAGTATGACAGTCCTGGCGCGCCGGCGATGGCCGCCGGTCATGAGCGAAAGCCAATCGCGCCATGCCAGCCTCGCTTCATGTCGCGCGAACCAGCCAATCGTCCCGGGCCGGCTCATGCGACGGCGTCGTCGTGCGTGACGGCGGCGGCGTGAGTGTCGGCGGAGTCCCGCCCGAGGGCGGTGTCTTGCGCGACGAGGGCGAGGAACGTGTCCTCGAGGCTGGCATGTCCGGAGCCCGCCTGGCGGCGCAACGCATCCAATGTGCCCTCGGCGATCAGGTTACCTTTGTCCATGACGCCAATGCGATCGGCCATCCGTTCGGCGACGTCCAGGATATGAGTCGTCATGATGACCGAGCAGCCGCCATGGACGCGCTCGCGCAACATCTCTTTGACGGTCCGTGACGAACCGGCGTCGAGGCCGGTGAGCGGTTCGTCCAGGATGATGAGGCGCGGTTCGTGGACGAGCGCCCCGGCCAGCGCCACTTTCTGACGCATGCCCCTGGACAGACTCTCGCAACGTTCGTCGGCATGCGGCGTCAGGTCAAGCCGCGACAGCAGGTCACGCGCCCGCGCCGCCGCGATTTTGTCATCGACCGCCCATAGCCCGGCGACGAAGTCGATATATTCCATGGGCGTCAACTTGTCGTAGATCATCGGCTCATCGGAGAGCCAGGCGGTGATCCGTTTCGCGCCGATGGGATCAGCCAGCGCGTCAATGCCGCAGATGGCGATCGATCCGCTGTCCGGCCGGAGCAGACCGGTCACCATTCGCAACGTTGTCGTCTTGCCCGCGCCGTTGGGTCCGAGCAACGTATAAAATTCGCCGGCGGGGACGCTCAGATCCAGTCCGACCACCGCCGGGCGCTCAAATTTTTTGGCGAGCGCGCGGATTTTGAGGGCAAGAGGCGGTGCGATCCGCGTCACGACTGGCCGAAGGAAACCCGGCGCGACACCGAATTTCCGTTCTGGCGCGCCGGCCGGTGCCGCGGTGCGCCGTCTCGTTCATCCTGCCGATGTTCTCGCGCCGCATGGGCGTCGCGGGCGGCGGCGATGGCCGGATTGGCGCATTCCCACTCGGCGACCAGGTCCGGCATGTTCCAGAATTCGGGGACCGGGCCATGTTCGCCTTCGTATCGCGACGCGGCCTCGCGGCGCCAGCGGTCGACGACCGCGACCATGCGGCAAAGAATGAGCAGGTCAGGATGCGGACATTGGTGATTGTAGCCGAGATAATGCGTCGGCGCGCCCGCATGGATCCAATCCGCCCGCGTGAAGCCCAGGAAACGGGGTTCCTTGCCACCGGAACGATCGTGCCGCGCGGCGATGAAGGCATCGCGGTCGGCGGCGATGCGCGCCGCGATGCCGGCGCCGAAAACGCGAAGACGGTCCTTGGCGAGAACGTCAGCGGGCCAGGATTCTTCCATCATGGTCTCCGGGGCGTGACAAGCACGCGCCCTTTAAGTTCAGCAAGCATCGTTCGCGCGGACGAAGATGCCAGGACCGCGAGCCTGAAATTGAGGATTCCTATCCGCGCGGAGCAAATCCCCCATCCCGTCACACCTTCCGGAGCTGACCCGTTGCCGTCAACCGTCGGAAAATACTCACGGCGGCTCCGTACTTCGCGGTGACAATTGGTGTTGTTTCTGTCACCGATCAAAAATGCGCGTTGACGCTCACGATCGCGCTCCGTTCGACCGGCGGCCCGGCGGTCTGCATCAGACGGGATGTGTTGAATTGGCGCACCGTGGCCGCGACGGTCAAAGTATCGGTAAGCCGGTAACCGATTCGCCCATTGAGCAGAATATAGTTGGGCACTTCAACCGGCCGCAACGCGGTCCCGGCGAGCTGGAAATCCAGATAGCTCGATTGCCAGCGCGCCATCAGGTCGAGTTCCAGGCGGTCCCTGGTATATCCGATCCCGGCCACGACCACGTGGCGGGGTACGCTGTCGGAATAACTCGCCGCGCTGGTCGGAACCGGTCCGCTGTTGAGGGTCGTGGCATCCGTCGTGACGACAAAAGAATAGCTGAGGTTCCATCTTAGGCCCGTCGTTGAGTGCCCGCGAACGCCAAGTTCCGTGCCGATGGCGTCGCCGTGTCCGACGTTACTGGCCAGCAGAAGAGGTATCCCCATCGCTCCGACGACCGGAGGCGACGAGAACGGCTCGCTGATCAGATCTTCATTGCGCTGATAAAATACGGACGCCCGCGAGGTGGAACCGATCGACGGAATCTCCCGATCATAATCCAGTTCAAGGTTATAAACCAAGGTCGGATGCACGTCAGGATTGCCGGAGATCGCCGCGGCACCAATGGTACCCGCGGGAATCTGCAGGCCAAAGTCGACCAGGCTGGGGGCCTGGACCCCGCGCGCCGCCATCAGCCGAATAGTATCCTGGTTTGTCGGTTGAAACACCACACCGGAATTGAAGCTGGCGACGGTAAATCCCGCGTCGTTGTAATCGGCCGGCGTCAATCCGGATCCGGCCGCCGGCGTGCCTGAATAGCGCAGACGCAAATTGTCCACCCGCAGCGCGTTGGTGACGGAAACCCCGGGCGATATCCGCCAATCCCACATGACGCTGCCGGCGAGGACCTGATAACCGATGGTTCCATTGAAGAAACCCCCGGTGGCGAAATTGTCGCGATACTCGAGCCCGACGCGGACCGTGTGATTGGTGCCGAGTTTGACGAGATCGCTCGCTTGCACCACGTAGACGTCTTCCTTTGCCGAGGCCGACAGATTCGCGAGGCCGGCCGCGTTAATTGAAACCAGCTCCTCGTTGCGATAGGCGTTAAGGTTGAGCACACCGATCGGCGTGTCCGCCGTCAGTTCGGCGCGCAGGGAATTGTTACGGGAATACGACGTGTCAAAGACACCATCCAGATCTTTCTCAGCCAGCTGGCCGTCGGCCATACTCGCCTCGAGTACCAGTTCGACATTCGGCGTGATCCGCGCCCTGCCATCGATGTTGAAGGTGCCGATCAACGGCGACCGCCGGGCGACGGCATCGGACGCAGTCAGGTTGCCTGGCACGAAGTCCCTGGCCTGAAGTCCGCCCAGAGAAAGCCGCAGACCGGCGTTGTCGCCGACCCGAGCCGTGGTCACCGCCGACCCGCCGATATAATTTTGTGTCCCACCGCGCAGCGTCGCGGTGTTGATGCTGTCGTAGAGCGGGCTGTAGGTGATGATATTGATGACGCCGCTGACCGCGTTGAAACCATAGAGTGCCGAGTTGGGCCCTTTGATCACTTCGATCTGGCGGATTTCCTCCATTTGCACGGGAATGGTAAACCAGGAGACGTGGCCGTAGTCGTCGCTATAGACCTGTCTGCCATTCACCAGGACCAGCAGACGCGGGTTGTACGGCTGGTTGTAGCCGCGGATGCCGACTTCCGCGTCGGCGACACCATAGGTTCGAACGTCAACGCCCGCGACGAACTGCAATACGTCGGGGATACTGGTGGCACCGGAACGTCTTATGTCGTCCTGCGTGATGATCACCATGTTCACCGGCGCGTCGCTGGCACGCTGCGGCTTGCCTGTCGCGGATTGGGTGACAGGCTCGCCGAACAGCTGCTCCATTCCCCGGTAGTCGATATCCTGAGCCGTGGCCGCCGAGCTCGCGACCAACATCAGCGTCATGACGGCAAGCGCGAGTCGTGGGATCGACACGATCCCGAGAAGCCTCCGCGACGGCACCGATCCCCGCATACACGATCGTTGGCGAACGACATCGTTCAACGGCGTGGTCCGGGCCCCAATCGACATATGATGCTCCTCGACATGGTCACCGCGCATCAACTTAGAATTCGGTAATCATCATGCGAAACACTGAACCGAATGTGGTGTCGTCATCTTCCGCCGCGGCTCTGTTGACATATATCTCGATCTTCGGAACGATCTGCACACCGATCGCGCAGATACCATTCCGCACCTGCGCGATATCGAGCGTGACACAGGGTATCTTCCTCCGCTTCGCGACATCGGAGATTTGCGTCGCCTGATCCGCGAGACCTTCGGGCAGGAAGAAGACGTCAACCTGCGCCGCGGCCGCCTGGTCGATCCTTACCCGAACCGGGGTGAATAACAGATTGCCCGCCTGAAGGCCGCTGCCAAGCAATGCCAGGTCGGAATCAGCTTCATGAACGGACTGGTCGTCGCTGGGGACATATACGATGCCAAGGCGCACCGTTCCGGTGAGTGGTTTTTCAAGAAAACCCAGTACCCTGGCCACGAGTTGCAGATCGACCCGCGTCAACTGTGCCTGGGCTGTCGCGGCGTACAGAACGCACAGAGCAGTCGCGCCGATCGTCAGCAGCCTCATTGCGCGGCTGCCGGAATCAGCGGCGCGGGCGATATGGCGCGGACGCCCGGCACCGGACCTGAGGGCGACGACGCAGGCGTGATCATCCCCTTTCTTAGCAGGTCGGACGCTTCCGCCTCATTCACCGCGGCACTGAAAAAGAAACCTTGTCCCTTGGTGGTCGCACCGGCGGAAACCAAAAATTCTCGTTCAGCCGCGGTCTCGACTCCCTCGGCTATCACATCGATCTGGAGATCGCGCGCGAGGCCGATGATCGCGCGAACGGTTTGCGCGTACTCAGGGTCATCGGTCGCGGAATTGATGTATGATCTCGCGATCTTGATGTGGTTGATGTGATATTTTCTCAAATAATCGAACGATGAATAGTCGGTGCCAAAATCGTCGATCGCGATCCGCACGCCCATCTTCCTTAGGTCCATGAGCACGTCATTTCGTGCCCACGACACCTGGGCCAGAATGGCTTCGGTTACGTCGAGTTCCAGATCGCCCGGAACGAGGCCGCGCTTCGACAGGACCTCCGTCACCAAGGTTATGAACTGTCGCGCGTCCTTAAGCTGAAGCATCGAGATGTTGACGGCCATGACAGGTGGCGCGATCCCCGTGTCGCGCCATCGCCGCATCTGACCGCAAGCTTCCTCGAGAACCCATCGTCCAAACGGAATTATGACGCCTGACTTCTCCGCGATGGAAATGAATGTCGATGGCATGATCAAACCCCGTGTGGGATGGTGCCACCTGGCGAGCGCCTCCATCCCGACAATCGTCCCCGACGCGAGATCGACCTGCGGCTGATAGTAAAGTTCCAGTTCGGTACGCTCGATCGCGTCGCGCAAGTCGGAAGTCAGACTGACGCGTTCACGAACTTCTTCGTCAAGATCTTTCGTGTGAAACCGGAATTGGTCGCGGCCTTCGTCCTTGGCCCGATACAGCGCGAGGTCCGCCTGTGCCAGCATGGTGTCGGAATCGACGATTTCCGCACCCAAAGTCGCGATACCAATGCTGGCCGTGACGTGCATCGTGTTGCCGTTAAACGTATACGGCCGGTCCACCGAGACACGGAGCTTTTCCGCCAGCGTACCGGCGATCGCGGGATCGCCGACGTCGGTTTGCAGGATCGCGAACTCGTCTCCGCCGAACCGCGCCACCAGATCCAGGTCACGCACGCCGGCCACGAGCCGCGCCGCCACGGCCTGAAGAAGCAGGTCTCCGGTGGGATGTCCCAGGGTATCGTTCACGTCCTTGAAGTGATCCAGATCAAGATAGAGCACGGCGAAGGACGATCCTCCGCGCCGGCTCGCGCTAAACGCCAGGTGCAATCGCTCGGCGAAGGTCGCCCGGTTGGCGAGACCGGTCAGCGGATCGGTTCGCGCCAGCAGAAGAATCTTCGTCTCGGCCGCCTTACGCTCCGTGACGTCCGTCATGATGCCTTCGATCTCGATCAGCCTGCCGCTTTTGTCTCGGACCGGGCTGTAGCGGGCTTCAACCCAGCGGCGTGACCGGTCGCCGTTCAGCACGCGAAACTCAATGGATGCGCTCAAGGCGTCGTTTGCCAACACCCCGGTCAGAGCCGACCAAACCCTGTCCCGGTCATCCGGATCAATCAGTGTGAGGGGCCAGGTTGGCGAGGCGGTCAGGTCCGTCGGCGAATAACCAAATTTGCTGATATTCTGGGAGATGTAGATCAATGGCAGAGAAGGCTCGCCGCGCAGGCGGAAGAGGATTGTCGGACTGTTCTGGACGATCATGTTGGCGTCGGCGAGNNAACTCGTTATCGACTCGAATTGGAACCAGCAAAATCGACTTCATTTGCGCGGCTTCGAACTGCTCTCTGGATAGTCCGATCAGATCGTCCGAATAAGCGGAGATCTGCTCGCCAGCCAAGAGTCGCCTGGCCGCGTCGGGGAATCTCGCGGTCAGATCAAACTCTTTGAGCGGCGTGTCGTCCGGTAACCGGGTGACGCCGGATGCACACCACTCATGTCGCACGAATGACAAAAGGTGGCCCGCGGGATCCGGCCGGACTTCCGAGAACTGTACGCGTGAAACCGACATTGTCTCTCCGACGAGCGCCAAAACGGTCAGTATGGCGTCGTTTAAATCCCGTTCACCCAGCAGAGCGGCGGCGCCCAGGGTCACCGCGGTCAGCAGTGCATCATGACGATGCAACGCCGCCTCTGCCTCGATCCTTTCAGATAGCTCTTTTTGGAGAAGGATATTGGCCTGGCGCAACTCCGCGGTCCGTTGCGTTACCGTGTCTTCTAATTGCTTTTTGTAAACGTTCAGTTGAATCGCCCGATCTTCGGCTCTCGCCGCGCTCTCTTCGGCGATCGCGCGTTGTGTCAACGCGCGCGACAATTGGTCGGCCAGCAAGAGGAAGCCAACGCTGCTTATCAACATAACAGCCACACGCCACCAAACAGAGCGTCGCCAGTCCTTAAGCGCATCAGCCCGCGCCAGAGCGGCATGTGCACTCATGTCGCCACTTGCCGCGGCGGCGACAATGAGGTGGCCGACACCTCGTGGAGGTGCCTGCCCGACCGAAATCGTGCCGCCCTTCTCGATCCAGATCCATGCGGTTGGATATTGCAGAAGAATTTGCCAGAAAGCCGCCATCCGATCAGGATCGTCCGGATGACCCGGAATCTGGGCGGCCAGTTCGGCCAGCACGCTCAGCTCAAGCAGCGTGGAGGCGGTATTGTCGAGTTGCGATTGGGCACGTTCAAGTGTCGCGCCCCGTTCGACCGCGGTGAAGCCGGCGACGATGACCCATATCGCGAGCAGCGCCGCCAAGGCTGGCGGAAAGATCAGCCACCGGCGGTAACGCCGTCCGCCGTGTCCCGATAAATGCGGCGACGAGCCCGGTGTTTTGTGTGGGTCTCGGTCTCCGGAGATCTCCTGGGGATGATTGGCGCCATGGTCCGCGTCGGCGAATGACGCCAACCCGTGCGTGGTGTCTGGTAAGTTGGGACCTGGTGGCTCTCCGGCGCTCACCGGCCAACATCAAGCCCGGCGAGTTCAGAGACGGCTGCTCCTCCCTCAGGACAGATCTTTCCATCCCGCAACAACCGGCCGGCCGCCGTCGCGGTGACCGGGCGGCTGTAGTAGAAACCCTGGCCTTCCTGGCAGCCGATCGACAGCAGAAATTCAACCTGTTCGCGGGTTTCCGGCCCCTCCGCGATAACGCGCAAACCTAACGCGCGCGCGAGATTTACCGTGGCCCGGACGATGGCGGCGTCGCTTGGATTGACCAGCGCTCCGTGGACGAATTGCATCGCGACCTTCAGGCGGTTGACCTTGAATTTACTGAGATAGGCGAGCGAGGAATAGCCGGTTCCAAAATCGTCGATCGCGACCGACATCCCAAGATCGCGAAATTGCCGCAACGGATCTTCGATCAGACCCGCGGTCGCCATCAGTACCGATTCGGTGAGTTCGATCTCAAGGAGTGCCGGATTGACATGCCACTTCCGCAGGCAATCGGATAAATAGGCTTGCAACTCTCCATTCGCCCTGAATTGCGCCCCGGACACGTTGACGGCCAGGACGGGACAGACCAGTTTTTCGCCGGCCCATGCGTTGATCTGACGGCAGGCGGCGTCAATGATCCAGTCGCCAAGCCCGACGATAAGGCCGGTTGCCTCGGCGACCGGGATGAACGCATCGGGACGCAACAGGCCAAGTCGCGGATGGTTCCAACGCACCAGGGCCTCCATGCCGATCAGTCGCCCGGACGCGAGTTCGACCTGCGGCTGATAGAAAAGTTCGAACTCGCCCTGGGCCAAACCCTTTCGCATTTCGTCGGTCAGCGACACCCGCTCGCGCACGATTTGATCGAGGTCCGCCGAGTGAAACCGATATTGGTTCCTGCCCTCGTCCTTCGCGCGGTACAATGCCAGTTCAGCCCTGGTCAGTAACGTGCCGGCATCCGCGAGGCCGGGCGTGCTTGGCGAAATTCCGATGCTGGTCGTGATGTGAAGTTCGTGCCCATCGATCACGCAGGGCGCGGCCGTGGTCAGCAGTAGTCGCGCGGCGAGGCCCCCGGCCGCTGACGGGTCTCCGATATCGTTCTGCAGAATCGCGAATTCATCGCCACCCAGACGGGCGACAATGTTGGCCCTGCTGACGGTATCGTTGACGTGGACGCCAGCGTCGCCCTCGTTCATACAGTCCTGAAGGCGCTGACCGACCACTTTAAGCAATGCGTCGCCAACCGATTGACCGAGCGTCTCGTTGATGTCCTTGAAGTGGTCCAGATCCAGGAACATCACGGCGAAGTCGCTCGCCCCGCTCCTGAACGCCGCGAGCGACACTTCCACGTGCTCCAGGAAGGCGGTCCGGTTGGCGAGGCCGGTCAACTCGTCCACGTGGGCGTGGCGCTTTAGTTGATCTTCTGACTGTTTCCTCTCCGTGATATCATTGAGCACACCGATGTAGTTTGTCGTGATATTTTTTTCGCCTTCCACTCCAGCGAAAAACGTCTCCGCCCAATACCGTGTCCCATCGCTCCGGTAAATCTCGGCGGTGACATGCGCGTCGGCGCCGGCGTGTAACCTGTTCTGAATGATCGCCAGTCTGACCTGCATCGGATCCGGGCCGAACAGGCATGCGAGGTCGCGTCCCACGATCTCCTTCACGGAATAGCCAGTTGCCCGCACGAAAGCGGGATTGACGTAAATGATCGGTTCGCCGGGTGCCAGCGCGTCGATTATGATAATCGCGTTCAACGCGGCTTCGATTGCCTGATTGCTCAGTCTCCATCGTTTGGCCGCGTCGGTTAGCAGTCGTACCGGGATGACGCGCAGCGTGATATAGGCCAGGATCCCGAGAATGAGGCCATCCAGCGCGAGCAACGCGGTTTTCAGAGTCATCGGGAGCAGAGATTGTTCAATTTCCACCCGGCCCACCGGTATGCCGGAATCGTATACGACCGCCGAGCGTATCAGAGTGGGCGCTGATGGAGCGGCGCCGACCACCGCCAGTACGATCCCGCCAGCGTCTCGTATCCGCGTCTGGACGTCAACGCCATAGTGCGGTTGTTCGCTAAGCAGTTCCTGCAACCGAACCTGTTGGTACATCCATAAGTCTGGCGCCGAGGCTGCCCATTGGCTCAACGCCGGGCCTGTCGCTATCAGCCTTTCGTCCAGGGCAGCCTTGGCACCCATGTACTCGTGGATCGCGTATCCCAACGGAGGGAAAAGGCAGAACACGAACACAACGACCGCGGACGCTATCGCATTGATGACATAGACGCGCTTCTGATTCGGCTCGACGATCATTCGGGGTTGGTCCGATCCGGCACCCAGTGAGCGGTCTCGACCAGAATTTTCCATCCCGCGGTGGACGCGACAAATGTGAGGAACTTTCTCGCCGGCGGCGTGGGGCCTGGGCCGGTTATCAGATAAAGAGTTTCGTACGTGGAATAAGATCCATCGGCGATCGTCTGGATGTTGGGCGTGACGCCGTCCAGCGCGAGGGGGCGCAGCGGCAGGCCCGCGGCGCGGATATAACTCAATGTCATCGGGCCAATGGCGCCCGGGACATTCGCGATGGCGATGGCGCAATCCTGGTCGGTCAGTGCGAATTGCATCCCGTGGCGTTGCCCCGCGGCAGTGATCGCTTCGGCGATCGCCGGCAATTGCTGTTTCAATATCAACGTGACGTTATCGCTTTCCGAACGAAGCACCGGCCGCGCGCGGGTTCCGTTCGGCCATTTGTCCAAACGGCCTGTATAGATGCCGGTTAACTGAACGGTTGAAATCTTTGTGCCGGGGGTCGTTGGACCGACGGCGAATACCAGGGGGGTTCGCCCATATTCCGTGGCCGCGGCCCCCTTATCGCGCTCCTGGCCCGACAAAGGCCTGCTGGTGGTTCCGACGTCCACCGCGCCGGCCAGAGTGGCATTGATGCCGCCTGTGTCGCCAAGGCCGACGAGAACCGTGACACGGATCGCGGGGTTCGCCTCATGGAACGCATCTCCCAACAAACGCATCGTCGCGAATTCACCGCCAGTTCCGCCGATCGTCAGGCTTGCCTGGTCCTCAGCCGCGGCGACGGGTGCCGCGCGCAGGCCGCATACCAGCGCCGCGCCACACATAAGGCGGCGTGCGACATGTTGATGCGTGCGGAATGTAACAAAATAGCGCCGGGCGCCGATCAGGGACACCGTGACAATCTCCGGACCTCGGTTGTTGTTGCGTTGGTTTGATAAACCCGGTTGAAGCGACAAAGCATTGACCTGGGGCAATGCTGAACATTTAACCTGAGATCGGAGGCTTATGCCGACCGAACAACTGTGTCTCAGGACGACCGAGAGCGCGATCTCGCCACGTCCAAGCCAGGTGACCAACCGATGACGGCCCGCGCGCACCCGGCCGGTCGGGGCCGAGGTGAGGTGCGAGGCTTTCATTTCGTCCGTCGCCTCGCCGTGGAGGCCACAAGCGTCCTCGGGGCGACCACATCGAAAGGATATAGAAAAGCATCGCCAGCAACAGCAGGTGACGAAAGCCCAACAGTATCGAGAACGGTTCGCTCAGGCCACCGAGCACGGATCCCGCGATATTGGAGCCGAATGCCCGATCGGGATCGCGCGCGTCCTGGAAGGATCTGGCGAAAATCACACCGGCGAAGAGCATCGGTCCAAGCGCGAGGAAGCACGGCGCCACATAGTGCCACGGCGGGCCGCCACCGAGGAATACGTCCAACGGAACCAGCACGCCGGCCGCGAGGAAGCCCAGGACTCCCGTATAATACCATACAAGGCGTACCGGCCGGAACCAGAGCACGTACAGGTTCGCGAGCAGGATCAATACCAGCATGGTGAAAAACACCATCATGTTGACCAGCCAGGTGCGGCCGAACAGCAGCGCCAGTTGAACCACGGGCTTGGTTTCAAGCAACATGAAGGCCGCGCCGAGAAAGAACATGCGGTTGTCGATCCGCACCCGGCCTTTGGGGAGAAACCGCCAGACCATCGCCAGCCCCAGGCCTCCGAGCGACAGTGCCGAACGGATGCCAGCCGTCCGGCAGGAGGCTAATCACGGTGCCAAAGTACCCAGTGCTCGGTTTCTTCCACGACCGAGAAATTCGACATCAACGAAGGGCCATAGATCCGCATGAGCGCGGAGACGTTGGCAAGTTCGATTGGGTTTGGGCCGTCTTTCTTATACTTCCGAACCATCACATACGATGTGTCCCCGAAGAATCGTTCCGCCGTGGGATGAGCGGCGTCACAAAAAACATAGTCGTAGGCGACCGCGGCGATGCCTCCCCGCGGAGAACGCAGATCGAGAAGGTAATTAAATGGATTGAACTCATCAAATGCCAGAACCCCGTCTCGGTTCGCCGAATGCCGGCGAATCAGTTCCAGACCGTCATTCACCGCCTCGACGTATTCCATTCCTGTCGTCTCATCCCCCCTCGTGCCCGTCATCGGGCGAAAATGTAAGTAAGAGCCGCGTTCCGTCGATGCCAGTGAGATTACGTCTGGTCCTGTCGGCAACAGCCGTCCCACCGCCGCGCCGGCAAGCGATATCCCATTTTCCAGGCAAAGCGGCAGGAAGCAGATCCCCAGCAGCAAAGCCCTCGGAAAGCCTTGCGAAAAACCTGGCCATTTCAGGGGTTTTCCACTCGACAACGATCCATGCCTGGCCGCCAAAGCGACCGCCGCGTAACCGTTCAAAGGAAAGGTGTTTTTCTGCTGGTTTGAAAACAACAGAAGATATCCCGCCGCGACAGTCAGCAGTGCGAACAGATCTCGACGGATCGGCGTGGCGCGGTCATGGGCGCCTCCTGTTTTGACCCCGTAACCAAATCCCGCGAACAGAACGATCAGGATCGTCTGCGCCAAATCAAGAACACCAGCCGGCAACCATAACCGAAGGGACAATTGGCGAGCCGTCGCGGCCATCGCCAGATCTCGCCACATGTCGAATATGCTGAACCTCAGATAGCAGAGGACGAGTACCGACACCATCGCGAAGCCACCGAACACCTCAACAAACCGTCGCACACGACCGGCGCTCGCGGCGATCGTCGAGACGACGATGAATGGAACCGCGACGATCGCATAGCTGACCTTGAGAAATGCGAGCAAAGCGAACGCCGCCCCGGTGGAAATCGCCCCAATGGAGTCTCGTCGCGTCGAGCGATTCACCGATGGCGCGTTCGCCGCGCATTCCATCATGAGAATTCCAAATAGCGCGTAACCATATCGATTGTAGGTCATGGCATAACCGAAATCCAACGGATTGATGCCGAGAGGAAATGGCGCGGTGATCAAAAGAATAGCATACACACCCAGGGCGCACGCGCTGGCGGAAGACCACCTTGCCCGGATGAGCAGGAACGTCCAGATGCCGACGATGGCTCCAAAAAGCGCGTTCGCGTAACCGATGCCGGTCGGCCGCATTCCGGACAGTATGAGGCCGGCGGCGTGGATCAGAAATATGACAGGTCCCCAGGCGGATGAAAAATCCCGGTGGGGGACCTGGCCTTGACTGACCCGGTATGCGTTGTCGAGAAAGAAGAACGTGTCGTGCGCGAAACTTCCTAATGGAGCAGGGATGCCGATGAACGCGGAGAGGCCGCAGACCACAACCAGCGCCGCGATAAAAATCGTATCGCCCCATGCCGGTTGCCATCCCCGAACCATCTGTTCGGGCGGGCTCGCATCACACTGACCGACGCTCGGGGGCGCCTGGATGAGATACGTGTTGTACCCGGGGACCGATTGCCGCGGCGGTTTGAGCATGGTCCGATTCCTCAGCTTGCGTGTCCGCCCAACCACCCGGCGTCACATGGTCCCACGAGCGCGACGATCCTCTGGCGCGCAAGCTCCTGTTGCTGATTCGGCGACCAGGCGACGCCGGCGCGACTGGTGATCGCCTGAATCGGACAACGGCGGCTTTCGTTATGAACTGGCACGAGAATCGGTTACCCGCGACGCGAGGAAAGGCGCTGAACCGGCATCCATTCGCCGCGCCGGCCGCGCATTCCCGGCGGCCCTGGCACTCGCCACGACGCGCCGCAGGCACAACAAGAGGATCGTCAATGTGATCGCCGGACCGAGTGGAATATGCCACGCGGTACCAGCGGTCCAGGCCGCCAACGCCACGGGATAGGTGGCGAGCAGCAGGATCTTTTCCCACGGCAGGAACCCGTGGACACGGGCTTCCCGCACCAGCCAGCCGATCGCCACCAACGCCAGCAGCATGTCGTAGAACAGAGCCAACGGCACGGCCAGCAGCGTCGCCACCAGCAGGCAGGCGCCGCGCAACGGGCGGCTCACGTCGAGGCGCCAGATCAATGCCACCATCGCGACCATGGCTATCGTCGCGATTGCCTGGACCGCGTAAGCATCTCCTGGGTCAAATCCCAGGAGCCGAACGCCGCCAAACGGGGTCACCATGCCAGCAAAGGCGATGCGTCCGGATGCGTAGATCTCGGGGGACGCGGCGAAGGTCGCGAGATAGGCTTCCCAGGTGTTCCATCCGAACATCACGATGGACATTCCTACCAGGACAGCGATCGTGATCGCGGCGGCCCAGAACGCGCGCCAGTGGCGGCCGGCCACCAGCGCGACCGGAGCCAGCAAGCCGAAATGCGGCTTGTAACAAACCATCCCAAGCAGGATGCCCGCCGTCACTGGGCGGCGATCGATCAGGAGCGTGAAGCCTCCGAGAAGCGCCGCGGTGAGAAACGCGTTCTGTCCGAGACCAATGGTCCAGAATACCGGCGGGAAGGCCAGCATGGGTGGCAGCCAGGCCCATCCCTTCTCACCCAATACGCCTCGCATCACGCCCGCGAACATCGCCAGCGTGACCAGTTGAAACAATCCGAAGGCGACGAGGTACGGCAGGCTGGCGAGACAGGCGCACAGCGGCAGAAAGACCGGGGGATACATGAAGAACATATAAGGCACGCCGGGCGCGGTGGCATGCTGTTCCGCCAGGTGGTGCGCGGCCTGGTCGTATGCCAGTGCCGGGGTGCCGGCCAACGCCAGCTTACCCGCCGCGTAGAAGCTGACGAAGTCGGTGGAGGTCGGGTGCTCGGCTTCCAGCGGAGGGCTGTGCAAGCAGAACGCGACGAAGAGCACCAGAAGCAGTTCCTCGGCCAGCAGCACGATCCCCCAGGCAGCCACGCGCCGGCGGGTCAGCCAATGGGCATCCCGCAGCGCCGGCACCAGACCAGGCGGCATCATGCGCGCATCCTGACGGAGGACATTCGCCTCCACGGGCTCGCGCGGACTGTGACATCCGACCGCCCCCGGACGATCACGACGGCGATGAACACGCAGAGGACAAGCGGTGTAGCCAACCCCCACCGGAACAATATCGGCGGATCGAGCAACTCGAGACTCCACACGATCACGATCAGCATCGCGTCACCGAAGCGAAAGCCGTCCTCCAGCCCACGGCATAGAAAAAGGGAGACCGCGAGAGCCACCATCACCGCGTCGTAATTCGAGACGTGCGGGGCGCCGATGATGGTTGCCGTCAGCAATACCGCCAGTTGAAGGTCGCGACGCATCCCGGACGCCCGGAAACACCACCACACCACGGCGGCACAAAGCAGGGTCACGAGGTCTTGTATCACGCTGGCGACCGCGGCGGGCGCACCGATCAGGAAAGCGTCGGTATAGGCACTCTGGCCGTTGAGCCGGCCGACCTGGAGCCATTGCTGATAAAGCGGGCTTGGTCCGAGCATCAACGTCAGCCACTGCCGCCACGGTTCCAAGCCGAACACGACGGCGGAGACCAGCGCGAGCAAGGTCGCGACCAGGATCGTGCTGGCGAGGACCTTCCATTCTCGAGCCGCGAGCAGCGCCACCGGAACCAGCAGCCATAATTGTGGTTTGCAGTTTAGCAGACCGAGCAAAGTACCCGCGAGCAACGGACTTCGGGGGATGAGACCGAAGCCGCCCACCAAAAATGCCGTGGTCAGAAAGCTGTTCTGCCCAACAGCGACCGTGAACGCCGTCGCTGGCGACAGCAGCAAGCCCGCCGCGCAGACCCATCGCTGATAACCGTGAGGCACATAGCAGCGCACCGCACAGTTGAGCGCAAGAAAGGTGAGAACAAGAAACAAACCGTATGCGACCAGGAATGGAAAAAGGCCGATGGGTATCACCATCAGCAAGAACGTCGGCGGATAGACCCAGGGATGCAGGCCGAGCGAATGGGAAAACCAGTCGCCAAACCTGGCGTTGAGCTGCGCGGTGAACGCGACGCCATCGAATATGAGGGGAAGTCGACCTTCAATGCATACGCGCGCGGCTGTGTAGAAGACCATGAAGTCCTGAGCCCAGGCAAGACGGAACACCAAACCGTAGAACACCCCGGCGACCAAGGAGAACAAAAGACAAAAACTCCCGATCATCATAAGATCTTTTCGTGCCGCGACCGGCATCGATGGACGCTCCCGCGCGACGGCGCCGAACGCGACAGGGCTCTCTCGGGGCGCCGGGCCGGCACACGCGTGGGTCCCCCTGTCCGAATTTGAGGCATCGGGATTCACGACCTGGGTATGCCGCATGAGTCCGGCGCCAATCTCATCACCGCCGCGACAGCCCACCAGATCGCGAAAGTGGCGGCGATGGCGAAATACCCGTCCAGAGCGTAATGCCAGCCAAGATGGATCGATCCGATCAGCAGAATGCCGGCGAACACCGTCAGCACCACGCCGAGAACGCGATGCACGCGCCAACCGAGCAAGGCGAACAGGGTCGCCGCCGAAAGATGCAGGCTCGGCATGGCTGAAATACCGGCACCGGCGCCGAACGCGCGGTTTTGGTAAAATCGCCACAGCATGTTCTGGGTGTCGATGGCGTAAATGCCCGGCACGCTCATGCTGGCGGAGCGGAGATAGTTCATTAATGGTGCGAAAGGGTCAGGTCCGGCGACGATCCGCTCATAGAAGCACGGGCCGGCGGAAGCGAACAATGTCGCGAGCAGGTTACCAAGCAGGGCGAAGCAGAGGATCGAGGAGACAAAGAACTGCATGCGCAATCGCGGATCGCGCAGGCTCACCGCCTGCCAGAACCAAAAGCCAAGCAGAACGAACAACCACAGATTATAGAATGCGTTCAGCACCGCGGTCACGATCGGATAGCCAACCAAAGGCTGCAGGAGCAGCCATGGCGCCACGCCGAAGTGCAGCTTTTGGTCCAACACCGCCAGGGTGGCGTCCCAGTCATAAGGGTGGATAACGGGGATCATCGACTTCATCGATGTGAAAGTGGACATGAAGACGGTCAGCGCCAGCAACATCGGTAACGCGTTGAGGAAACGTCTTTGGGTAATCCATCTCGACGTCAGATCATCGACGATCGTTCGGATCAGGCTGTTTGGTCGTATGACGAGCATCAGATAAGTCGCGCGTCCGGCCAGCAGCGATATAACGATCACGAAACACAAAACGACGAAAGCGGGCTGATAGATCGTCAATGAGATTTTGTCCGCGAGACCGAACCACGTCATTACCCCGAACGTGATCACGACATGGCCGATCACGAGGCCGATCACCAGCCGATGCGCGCGCAACGATTGCTTTGCTTCAAGCAACAGGAGGGCCATGCCGGGCCGGAAAGTGTTGGCGCCGCCGCTCATTTATTCGGCTGCCGGGCGTCGGCCGAAGACCTGAAAACGATCGATGTCGCCGAGCATGGTATAGTCGGCCCAGATCGTGGCGAAGCGAGGATCGGTGGAAAAATATCGAATGTAGTCGAAATCGATGCCACCGAAATGGCTCTTCCTGGGCGCCGCGTCGACAAAGACCAGATCGGGTGGCCGGCGTGTGAAGTCCTCGGCGACGGCATTCCGCAAATATCGTTCGATCTCGCCCCTCATACGGATCCCGGACGCGGAAGCAGCGGCATCCGTCCCAGGGACGACGAGCCCCGGTAGCAGCCAGAGTTCGTCAAAGCGCGAGGACCAGCCCACCCCGGTATAATTCACCAGAGGGAAACCATCCGGTACCTGTACCGAGAAGATGTAGATCGAGGCGCCGGGTGCAAGTCGCGCGACCATCGGTTCCAGCCTTAGCATGGTTTCGTTGGAATATCTTTCCCGGCTCGCCGTGGTACCCATTACCAGGATCAAAACACAAGCGCAGAGGGCGAGCGAACGCAACGCGGTGGCATTGGCCCCGCGGGGCCGGCCCGGGAGGACTTTCTCGGTGACATTAAGAAAGATCACGGACAAGGCCAGGACCGCCATCGCCATGATCGGGTACGCCTGGTAGCTCCAACCTTTGCTCTGGACCGCGTAGATCACCAGAAAGCACACCGCGCTCAGACAAAGCAGGTCGCAGATTTCCGCTATGACCAGTTGTTTTCTCAGTACGAGATGGAACAGCAAAACAGCGGGCAAACAGATCACCCAGGGCGTCAGCAACACGCGCCAGAGTGGACTGTCGAAACCATGGTCGTAGACGGCCATCCCGAATGGAACGATCGTGGTCAGATATTCGGGCGTGAACACCGGGATCGTGACAACATAGGCTGTCACGGTCGCGGCGAAAGCAAGTGTCTCGGGCCGCGTCAGCCGGCGCAATGAGCGCGCGCGAACCGCGATGTAACACTCGGCCGCGAGCGGAACCAATAAGAAGTGCGGCTTGATCGAGAAACCGATCGCGCCAAGAACGCCGATCACGGCGGCCAGACGCCAATCGCGCGCCTGCCACCGAGCCCGCGTGGCGGCGAGGAACAGATAAGGCAGCGCGAGGATCACCATCAGGTGCTCCCGCTGGCCAAAGTCGGCCGCGGGGTAAAGCACGAGCACGGGCGTCACCGCGATCAGGATCCCGTTGCGGACGAAGGGAGACAAACGCGGGGTCTCGCGAAGGGTGAGCCAGATGAGACTGAGCGAGACCACCGCCAACAGGAAGATGTAAAGTACGAATACGTCAATGCTGGAGGCGTGCAGCTGTTTCGCGACCCATACGGGTGGCACGGTGAGATAGATAATCAGCGGGGGATTGAGCTCGAATACGTCGACATAAAGCCTGCCGCCGTTCAAAAAGACCTCGGTTCCATGAATCAGCCACGCGGAATCATGATTAAGGATCGCGCTGAACTGATTGAAGGCACAAGCCGCGCTTAAACACAGAATGACCAGGATCGCGCGACGCCCGTCGTTCAGCGAACGTTGCAGCAACCTGAGCAGGCTCTCAGTGAAGCGAAACGATGTGTCGGGCTGGCGATCAATGGCGCGGCTGGTCAAGTCCGGTCCTCGCGGCCTCGTCCGGATTGGCTGTTCGCCGCGATTTGTTCCAACTGAAGTCCGTGCTCATCGCGTCCCGATCCCGCCGGCACCGGGCCATCCGCTCCTGGGCCTGGCTCTTCCTCGCCGCCCCATCATGGTTTCGTTCCCCGAACGGCCGCCAGAAAGGCCAGGTTGGCCTGGGTCGTTCCCTCGTCGAGATCCACCCGGCTCAGCATGGTCGCGCGATCGCCGTCGCCCATCAGCCCGTAAATGATGGCCAGGTTTTCCCGCTCCCGGGGTGTCGCGGTGGAGGATCGCACCAGCGGTCCGATCAGCGCGATGGCCTCATCATATTGGCCCGTCAGCGCCAGCGACAAAGCAAGGTCGTTGCGCGCGGCGACATGGCGTGGCGTCACGCTCAGGACGCCACGATAGAGTGCCTGCGCTTCGGCATGCCTGCCCAGTGAGTCAAGCGCGACGGCCTTATCGATCAGAACCCGTGCGTCGCGCGGCGCCAGGACCAGAGCCTCCTCAGCATAATTGAGTGCCTTGACCGGATCTCCAAGATTTAGGTAGGCGCGCGTCATGCCGAGCAGCGCGCCCAGACGCGCCGGGGATCGGGCGTCGATCTGGCTGTAAATATCTATCGCCTCGTCAGGCGATCCGGATTCGACCAGAACGTCGCCGAATTCAACCACGACCTCTGGCGCCACCGAACCGTTGCCCACGAGCGTGCGATAGAGCTGGATCGAAGCGGCCAGATCGCCAGACTGATGCGTCGCGCGTGCCACCTTCAAAGCGGAGTCGGGGCCGGCGGCCGCGGCCCGTGCCTGGCGCTCGCTTTCGGACGGCAGCAGTCCGGGATACGTCGTGGTATGGCCGCACCCGCAGACCGACAATAAAACCGTGATGACGCTCAGCCAGCCTGTCATACCCCAGCCTGTCNNTACCCCAGCCTGTCATACCCCAGCCCGTCATACCGATGTGGTTCGACGCTTTCGCGGGCGCCATGACAATCCCTTTCATTTCATTTCAGACCCGGGAACGTCACCGTTCGACCGGAAAGCAGTTTGATTAATTTATCGTTGATCGGGACGGTTGTCATTGCCGTGGATCAATGACAACGCCGATGCGTCAGTCCATTTTATAATCAGGGAAACACCTTCCCCCGACGATAGAGCGGCCTGCCGACATCGACAGGCACGCACCCCAAAAATGGAGTTGCAACTTATCATGACCCGTTTCCTGAAGCAGCTGGCCGCTCGCCGATTTATCCATTCCGAAACCGGTGTCACGGCCATCGAATACGGTTTGATCGCCGCGCTCATCGCGGTCGCCATCATTACCGCCGTTACCCTGATCGGCACCAACCTGAGTACCGTATTCCATAGCGTTGCCACCGCGGTTTGATATCGGTCGCCATTCGATATGGTGGTGTGTTGGATTTCAGCCATCACGCCAGCGTCGAACGGCGTGCCCGATGGAGCGCGAAAAGCACATGCGACAATTATTCCGGTCGGTTATTGAATCCCGTCCTTTGAAGTCGGAGGCCGGGGTGACCGCGATCGAATACGGGCTGATCGCGGCACTCATCGCGGTCGCCATCATCACGGTGATCACTCTGATCGGAACCAATATGAGTACCGTATTCCATAACGTCGCCACCACGCTTTAGACCTGAACGAACCGCCGGCCGTCACGCCGGCCTTCGAAAGGAACAGCCAACAGACGCAGGAAGCTTCATGATTTGGTCCGCGGTCGCCTGGGTCCTCGCTGGTGCGATCCTGGCGTGTCTCATGCTGGCGATCGCCACCGATCTGGCGCGCCGGATCATCCCCAACGGCCTGGTACTTGTCGTACTGGGCTGCGGGCTCGGCCTTCGGCTGGTCGCCGGACCGTGGCCGCTGCTGGCGAGCTTGTGCGGCGCGCTCGCGGTATTCGCGGCGGTCGGCACGCTCGCGGCGTATGATTTGTTTGGCTGGGGCGACGCCAAGTTGATCGCGGCGGTGACGTTCATCGTACCGGTGGATCGCGTCATCCCGCTGCTGCTGGCGATCGCCCTGGCCGGCGGTCTGCTGAGTTGCCTGTATCTCACCGCCCGCTTTGCCTTGCGGCGCCTGGCACCGTTCGGGCGCCCCGCGCTGGGCGAACCGGACCACGGCTGGACCCTTCGGGGACTGGCCCGCCGGGAAGGCTCCAGGATCCTCGCGAACGAGCCGATGCCCTATGCCGTGGCGGTGCTTGGCGGCGTCGCGTTTGGCCTGGTGGCCAGGTAGATTGAGATGATTTCCCGGAATATCCTGCTGGGTCTTGGGATTCTCGCCTTGGTCGCCGGGGCGCTGCTCGCCGTATTGTGGTTCCGTCAGCCATCGGCCCGCACGGCCGCCGCCGCCGCCGCGCCCGCGCCAACCGAGTTGGTCCTGGTCGCCACTCACTGGCTGCCCGCCGGCGCGTTGCTGCGACCAGGGGATGTAACCTGGGGCAAGATGGTTGTGGCGGACGCGGTCGGAACCGACATCGTGCAAGGCTCCATCAACCAAAGTGATTATGTCGGCGCGGTGACCCGGCGCGCGTTCGCGGCCGGCGAGCCGATCTGGGCGATCGCCTTGATCAAGCCCGGCGACAGCGAGTTCCTGGTCGCGGCCTTACGGCCAGGCTTCCGCGCGGTCTCGATCGCGGTCGATGCGCCGCAGGGCGGTGCCGGCCTTGTCCTGCCTGGCGATCACGTCGATGTCATTCTGACCCAGTCCTTCGGCAACGGGGGTACCGACGCGGGTCACAAATCCGTGGGCGAAACGGTGCTGCACGATCTGCGGGTCATCGCGGTGGACCAGACATTGGTCGTGATCGCCAAGCCGGCTGAGCCTGGCGGCACCCCGGGCGATGCGAGGATACCGAAAACCGTCACGCTCGAGGTGACGGAGCGCGAGGCGGAACAGGTCCTCGTGGCGGAGCAACTCGGCAAGATCGAGCTTTCGCTGTTGGGCCTCGTGGATCAGCAGGCGACGACAACTGTTCCGTCGCCTGAGACGACGACAACGGTTCCGTCGCCTGACATCGCGACGCCACCGGTCTGGGCATCCGACGTGTCGCCGGCGTTGGCCGGGGCCACGGACGCGTCATCGGCGGAGCTGCCGGGACCTGTCGAAGTCCTCCACGGATCCAAAATCGAGCGCCGATGCTCCACCAGAACCGGCCTTATCACATGTCCATGAGGGTGCGATGCGAACCGCGGCGAACATGATCCGAACTGTAACAAGGCAATGCCGCGTCATCCTTCCGCTCGTGGCCATCCTGGCGGCCGTCGCCGGCGAATGCCTCGCGCAGGCTCCGGTGCCCACCGAGATCCAGCAGAACGCGCCACTCATGATCGAGACGGACAAGGCGCAACTGGTTCATCTGACGGAACCCGCGCGGACCGTTTTCGTCGCCAATCCGGACATCGCGGACGTCCAGGTACCGACGCCGACAAGCTTTCTGATCTACGGCAAGAAGCCAGGCACGACCACCGCGTTCGCGATCAGCGCGACCGGCGTGACCACCAGTTACGCGGTCAGAATTTCTCGTCCGCTCGCCGACGTCGAGGCCGCCGTGCAGGCCGCGGTTCCCAATTCGCGGGTCAGCGTGACCGCCCAACCCAATGGCATCACGATATCAGGCTCCGTCAGTTCGCCGCGCAACGCGGAACGGATCAAAGCCGCCGCCAAACAGTTTCTGGGTGACAAGGAAAACATAAACTACAACGTGGCCGTCAGCGGCGCGACCCAGGTCATGCTGCGCGTGACGGTCGCGGAAGTCTCACGCAACGTCGAAAAGCAGTTGGGCGTGAACTGGTCGGCGCTCGGCACCATCGGAAGCATCGCCCATCTTCCCGCGCTGACCCTGAACGCCAACGCCGATCCAATCGTGTGCGTCGGCACGGCGGGCACGATATGTCCCAGCGCGAACTTCAACGGCGTCATCACCGCNNGTCTCCGGCGAGACGGCGAATTTCCTCGCCGGCGGCGAGTATCCGATCCCGGTACCGCAGGGTCTTCAGGTCGTCACCATCGACTATAAGCGGTTCGGCGTCAGCCTGGATTTCACACCGACGGTGCTGGACGCCAACCGCATCAGCATCAAGGTTCGTCCGGAAGTCAGCGCGCTCACCAGCGTCGGCGCGTTGACGATCGACGGCATTTCGGTACCGGCCCTGACCGTGCAACGGGCGGAAACAACCGTCGAACTTGGTAGCGGCGAGAGCTTCGCCATCGCCGGCCTGTATCAGAACATCGCGTCGAACCAGATAACGGCGTTTCCCTGGTTGGCCGACGTGCCGATCCTGGGCGCGCTGTTCCGCTCATCGACCTTCATGCGCAATGAAAGCGAACTGGTCATCATCGTCACGCCGTACATCGTCAGGCCGGTCGCTCAGAGGACCGATTTGCACCAGCCGGGCGAGGGGCTGCGGTGGTCGAGCGACATCGAGCGGATTCTGCGAGGCCGGCTCTCGGCGACGCCCCAGGCGGCGGCCTCGCCGAGCGGGACGGCCGACGAGCCTCGGCTGCGCGGCGCCGCCGGATTCATGCTGGAGTGACAATGATGACCCTACCACGCCGCGGTTCGCGCGCCGTCGCTTCGTCGCTGGTCGCCGGGATGCTGTTCTTCATGGCCGGGTGCGCCAGCCGGACACCGGAGCCGACGCCCCGCATCCTGGTCACCGGCTCTCCTTGCCCGCACTGGTGGGAATATCCCGCGGACCCGCACGATAACTCCGACTCCCCGTTTCTTGGTTGTATCGCCGCGGTCAATTTACGGGCCATGGTGGCCAATCCCGCGGATCTGAGACGGGGCAGATCCCTGGGACCGGCGGATGGCGACCGGGAATCCCAGGCGATCGAGACCTATCAGCAGGGCAAGATCAAGCCTCTCGCGGGCAGTGGCTCAAGCTCCATGAGTTCCTCCGGCGGCGGAGCCCAGTGATGGATGGCGTGACGCCCACCGCCGCTGACGCCGTACCGACCGTCACCGGGTCCACCGCGATGGTGTTCGTTCGGGATCGCGATTCCGAGGGGGTCATCCGCCAGTGCCTCACCGATCTCGGCGTCGTCACAGCCGAGTTCAAGCTTGGCGGCGTGGACGATGCCATCGCGGCCCTGGGGTCGCGCCAATCGCCCCATCTGCTGATCGTCGACGTACACGGAGTCGATGATCCGGTCGCCAGAATTCGTGATCTCGCCAATGTCTGCGAGCCCACCACCGGCGTGATCGTCATCGGCGAAACCAACGACATCCGGCTCTATCGCGATCTCAAGGCCGCCGGCATCGTCGAATATTACTTCACGCCCCTGGTCCGGGCGCTGATCATGCAGAGCTGCAACAGCATCATGACCGGAAGCACGTCGCAGGCCGCGCCGAGGACAGGCAAGCTCGTGTTCGTGGTCGGTGCTCGCGGCGGCGTGGGAGCGACCACGATCGCGGTGGCTACCGCGTGGCACCTGGCCGAAACCCGTAAGCGTCGCGTCTGCCTGCTGGATCTGGATCTACAGTTCGGCGATGCCGCGCTGCAGCTTGACGCCACTCCGAGCCATGCCTTGCAAGAAGCCCTGGATCACCCGGACCGCGTCGATGAGTTGTTTCTGGATCGCGGCATGGCACGCGCCGGGGAACGGCTTGGCGTGCTCGCCGCTCTTGAAGCGCTGAACGACACACTGGTGCCGGACCAGGCGGCCGTGCTGTCGCTGCTGGAGCGGCTGCTGCATCGCAACAGGTACGTGATCGTCGATATTCCGATGACCTCGGCGCCACACCTGATGCAAGTACTGCATTTGCCAGGCACGATTTTGCTGGTCAGCAGCGGCAGTCTCGTCAGCGCGCGCGATGTCGCTCGCCTGAGGGAAAAGTTAGGTCCGAACAGCGCGGAGCGGACAACGATACAAATTCTGAATAAGAGTGGAGCCAAGGAAAGCATGTCAGACGAGGAATTCGCGCAGGCGACCGGAGCGCCTCCCGACATCATCATCCCGCAGGCTGAAGAGATCGCCACCTCCTCGCGCCTGGGCGTGCAAGGTCTGCAGAAGTCCGCCGCGCTGCAGCGCGGATTGGCGCCATTGTTCCGCCAGCTATCTGGCGAAGAGCCGGCCACGGCCGCCAGGTCGATCTGGCGGGGGCTGTTCGGCAAATAATGTCAGGATTCGGAAAGCGGGTGAACAGCGTGTTTACCCCGACCCCGCCACCGCCGGCGATCCTGGTCGCGGAACCCGCGGCGCGTGTGCCCGCCCCGGAACCGCCACTGCCGCGAAGCGAGGCCCCCCCAATACCCGTGCGGACCGAAGCCCATCCGGCCACGGACTTCATCCGCGGCGAGGTGTTGCAGCGCATAGAACCAGCCGTTGCCGTGCAGATGACACAGGCGGACCTGGCGACGCGGGTCAATGGGCTCGTGGCCGAGATCGCGACCGAACGACGTTTGTTGCTGAACCGTCAGGAGCAGATGAACCTCGGGCATGAAATCGTTGACGACATGATCGGGCTCGGCCCGCTGGAGCCGTTGCTGCGGGACGAGACCATCTCCGACATTCTGATCAACGGCGCCAAGATGATCTATGTGGAGCGTCGCGGCAAGCTGCAGCTGACCGGCCTGCAGTTTCGTAACGATGCTCATGTCTTGCATGTGGCGCAACGGATCGCCTCGTCAATCGGCCGCCGGGTCGATGAAACGAGTCCGATGCTGGACGCCAGGCTGGCGGACGGCAGCCGTGTCAACGTCATCATCCCACCCTTGAGCCTCAAAGGGCCCTGTATTTCCATCCGGAAGTTCTCCAAGACCAGACTGGACTTCTCAAAATTCGTGACGCTGGGTTCGGTTTCGCCGGCACTGGGGCGGGTGCTTGAAATCTCCGCGCGATGCCGGCTGAACATCATCATCTCCGGCGGCACCGGGTCCGGCAAGACGACGCTGCTCAATGCGCTATCGGCCATGATCGAGCACACCGACCGCATCATCACGATCGAGGACACCGCCGAACTTCAATTGCAGCAACGCCATGTCATCCAGTTGGAAACGCGGCCGCCAAACCTCGAGGGGAACGGCGAAGTGACGCAGCGCGATCTGATGCGCAACGCACTGCGGATGCGGCCGGATCGCATCATCGTCGGCGAGGTGCGCGGCCCCGAGTGCTTCGACATGATGCAGGCCATGAACACCGGTCATGATGGGTCGATGTCGACGATCCATGCCAATTCAGGCCGCGACGCGCTGGCCAGAATGGAAGACATGATGCTGATGGCG
>PLSZ01000592.1 GCA_003164305.1 Acetobacteraceae bacterium
CCGCGACGGCCTCGATCTCGATCATGAAGTCCGGACCGGCGAGGCGGGTGACGCCGACCGTCGTGCTGGTCGGAGTCGCCACGCCCAGATAACGCATCCGCACGTCGCCGCACTTCTGAAATTCATCGAAGTCGGTGACGTAGGTGTTGGTTTTCACGACGTCGGCCCAGGTGGCGCCGGCCGCTTTGAGGCATCGGTCAAGGTTCTGAAAGGTTTGTTCCATCTGCGCGCGCATATCGCCTACGCCCACGCAGTTGCCGTCGATGTCGCGCGCCAACTGGCCGGCGATGAAGACCAGCTTGCCGGTGCCGCTGACGGTCACGACATGCGAATACGATGGCTGCCCGTTGGACAGCCTGATGTTCATTCCCTCCGGTTGAAATCGTTCGACGTTCAGAGTCATGTCAGTAGCTCGGTTTGGTGGGGAACGGCGTGAGCTGAAGTTCGTGAGTCCAGCAGGACTTGTCCTGGGTGTGCAGATACCAGAACGCCTCGGCGATCTTCACCGGATTGATGATGAGGTCGGGCCGGTTCTGATTGCGCGGCATCGCCCTTGTGCCCGGTGAGTCGATGGTGCCGTCGATCACGATGTTGGCCACGTGCACGCCGAACTCGGAGTACTCCTCGGTCAGCACCTGCGCCAAGGTGCGCATCATGACCCTGGGGTAGTACAGCGATTGTCCGGTCATCCGCTTCTTGCCGCGCAACGAACTTGAGTTGTTAGAGAAAAAGAACGATCCGTGACCGTTCTTACGCATCGCGGGCAGCACTTCCTTGGCGATGAGAAACGGCCCGCGGGCGGCGATGTGCAGCGCCGTGTCGAGCATTTCCACCGGGATGTATTCCAGCAGTTCCATCTCGGGCGGCAGATCGCGGCCTTCCAGGTAACCGGCGTTGTAGACAAGAACCTCCGGGTCGCCCGCGTCGGCGCGGATTGTCGCGAACGCCGCCGAAATGGAGTCCTGAGAGACCAGATCCAGCTCGACGATCATGCAGTCGCCGCCTTGCTGCTGGATGGCTTCCGCCAAGGGCAGCGCGTTCGAGGCCGCGCGGGTCGTCAGAACGACGAAGAACCCCTCTCGCGCGAATTTTTGGGCGACGGCGCCGCCCACGCCCCAGCGCACACCGACCGGCAGTTCGCTGTCGTCCAATGTCTTGCCATGTGCAAGGAGAGTGTTACGGCCGTCCGACTGCCATTTGGAAGTGGCACCGATCACGACGGCGACGGGCTTGCCTTTGGTATTGGCTGATTGAGTCATTTTCGCTTCCTGTTTCGGTTGTCGGCTTCAGGCTCGGTCCCAGCCCCACCAGGCGCACAGCGCGTTGCCCATGATCAGGCGCTTGTCCTGATCGTTGAGCCAGGGCAGTTCCTCGGTGAACATCGTCACGCATTGATGCCAGGAACAGGGCATTTTGGTGATGTCGGTGCCCCAGAACACGCGGTGCGGACCGAACGCATCGTAAATTTGTCGTAGGTAGGTGTGCATCGCGGGGAACGGATACGCCTCACTGGAATAGCCCGGCGCGCCGGTGGCTTTAACCGCGACATTGGGCAGTTTGGCCAGTGCCAGAAGCTCCGGGATGTGGGTCATCGCGGCGGCGTCTTTGAGCGTGGTCAGACCGCCGCGGCCGCCCAGATGATCGATGGTCAGACGTAGCCCGGGGTGACGTTCGGCGATGCGGCCGAGTTCTTTCAGCGAGTCGGTCGCCAGAGTTGCCACGGGGACATTGGCCTTTTCCGCCTCAGCCCAGAGCCAGTCGATGGTGCCGTCGGCCAGCCATCGCCGAGCCGGATCGTGCAGGAATGTGTAACGAAGTCCAAGCATGCCGGGTTGGTTTCGCCAGGTCGCGATGCGACCGCGCGAACCTGGTTGGTCAAGCGGCAGCGACCCCATGATCGCGAACCGGCCTGGATAGTTTCGCACGGCGTCGAACGCCATTTGAGTGGAGTTCGGGTCCCAGCCTGGAGGGTGGATGACGGCGGCATCGACGCCCCCTTCGTCCATCAGCGCGATGGCTTCCTCGGGGGTGAAATGGGTGACCTGGCGGTGCGAGAGATTGGACGGCAGTCCGGTTCCCCAGGTGTGGATCTGGGCGTCGATGATCTTCATGGGGCTCCCTCTCCGATGGTTGATGGGAGGGTAGCGCAAAGGGTTGGGCGAGAATACTGGTAGTCAGCGCCGACCATTGGGTTCCGCTGCCTCATCTGAATCAGAGGTGCCGTCCAAAGTCCATACTATCGTGAAGAATACGAACAACATCGATGCCGTCGCCAGTCATCCGATAAAACAGTAAATGGGAGCCGGACGGATATTTGTAATACCCGGCGCGAACTTCCGGACAGGCACGGCCTGTTGACGGTCGCTCCGATATCATCTGGATATGCCCGGCGATCTGGCGAACATAAAGCTCCGCCTGGTCGATGCCCCAGTTTCGCTGCGTATATTCCCAGATTTCATCGAGGTCGCGCTGTGCGCGTGGCGAAATCCTATAATGGCCCGTCATTTCGGCGACGGCTGGGATTCCCGCTTCCGTGCGATGAAAGCCTCGAAGTCAAATGGGGTGGATGGGCCACTTTGCTCGCCTTCGATAAGGGCTGATCGTAAAGCCTCGAGCCTTGCTTCACGCTCTTCAAGCAATCGTAACGCCGCCCGCACGACATCGCTGGCGCTGCTGTAGCGACCCTGACCGATCTGCGCCTCGACGAATTTGGTGAAGTGCTCGCCGAGGCTGAATGAAGTGTTTCTGCTGGTCATGGTGAGGCCATGATACCAATTTTTGGTACCGGTAGCAATCGTGTGCCCCTACCTCAGCCGCGGCCCAGGATCCATGCCCAGAAGAGCACGGCCGCCGATGGGGTACCATTCGGGGCCGACGGTCACCGTCTGTCCGACCACGTGCAGATCGCGCCAACATTCCGCCAGACGGCTCGCGCGTTTGAACGACGTGCTGCCGCCCCAGCGGTACACCAGATCCATCGCCTGGCGGGCGCAATCGGCCGCGTTGGTCGAGGCCAGCCGGCAGCGCGCGCGTTGTTCCAGCGTCGTCTCCCCTCCCCCGGCGATGGTGTTCCAGATCTCCGCGATCGTGGCGCTTCGGTAACAACGGCCGGCGTTCAACACGGCGTCCGCGCGGCCGACAGCGTCCTGCACCTGAGGGAACTCGCACAACATTCCGCTGCGCCCGCGTGGGGATTTCTCGACCGCCAGGGCGATCAACGCATCGACGCCCGCGCGCGCGATACCGGTGATGACGGAGCTGTGATGCGGGCCGACCCAGCATTGGCTCGGCAGGGCGTAGGTGATCCCCGGCCAGCGCGCCCATTGATTGTCGAGCGGGACGCCGACGTGGGGACAGGTGCGGTACTCGGGCAGGAACACGTCCTTTACCGTCCAGTCGAAGCTGCCGGTGCCGCGCAGGCCGGCCACGTCCCAACTGCCGGGAATGACCGTTGCTTCCTCGCGACGAAACACGCCGCGCCAGTACATCGATCCGCCATCGGGACGACGGCGCGGCTGGCCGGCTTCGTCGAGGATCTGGAAACTCCCCAGCATCCAACTGCTTTCCTGGCAGCCGCTGCCGAAGGTCCAATGGCCGTTGACGCGGTAGCCACCTTCGACCGGAATCGCCTGGCCGCCGCCCTGCACGGCGGTGCCGGCGATCACCGAAGGGCTGCCCTGGCCGTGCACTTCCTGGACGCCCGCATCGGACAATCCCAGCGTGACCAACTGGCCGATGCTGTTATTGGCGATGTTCCAGCCGATCGAACCGACGCCCTCGGCCAGCAATTCCACGACGCGCGTGTAGGTCAGCGGATCCACCTGGAGACCGCCCAGAGACCGGGGGATAACCATCCGGTAGAAGCCGGCGGCGAGAAGTTGCTCGAACAGAGCGCGGGGGATGCGCTGCTCGCGCTCGATCTCCTCCTGATACTGGCGCAGCACGGGGCGCATCGCCGCCGCCGCCTGAACCAAAGGTCGCGCGTCGATATCCGAGGGTAAGCGCGTGTCTTCGACCAACGTGTCCATCCCGTTCCTCCCGCCGAGGTTCCCGATCGGCGAGCCTGAACGCATTCGGCGGCCGTGTCACGCCCTTGCCTTTAGGCCGTCATCAAGAGACGGTAGGGGGACGGACCGGCTCGTTCGCGGGCCGGTCCACCCCAGGGGAGGTCCATACAAGGCCTCGCGACAGAGCATCCCGGCGCGGCCTTACGCCTCCCGGTAATCCAACAAAATCAGCCCGCACAGCACCAGACAAACCGGCCACGTCCACCCGGCGATCCGGCGCAGCATCGGGCTTCCCGCCGGGTCGAGGCGCAGTTCCAGCCAGCGCGACCAACCCGCGACGATGCCGGCGAGGGCCAGAGGCGTGTGGGTCACCTCGATCAGCAACTGCTCCTTCACGTTGGAGATCGCGTGGCTGTGGGTCAGCAGCAGCGTGCCACCGGCCGCGCACATCAGCGGGAACACCAGCGCGGCGGCTTTGCTGTTCCAGTGGCCCGCCCTCACCCGCCATTCGAACAGGGCGAATCCGACGATCAGCAGCACGAAGACCCGATGCTGCAACACCTCGATATCTCGAAAACTTTCGAAGAAGCCGATGTCGCCCAGTGGCCAGACCTCGGGATCGGAGCGGACGAAGAGGAACAAGCCCAGGCCGATGAACAGGAGCGGCCAGTGTTTGGCCCAGCCGACGCCGGCCTGGTTCGCGAGGGCCAGCAGGCCGATGGCGACCACGAACAGGCCGGACCAATGGTGATTGTATTCCGACCAGGCGATGTCGTCGGCGTTGCGCGGCGGCAGATCCCCCGCGCCCGGCACGAAGGCGACGCCGGGCTGGGCCACGTGATGCGCTGCCTCGGCGTCCAGTTTCGCCTGCAAGGCCGGGATCGCCAGGCTGTCGTGATCGGGGCTGCTGAAGCGCGGCCACTCCGGCGTGTCGCGCGCCACGATGTCGGCCCAGGTGGCGCGGTCCTGGGTGAGGTCGACGGCGGGGGGGACGGAGGTCAGCGAGGCGGCGGCGAAGAATACCGCGACGCCGATGCCGATCTCGGCTTCGGCGCAGCGCCGCAGGCGGTTGACGGAGGTCGAGGGCGTGGCGCGCAGCCGCTCCACCGACAGGAAGTTCAGGCCGCCAAGAGCGAGCAGCATCAGGAACAGGCCGATCTTGGCGCCGACCATGACGCCATAGGCGGTGCCGTAGAATCCGGCCCAATCGCCGATATAGAACAGGCTCATGACAATGCCGCTGGCCAGGATGCAGGCGACGCCAACCATCGACATGCGGGAGAAACGGCTGCCGATGGCGCGAAAGGACTCGCCGTCGTCCACCCAGGCGAGAGCCGCGAGGAAGCTGGGGATGCCGCCGATCCAGATCGCCGCGCCGGCCTGGTGCAGGAAGGCGGCGGCGAGCAAGGGCGCGCGATCGTCCAGCCGCGCGGCGGCATGGGTGGTCAATGTCGCGGCCAGCAGGATCACGGCGCACAAGGCCAGGAGCGGAGCCGCCGGGGTTTCGTGGCCGCGGCGGAACAACAGCACCGCCAGCAGCACGCTCGCGATGATCTTCACGATCCCGGCCAACGTGGCATACGCCGTCAGGGCGGTGAACAGGCTGATATCGACGGTGCCCACCAGGACGGCGGTCTCCAGCGCCACCGTCGTGGCCTCGGCCACGGCGAGGCCCACGGCGCTCCAGGCCGCCAGCCTGGCGGTTCGGCGCGGCACGCCGGTGCCAACCTCGCGCAACAGCGGCCGCGCCAGCAGGACCAGGAACAGCACGCCGCCGAGAGCCATCGATTGCGCCAGGATCGTCAGGCCGTGGACGATGATCGAGAGATAGCCGAACAGGTCGATCAGCAGTTCCACGCGCTCAGTTTCCCGTCACGGTGAACGGCACGTCGCCCCGGGTGATGTGCCCGTCGACGGCCAGGACCTGCCAACGCACGCTGTAGACGCCCGGTGTGAGCGTGGCGGTCGCGGTGAGGATGTCCGGCGGGCCATCGGGCTCGATCGGCAGCGCGGCCTTGGTCTGGTCGGGTTTGGTGAGGGTCAGGCGGGAACGCGCCCGGTCGACGCGGCTGTTGAAACGCAGTTTCAGCGCGACGGATCCGGCGGGAACGATGCCTCCGGCGGGTGGCTCGCTGGCTTCGAGGATCGCGTGTGCCTCGCTGTGCCGCGCGGACAGAACAAGGATAAGCACACCGGCCAGAACGGCACGGCGCGAGCGGGAACGAAGCGGCACGGACGGAAACTCCCCCGATGTGGAAGGCGGCGCCCGCTTAACGCGGCGACGGCCGTGTGTCCATGCGGCGCGGGTGCTTGTTGTGAGGCAGCGCCCTGGCGGGTTCGAGGGGCGGAGCCCTCGCGCTTCCTCACACCGAACGCCCGCACGGCATGGACGGCGGCGGCCGGATGGGGTTGAATCGCGTGTTGTCAGTCAGAGGACCGAAGACGCCGCATGAGTCGCCCGCCGCCCGGCCGTCGCGCCGATTATCGTTGGTTCAACGCCATCACCACCCGATGGATGGACAACGACGCGTTCCAGCACGTCAACAACGTCAACTATTTCTCGTATTTCGACACCGCGGTCACTTACTTCGAGATGACGGAACAGGTCGTCGGCCCGCTGGACGGTCCGGTGCATTGCGTCGTCGCCGAAGTGGCCTGCCGCTATTACAGTTCGCTGGCGTTTCCGGATCGGGTGGCGGTCGGCATCCGGGTGGGGAACATCGGGCGCAGTTCGGTGCGGTATGAGATCGGCGTGTTCCGCGACGATGAGGATGTCGCCGCCGCCGAAGGTCATTTCGTTCACGTCTTCGTCGAACGCGGCGCCCAGAAACCGGTGCCGATTCCCGACGGCGCGCGCGAGAAACTGAACCGGATCACGGTGTGACTTCGACGCAGGGAGGAAAAAATAAAATGATCCGCGCGATGGCCGCCATGGCGGCGCTGTGGCTGATGCTGACCGGCGCGTCAGGCGCTCTGGCCGAAGTGAGCGTGGTGCGCATCGGCATTCAGCCGGGCATGAGCTACCTCGCGCTGAACGTGATGAATCGGGAGAAAATGCTGGAAAGCCGCGCGCACGACGATGGCAACGATCTGAAGGTGGAATGGATCGTTTCGGCGAACGGCGCGGTGATCAACGATGGCGTGCTGTCGGGCAATATCGACATCGCCGGCACCGGGATTCCGGCGTTTGTGACGCTGTGGGCCAAGGGGCGCGGCACGGTGGACGCCAAGGGCATCGCCGCTTACGGGTCGTTGCCGGGCATGCTGGTCAGCCGAAATCCGAACGTACATTCGGTCAGGGATTTCAGCGGCGCCGACCGGATCGCGGTGCCGGCGCCGAAAGCCTCGATCCAGGCCATCCTGCTGGAGATGATGGCCGAGAAAACCTGGGGTACTGGGCAGCACGACAGGCTGGATCCGCTGATGGTCGGGCTGTCGCATCCGGACGCGCTGATCGCCATGCTGTCGGGCCGGAGCGAGATCAACGCGCATTTCACCAGTTCGCCTTATTACGATGAAGAGTTGAAAATGCCGGGCGCGCATGTCGTGCTGACGAAAGAGGATATTTTCGCGGGCCCCCTCACGCATGGAATGCTGTGGACGACGGGAAAGTTTCACGCTCAGAACCCGAAGGCGATGCGTGAGTTTCGCGCCGCGCTGGATGACGCGATGGCGCTGATCCACTCGGATCCCGGGCGTGCCGCCGCCGATTACCTCTCGCTGGCGCGGGAGAAGATCGATGTCGCCGAAATGACCGAAATCATCACGCGACTGAACGCGCGATTTGAAACGACGCCGCGCGGCATCTTCGCGATCGCGAACTTCATGCACGAGATCGGCATGATCAAGGTCGCGCCCACCCGGTGGCAGGACATGTTCTTCGAGGACGACTGGGTAGCGGACGGCAGTTGACCGGGACGATCAGACCGGCACGTCGCCCATGACGATGATGCGCCGCATGAAGCGCCGCGCGCCCTCGGGATAATCGCCGTTCGCCTTGTGCAGCAGGCACCGATTGTCCCAGATCACCAGATCGCCGGTGCGCCATGTATGCCGGTAGACGAACTGATTCTGTGTCGCGTGCTCGGTCAGTTCGTCGATCAGGCGATGGCCCTCGGCGCGATCCATGCCGACGATGTGGTCCATGCGATTGCGGCTGATGTAAAGCGCCTTGCGGCCGGTCTCCGGATGCGTGCGCACCA
>PLSZ01000144.1 GCA_003164305.1 Acetobacteraceae bacterium
GACGAAAGCACGAGAGTCAACATCATCGCCGGCTGGTATAAGTATCGCTCCCATTCGCATCGGCGGTGTGCCATGACAGAATCGGCCCCCGACCGAAGCACTCGCGCCGGCCGTCAAACGTCGCGATGGAACGAGATGGCGGTGTGCGGAATTCCCCTCTCACCAGTGTTCGATCAAGACGGAGGGGTTTCAGCATGCCGACGGTCAAATACAGATCGCACCACGCGAACCTGAAGCCTCGCCGCACCCGTCTTGAAGTCCCCGGCTGGGCCGGGCTGAATGAGCCGAGGGCCGATGGCTCCCACGAATATCCCTGGCATTGCGTACCGTTTTCCGAAGCGGCGCGGGCTGGGATCGAGGTCCTGTATCCGCATGAAGACGAACTGCGGGTGAGCGTCAAAAAGGGTGAATTGTGGTTTGACGGCGACTTCGGGGCGCAGGACGCGCGGCGGCCGCCGTTCCGGAGCTTTGGCGATGAATACTACACGTACCAGTTGCTGCTCGATCTGAAGGTGGAAGAGAATTTCGCCATCAAGGTGGAGACGCATCCTCGATTTTACACCGACACGACGGGCACGGTGCCGATCGCCGTGCCGGCGGTGCTGCGGCATTGGTGGCCGATGGTGTTCTTCGTGGTGTTCAAAACGCCAGCGGAAGGACAAACACATGTGTTTCGGCCGGGCGAGGGAATGCTACAGATCACGGTCGTCACGGCGGATCAGAAATTGGACCTGATCGAGATGCCGGAGGAAGAGGCGGCGGAGCGCGAACTGCAATCGGAACGGATTTACGCCAGCCGGAGCACGCTGTCGGCGGATACGCAATGGACTTCGGCCACCAACACGGTCTTCGACGGGACGTATCGGAAGATATTCGGCGCGGCGAAAAGCCTGAAGGCGAAACGCCCGATGGATCGGGGATGAAGCACTCCGGGATCCGTTGACGTCGCGCACGGTAATTTCCTCACCCTGGCACAGCGCCGTGCCGGGCGAGATGGCCGGGTCGAGTCCGGCCATCACGGTCTCGCAATCAAATTCGACGCTCCGCCGGCTGACCTTTCCTCCGGGCCCCGCGCCGACCGGCGTTGTTCAGACATCGTGATGATGATGGTGGTGATGGTGATGCCAGCGGCGGCGATACCAGCGGTGATGATGATGGTGGTGGTGATGCCAGTATCGCACCTCCATCAAAGGCGGCCGCGCATCCGGCTCGGCGATCCTGGCTTCCGCGGCGGCCTTGAGCAAAGCGGACGCGTTGGGGATCGGCGTGAGGAGATCGGCGTCGGAACTGGTCCTCAACGCGGCAGCCGGGTCAGATGGGAGAACGGTCGCGGCCTGTGCCGGGACCGCGAGCACGCTCGCCACCGCGAGCAGCCCGGCGACAGTCTTGTCCATTAACGCCTCCAATCTTGAACAGAAAGCGAAGCGCGCGCCCGGCGGAAGGATCAATCTCGTTGACGGTGAGCGCGGCGACCACGTTCGTCATGAACGCCACCCGTCGCGGATTGTTCCACCGTCGCCATTCACGACGCGCGAGGGGACCGCTTTGACAGTGGACGCGCTCGTCTGCTTTGCTTTGGCGCGCCAAAACCATCAAGGGGACCGCGCGCCGGTCAACCAATCAACGGGAGGCTTCAATGGGCGAAATTCTCGGTCTCGGCTGCACGCATTATCCCGGCCTGCTGCTGCCGGATGAGCGGCTGCCGAACGGCTTTCATCATTTGCTGACCGCGCCCAATATGCCCGACAGCGCCAAGGATCGCGCCAACTGGCCGGATCCGCTGCTGGCCGAACTCGGCAACGATCGCGGTGTGGCGGCCGGACGGCGCTATGGCGCGCGCATGGCGGACGGGTTCCGCGCCGTGCGCGCCTCGCTGGAAGCGTTCGATCCGGATTTCGTATTGATCTTCGGCGACGACCAATACGAGAATTTCCGGGAGGACATCATTCCGGCGTTCTGCGTGATGGGCCTCGACCAGGAGTTTTCGTTGCGGCCATGGACCGGCGGACGCGCCAACCGCTGGGATGAACCCGCCGATTACGAAATGAAGTTGCATGGCCAGCGCGACGTGGCGAAGTTCCTGGCGCGGGCCTTGATCGATCGCGGGATCGACATGAGTTACGCGTATAAACCCTTGCATATGGATGGACTGGCGCACGCATTCACCAATACGTTGCTGTACCTGGACTGGGACCGGAAAGGCTTCCCCTGGCCGGTGCTGCCGTTCGCGGTCAACTGTTACGGCAGCAACCTGATCCACGCGAAAGGCGGCATCTCGGCCTTGTTCATTCCGCCGCAGACCGATGCGCCGGATCCTCCCGCGCCGCAGCCGTGGCGTTGCATGGACGTGGGTCGCGCGGTCGCCGAAGTGCTGGCCTGCTCGCCGTATCGCGTTGCGGTCATCGCGTCGTCCAGTTGGTCGCACTGTTTCCTGTCGCCCACCAACGGTTATTTGTGGCCCGATCACGTCGCCGACCGGGCGATGTTCGATGCGCTGGCGAACACCGACCACGGGTTCTGGCGCGCCCGGACGCGCGAGCAGATGGAACAAGCCGGGCAGCACGAAATGCTCAACTGGATGGCGTTGATGGGTGCGATGGACGCTCTGGGCCAGAAGCCGGAGGTGCATGACTACGCGGAGACCCACATCTTCATGTCGGACAAGTGTTTCGTGACGTACCCGGCACATTGACGAAACCTGTCGTGATCGCCACGCGGCGGCTTGCCCGGGCCGGGACGCGGGCCGCGGAACCGCACGCGTTGTCGGACCGCGAGGCGGAAGCCGGGCCGCGGGTCCATTGGCGGCATCGTTCCACGCAACAGCTTCGCGCGACGCGGCGCGAGAGATGGCACAAATCACCACCGGAACGAATGTAGCGATGACCCGACCTCGCCGAACGCGCGCGGACCGGCGGGCTATGCTCCGAGGACGCCCCGACCGGGAAGCTCGTCTCGGAACATTCATCAAAGCGCCGTTGTCGCCACCCCACGCGCCCTGTATCTGAGCCGGATGCCGCGAGAGTCACAGCCCACAGCCATCCCAGGCACTCTCCCACCTGGGCCTCGTCTGGGCCGGCCCAGAATGGTGTTCGAACCCTCGGCGGAACCCGGGTTCTTTTTGTCTCTGCCGCCCGGCCGGGATGGCTGGCTGGTGGCGCGGCGCCTCCGGGCGACCCGGCGTGGGATCGCGATCCTCGCCCTGACGCTGCCGTGCATGCTGATCCAGGCGCTGTGTCTCATGGCGCCAGGCCGCGCCAAAGTGGCGTTTCCGCGGTTCTTCTGGGCTAGCTTCGCCCGCAATCTGGGCCTGGAAGTGCGGGTTGTCGGGGAACTGGCGTCCAAAACCTCCGACCGGCCGGTGATTTTCGTGTCCAACCACTCGTCGTGGGTGGACATCCCGGTGGTCGGCGGCGTGTTGCCGGGATCGTTCGTCGCCAAGGGAGACATCGCCGGCTGGCCGATCATCCGCACGATCGCCCGACTCGGCCGCACCGTGTTCGTCAGCCGCCAACGCGGCTCCACGGCGCGGGAGCGGGACGCGATGCAGGCCGTGCTGACGCGTGGCGACAACCTGATCTTGTTCCCCGAGGGCACCAGCTCCGACGGCTCTCGCGTGTTGCCGTTCCGGTCGTCGTTTTTCGCCCTGGCGGAGGGCAAGGTGCCGGAAGGGGGCGGAGATGGGGCCGCGCGATTGCCGCTGATCCAGCCGGTGTCGGTAGTGTACGACCGGCTCAACGGCTTGCCCGCCGGACGGTCGAGCCGCCCGGTGTTCGCCTGGTATGGCGACATGGACATCGCCTCGCATTTCTGGCGCATGACGCAGCATCTGGACATGCGCGTCACGGTGCTGCTGCACGCCCCGCTGGATCCGGCGTCGTTTCCGGATCGCAAGAGCCTATCGCAGGCGGTGTGGCGGACGGTGGCGGACGGCGCCTCCATGTTGCGGCAGAACCGCCCGGCGCGGCCGCTGTCGGTGGAGCCGGTGCTGCCGGCCGATCTGACGGATGAGGAACCGGCGTACGCCTGATTCACGCCGTCCAATCGTGCAGGAACGCCTCGGCGACCGACAGGAAACCCGAGGGATTGTCGGCGTGCAGCCAATGCCCGGCGTTCTTGATGCTGACGAAACGGGCGGCGGGGAATGAGGCGCGGATCGCGGGCCGGTGTTCAGGCAGGACGTAGTTGGATTCCGCGCCGGTGACGAACAAGGTTGGGCCGTTATACGTCCCCGGCGGCGCTTCCCAGCCTTCCAGGTCCGGAATGGCGGCGGCGATCTGCTCCAGCCCGATGCGCCAGCACGGTTGGGCGCCGAATTGAAGGTTCTGAACCAGAAATGTTCGCAGGGCGGGGACTGGAACCGCGTCCGCGAGCGCGGCTTCGGCCTCGGCTCGGGTCAGTCCAGGACGCAGTGGGATGGCGCGCATGGCGCCGGCGACGGATTGGTTCTCATGCTGGTAGGCGACCGGCGCGATGTCGGCGACCAGCAGGCGGCCGACGCGATCCGGCGCGGTCAAAGCGAGGGCCATCGCGGTTTTGCCGCCCATCGAATGGCCAATCACCGCGGCGCGCGAGATGCGCAAAGCGTCCATTGTGTCCGCCACGTCGGCGGCGAGGTCGGGGTAGCGCATGCCCGGCGCATGCGGACTGGCGCCATGATTACGCGCGTCCATCGCGATCACGCGAAACCGCGCGGCTAACGCACGTTGGATGGTGCCGAAGTTGCGGGCCGAGCCGAACAGTCCGTGCAGCAGGATGACGGGCGCCCCGGAGCCGGAGTCGATGTGGTTCAGGTGCATTGGCGGCGATTGGCCGGAATCGTGCTGAAGCCGCGATTTCCTCCATTCACCATGGATGGTGCATTACGACTTCACCAACCGAGTAAAATCCGACCATTGTTCAACACGGAAAGCGCGGATGTCGCGCACCGATGCCGGCAGCCAAGGCAATGCTTTCAGTGCCGTGATCGCCGCGAACAGTTTGGCCAAATCTTCCGATGGTGTCGTGTAAAGGCTGCCCTGAACACGGTCGAAGCCGTAATTCGCGAGCGGGCCACCAATATCGGCATAGGCCTGGGAGACGCCCTTTGGATGGTGCTGAGCTGTCTCAGCGACGATAAGATCGGAGGCGATGGCGAACATTACCGATCCAACGGATCATCCAGGATTTCAGTGAAGCGATAATCGACTTCCTCACCTGACTCGACGACACGGACTCGCATCATGCGGTCGCCATCGGGAAGTTCATCGCCAGCCGAGATGATTTCATAAACCGGACCAACCGTGCCAAAACGCCGCCATGTTCCAACAAGGTTTTCGGGGCGTGGCGGTTGTCTGAGGGCTGTGAGGGTCTGCGTCATGCACGTCGGATACCACCGTTCCGGTCGATCGACGAATCCAAAGTCAGCCGCGGTCCGTCACCCTCCAACCGCCCCCATCGCCATCAGCGTGCCGGCCTGACACGGCTCGATCACCGGCAGGCCCACCGCGTCCGCGATCGCCGCGCGATGATGTGCCATCCCCGTGCAACCCAATACGAGCGCCCCCGCCCCGGCTTTCGCCAGATCCCGCGCGGCCGCGATCAACCGGGCGCGCGCCAGGTCGGGATCCAGCAGAGCCTCCATCGTCACGTTCAGCGCCACCTCGCCGGCCAGCCGTTCCTCAAGTCCCAGCGCCCGCAACGCCAGCATGTGCCGCGCCTTCGATGCGTCCACGATCGCGATCACGCCGAAGCGTTCCGCCCGCGCGACAGCCGCCGCCACGGCCGAGCGAAACACGCCGAACACCGGCCGCCGCGTCACCGAGCGCACCGCGTCGATGCCGGGATCGGAGCCACAGGCGATCACGTAAGCGTCGGCCAGCTCCCGCTCCACCAGACGGCAGAGCGGCTCGACCACGCTGTGCCAGTCGCGCCAACCATAAATCGCCGGCGGCCCCTCGGCCAATGTCGCGACTTCGACGTCCGGGCCGCCGGGAAACCGGAACGGGCGGATCGCCGCGTCGATCCCCGCCGAGCAGTCCGCGGAACAGTTGGGATTGATCACCAGAATGCGTGCCATGCCCGCAGCATTCCGCCGGATGCTCCCGGACGCAAGTCAGCGCAGAGGTTGGAGCCGTGGCAAGCGTCAGGGCGTTGCCCCCGGGTCAAGCCTGGGGGCGCAACGCCCCGGCGTCCGCCACGGCTCCAGCGCCTGGCCTGACCCGCGCCGGAGGGCACTGGTGGTGCGCCGCGGCATTGACTATTTGACGAGACTGGTGACGCGAGGAGCAACCATGGACACGGAACGGTGGGAACCCGACCGCTCGACGCCGTTGAACGCATGGCCGATGCCCACCCTCGCCACCGCGGTTGGCCGAGGCCTGCGCGGGCAATGCCCGGCGTGTGGCAAGGGCCGGATCTTCAATGGATTTCTCACGGTGGCGGCGGAGTGCCATGATTGCGGGGCACCCCTGGGGCTGGCCCAGGCGGACGACGCGCCGCCGTATTTCACCATCCTCGTGGTTGGCCACATCATCATTCCGCTGCTGTTCATCGTCGATCGCATGTCGCAATTCCCGACCTGGATCATGTCGGCGATCTTCCTGCCGCTGACTCTGGTGCTGACAATCGGACTGATCCGGCCGATCAAGGGCGCCACCGTGGGCCTGATGCTGAACCTCAACATGCTGAAGTCCGACCCGACCGCGATATGACTCTCGAGCGTGTCATTCTGGACAACGATACGAGGGGGACGCTGCCGCCGTTCATCGAGGCGGACCGGGAGCAGGCGGTCGCCGACCTCGCCGCCGCCAGTCATTTCCAGGTGTTCGGGCGCGACGGGGACCTGACCGAGGGCCCCTATGTCCTGCATCTGACCATCAACGAGGGCCGGCTGGTGTTCGACATCCGGACCGCCGGCGATGCGCCGATGATCGCGATCGGGCTCGCGCTGGGTCCGTTTCGCGGCTTGGTCAAGGACTACCAAATGCTCGTCGATAGTCATATCAAGTNNCGCGCATCCAGGCGATCGACATGGGGCGCCGCGGCTTGCACGATGAGGGCGCGAAGCTGATGACCGACCGGTTGGCCGGCAAGATCGACATCGATTTCGATACCGCGCGGCGGCTGTTCACCCTGGTTTGCGTGCTGGCGCAGCGGGTCTCGGCGCGATGAAAGTGGCCCGATGAAGGTGGGGGGCGTCCCGTATCGGTCGGTGTGGGTCGATCCCGACGATCGCTGGTCGGTGCGCATCTTCGATCAGACCAAATTGCCCTGGTCGTTGGACATTCCGCGGCTGACGTCCCGAGATCAGGTGGCGCATGCGATCTGCTCGATGCGGGTGCGTGGCGCGCCCTTGATCGGCGCCGTCGCGGCGTATGGGTTGTGCCTGGCGTTGCGTGAGGACGCCTCGACCGCGGCGATGGAACGCGACGCCGCGCTGTTGGCCGAAACCCGGCCGACCGCGATCAACCTGCGATGGGCGCTGGATCGGATGCTGACCCGTCTGCGGAATACCGCGCCGTCCGGCCGGGTCGCCGCGGCCTATGCCGAGGCGGCCGCCATCGCCGATGAGGACGTCGCTCAGTGCGAGGCGATCGGCCGCGAGGGGCTGCCGCTGATCCAGGAGATAGCCACCAAGGGCCACGTCAATGTGCTGACACATTGCAACGCCGGCTGGTTGGCGACAGTCGATTGGGGGACGGCTCTGGCGCCGATCTACATGGCGCACGACGCCGGGATCGACATCCATGTCTGGGTCGATGAGACCCGCCCTCGCAACCAGGGCGCGGCGCTGACCGCCTGGGAACTCGGCAGTCACGGCGTGAAGCACACGGTGATCGCCGATAACGCCGGCGGCCATTTGATGCAGCACGGAATGGTCGACCTGGCGATCGTCGGCACGGATCGGGTGACGCGGACCGGCGATGTCGCCAACAAGATCGGTACCTATCTGAAGGCCCTGGCGGCGCGCGACAACGACGTGCCGTTCTGGGTCGCGCTGCCCTCGACCACCATCGACTGGACCGTCGCCGACGGTGTCGCTGAAATTCAGATCGAGGAACGTTCCGAGTCCGAAGTCACCGATATCACCGGCCGGATGGCGGACGGCACCATCGCCACCGTCCGGGTCGCCGCCGCCGGCAGTCCCGGCGCCAACCCGGCGTTCGATGTCACACCGTCTCGCCTGGTCACCGGACTGATCACCGAACGCGGCCGCTGCGCCGCATCCGCGGAGGGTCTGCTTGGCCTGTTCCCCGAGCACCGTCCATAATCGCCTGACGCGGTTCGGCCGCGCGTTGCTGGTGGGGATCCCGCTGTTGTCCGGTTGCTCGAATCTTTCGAATGTCCCGCCTTTCGCCAGCGTGCCGTATCAGCGGTTCTCTCGCGCCGCCGCCGTGGCCGTGGCGCTGCGCGAGTGGCGTCTGTTCGGCTCCCAGGTCAACGACGACGATCATTTGAACTGGGACAAACCCGAGCGGAATGAAGGCCTGTGGCAGCGGGTCGGCGAGTATTGGTATGTCGGCATGCCGCCGGGCTCCCCGGAATCGCGCTGGACCGGCAAACACGACGCGTCCGGCAGGGAGTTTCCGGCGGAGGACGACGGCAACTACGCCTGGTCCGCCGCGTTCATTTCATATGTCATGCGGATCGCCGGGGCGGGTCGCGCATTCCCCTACGCCGCCGATCACGCGTTCTATATCAACGCGGCGAAACGCATGACTTTGGGGACCGACCATGGCTGCCTGGTGACCGCCGAGCGGCCGAACGCCTACGCTCCCATCCCCGGCGATCTGATCTGTCATGGCCGCGACCAGGCGGCTTCGTTGCGCTACGACGACCTGCCGACCGCGGCGTTGTTCCCGGCGCATTGCGACATCGTCGTCGCCGGCCCGAAGGCGGGCGCGCTACCGGGCTCCGCGGGTCCGGCGATCAGCGTGATTGGCGGCAATATTCAGGACGCGGTCACGCTGCGGCACATCCCGGTCACGGCGGATGGCAAGCTGGCGGGTCCGGACGGCGTGGTGCTGGACCAGCGGCAAACCTGGATGGCCGTGCTCCGGGTGCACGAGTAACAGGATCAGAACGAACCGGACGCTCCGATCAGCCGCGCCACCCGATGCAGGGCCAGCACGTAGCCCTGCGTGCCGCACCCAGCGATGATCCCGGTCGCCACATGCGAAACGAACGAATGGTGCCGGAACTCCTCGCGCTGATGAATGTTGGAGATGTGGACTTCCAGGATCGGCATCTCGCACATCTTCAGCGCGTCCAGGATGGCCACCGAGGTGTGACTGAACGCGGCCGGATTGATGACGATGCCGCCGGCGATTTCCCTTGCTTCATGGATCCAGTCGATCAGTTCGTATTCGCGGTTACTCTGGTGACAGCGGATCTCAAGGCCGAGCGCGTCCCCGGCTTCACGGCAAGACTCTTCAACGTCGGCGAGGGTTTCATATCCGTAAATCTCCGGTTGGCGTTTGCCCAGGAGATTGAGGTTCGGGCCGTTCAGAACGAACACGAGACGGGCTTTGGAGATGGTGGCGTTCATGGTGTTGAATCCTTGGGCGGTCAGTCCTTGTACGAAGCATCAAGCCGATCGGCCAAACGCAGGCATGCCGCCCAATCCTTGCCACCCTTCAGAAACCCGCCGGCGTTCATGAACTGGCTATGAGCGTATTCACAGGCCGCCGGACCCGGGATTGAGTAGTTGCCCTCGCCCGCCGACAACGCCGCGATCTGACCCGCGCAGGCCATTTCGAGCCAGTGATGATTGACCACGCACTCGGCGGCACTGCCGCCGCAGACCAGAACACCGAGATTGCGCAGGATCATGAAGCTGCCGCCGTCCAGGTCGCGCAGGAGTTTCGGTGTCATGTCGTGATCGAACTCGAACCCCTCGAATTCGTGGTATTTCATCTCGCCGTGAAACCGCAGCGCGTGCTGGTTGATCGGCAGCAGCCCGAATTTATGCGCCGCCACGCCCATGCCGTTGACCGTGTGCGTGTGCAACGTGGCGTTCAGATCCGGACGGGACTTCAGCAGCCCGGCGTGGATGATCAGCGCGCCACCCTTGATCGTCCGGACATCGGTATCCGTGACGACGTTGCCCTCGAAGTCGGTCTTCAGCAGAGAGGACGCGGTCACCTCGGCGAACATCCAGTCGGTGCGCTTGATCAGCATGTGGTGCGACTCGCCCGGAACGCGCAGACTGAAATGATTATAGGTCATATCGTTGACGCCATAATGCGCCAGCACGCGATGCCCGGCGGCGAGTTCGACCCGGGCGTTCCATTCCTCGGGACTGACCTGGTCGCGGATGGATTTCGATGTGGAAACAAGCTGCACGGCCATGATGTTATCCTTCCGGTCTCATTTCTGGCGACTCATTACTTCTGCCGCCACGGCAACCCCTCGGCCTTCCAGCCGGCGGTGAATCCGCGGTGACCCTCCCGGTCCGGCGGCCCCTCGAACCCATCGGCGACATTGTAAACATGGGGAAATCCCGCCGCCCGAGCCGCCTCCGCCGCCGCCAGGCTGCGCACGCCGCTGCGGCACACGAAGTAGATGTGGTGCTCCGGCGTGAATCCGGCTTCCCCCAACTGCGCCTCGAACTTCGCGTTGCGCTGCATCGTCGGATAAACCTGCCACGGCAGCAGCACCGCCTGCTTGCCAGCCGAAGCGAGGTCCGGAACCCCAACGAAATTCCACTCCGCGTCGGTCCGAACATCCACCAGCTGCGCGTTCGGCTCGGCCTTCAGGGCTTCCCAGGTCTTTCCGGGTGAGACATTCTCGACCATGGTTTTACTCGCTCCACCGCTCATGAGGGTTCGGATGACCGCCTTGTATCACGGCTCGGCCTGGCAGGAAGACATGGTCTCGGCGATCGGCGACACGCCGCTCATCCGCCTGCGCCGCGCCTCCGAGGCCACCGGCTGCACCATTCTGGGCAAGGCCGAGTTCATGAACCCCGGCGGTTCGGTGAAAGATCGCGCTGGGCGCTACATCATCGCCGACGCCGAAAAGCGCGGCGTCCTCAAGCCCGGCGGCATCATCGTCGAGGGCACCGCCGGCAACACCGGCATTGGCCTGACCCTGGTCGGCAACGCCCGCGGTTATCGTTGCATCATCGTGATACCGGAAACCCAGAGCCAGGAGAAAATCGACTTCCTGCGGATGATTGGCGCCGACCTGCGCCTGGTGCCCGCGAAGCCGTATCGCGACCCCGGCAACTATCAGCACGTGTCCCGCCGTCTGGCAGAGGAAACCGGCGGCGTTTGGGCCAATCAGTTCGACAACCTCGCCAATCGCGAGGGCCATCGCGTCTCCACCGGGCCGGAAATCTGGCGGCAGACCGACGGTAAAATCGACGCCTTCACCTGCGCCTGCGGCACCGGCGGCACGCTGGCCGGCGTCGGCATGGCGCTGAAGGAGAAGAACCCGAACATCCGGATCGTGCTCGCCGATCCCGACGGCAGCGGGCTGTATGGCTGGGTTAAGAACAACGACCTGACCGCGACCGGGTCCTCGATCACCGAGGGCATCGGCAATGGGCGGGTCACCGCGAACCTGGAGGGCGCGCCGATCGATGACGCCCTCCGTATTTCGGACGCGGAAGCGCTGGAACAGATCTACGACGTGCTGATCCATGAGGGGCTGTCGGTGGGCACGTCCTCAGGCATTAACATCGCCGCCGCGATCCGGGTGGCGAAGTCGTTGGGGCCGGGACACACCGTGGTAACGATGTTGTGCGACGGCGGAGCGCGCTACGCGTCGAAGCTGTTCAATCCGCCCTACCTGCGTGAGAAGGGCTTGCCGGTGCCCGCCTGGATGGCCTGAACGCCAGGGGTCCCGCCCCGACCCGAAGCGACAGGAGAAGTATCCGCGACGGGCGGCGGAGTGCGAGGCATTGGTCGGCTCGCCGTACGAAACCGCTCCGATCGTGGACTGAATCATCGAGCCAGGCCGGCGGCGCCGTCGGACAGGCCACGTGATATCGCGGGCCGACGGGATTAAATCTCTGTCCGTGCCACGAGGTACGCAGCAGCGCCCGCCCTTCACATTGGAATGGTGGCCCGCCACATTGAAGCGACAGTGTCACACCCGTCCAGTCAGGGTCGCGCGGGTGAGACGGCCGGTACGGCCAGACGGGGGCGCCACGCGCATCGAAGGTCCGCGATCCCGCCGCCGGGTCGCTCGCCGGCGCGGCCGGTGATTATGCCGCCAACCATCCACGGAGTGAAAGCATGTCCGGAAGCGTCGACCAAGACGACGATGACGACGATATCGACGAAGCCATCAACGGCGCCTGGGTCAACGTGCCCAGCGCGTTCAGTTGGGACGGACGCACGCTGCGCGGTGGGGGCACCTCCAAAACTGTCGCAACGGTGGGCAACACGGTCAGTGGCGTCGGCATGTCGGCGGCGCAATTGGGAACCCATACCTCGTCTCTCGCGGTCGCGGGCGCGGTGGCGGCCGGCGCGGCGGTCTCGGCCACCGGCCTGGGGCTGGTCATCGTCGGCGGCGTCCTCACGTTGGGCTCGATGGCGACCTCCGGCACGGCGATGGTGAAAACCACCGCGCACGTCATCGCGCTCAAGAAAATCCGCTCCAACCTGGGCAAATTCTCCGGCTGCAAATGCATGTCGGGCGCCAGAGTGAACTCCGAAATGGCGCACGACCACACCTGGATCGCGACCAAGGTGCTCGACTACATTATCAGCCAAAAGACCGAAAAAGCCGTCAAGAAAGGCTTGGGCACCCTGCCGGGCGTCGGCCTGCTGACCAGCGGCTACCGCCTCGCGCGGTATATGTTCAAGAAGGACCGGGGTAAGAAGCGCGGTTATTACGCCTATGTGCTGACCCGGCATCTGGTCACGCACGATTGTGCTTTGGCCGGCGCGATCGTGGGCGAGTTGTTCTCGGTCGATGAGATGCTGACGATCCGCATGTTCGATACCGACAAGTCGTCGGAAGTCGTGGCGAAGAAGATGAAGTCGGTGTGAGGTGAGGTCGTAGCGGCCGACCTCGTTCGATCCGGTCGTTTGCGTGAGCCGACGAGATCGCCGAACGAACGCGGTCCCGGCATGCTGGGACCTCGCCGGGGCTTGCGTCGGGCGGCGCCCGGACGTCGCGCGCCGCCCGTGCCGTGTCAGTAAGCCAACGCGTCCGCCATCACCGGCACCCAGCGCCCGTTATGCACCGCCGACAAGAACGCCTTGGTCGTGCCGTGGTGATCCGTTGGTGTGAACGTATAGGTGGCCCCGAATATATCCTTGAAGTCGTTCAGGCTTTCCATCCCCGCGATCAGGCTGTCCAGGGTCAGGTCGCGGCCGGCGCGACGCAACGCCTCGATCGCGATCTGCGCCGAGACGTAGCCGGTCTCGCCCAGGTAATTGATGTCGAACCCGTACTTGTCCTTGAAGCGTTTCATCAGCGCCTGCACTTCCGGTCGCGGATCGTCCGGATAGGCGTAAAGCGATGGCGACATCGCGTAGAAGCCCTCTGCCACGTTGCCCGGCGCGGCCGCGATGGCGGTGTCGTAACTGGCGATCTGCCCGAGAAAATCGACGTTCCAGCCCGCCTTGCGCGCGGTCGACAGGATCAATGTGGTGTCGCGCACGATGGTCCCGAGCACGACGAGATCGCAATTGGCGTCGCGCAGCCTGGCGATCGCGGCGGTGAAGTCGGTGTCGGTCGGCTTGTGCGCGGTAGTGCCGGCGATCTGGATATGCATCGCCTCGGTCTGCATGACCGCGCCGGCCAGTACGTCCTTGCCGAAATCGGTGTCCTGATACATCGCGCAGACCGCCTTCTTGCCGCGTTGCTCGACGAAATACTTCACGCCGGCGCGAATCTGATCGACGTACGACGAATACTGGCTGAACTTCAGGCGGTTGAACGGCTCGTACATCGAGCGCGCGGCCGATAACGGCAGCAATTTCGGCACGTTCTTCTCCAGCGCCATCGGGAAAGTGGCGTTGTTCATCGGTGTGCCGCCGTCCTCGATGGTGAAGAAAACACCGTCGTTGTTGATCAACTTGTTGATCGCCTGCACGGCGCGCGGGACCTGATACTGAGTGTCCTCGACGATGTAATGGATCTTGCGTCCGTTGATGCCGCCGGCGGCGTTCAACTCCTCGAACGCGAGGCGGATCGCGTCGGCGCTGTTGACGCCCTGGACCGCCGTCACACCGGACAGGTCGGTGGCGGTGCCGATGATGATCTCGGTCTCGGTGACGCCGCGCTGGGGTTCGGCGGCCCAGGAAACGGAGGGGAGGGCGAGGGTGATGAGAAGGCCCGCGAGACGGGCCAGGCCGTGCGTCTTCATGCGTTATCCTCCGTGTCCGGCGGTTGAGTCCGCCTGGTGTTATCGCCGCCTACCCTAGGCGTCCGCGCCGGAGGACGGAAAGTCAGGGAAATGCGCCGGGACCGGGAAGGCCGCGGTTTCACCCCCGGACCCTGGCCCATTCGCGGTTCAAGCGATTGCCCTGTTTCTCGCGCACTCCCCGCTTGGCGCGCCACGCCGCACATTGCTACAGTGCGCGACCGAATCCCCTTTAAGGGGGTGCCCGGGCTTGAAGGACAGCAAACGATGAAACTGCAGGCGGACCGCGCCACGCTGATGAAGGCCCTGGCCCATGTGCAGAGCGTGGTAGAACGGCGCAACACGATCCCCATCCTCGCCAATGTCATGATCGCCGTGCGCGAGGGCAAATTGTCCCTCACCGCCACCGACATGGAAATCGCGATCGTGGAGGACGTTGCCGCCAGCACCACCCGCAACGGCGCCTGCACCGCGCCCGCCGCGACGCTGTACGAGATCGTCCGCCGCCTGCCTGACGGCGCCGAGGTCGAACTGGATCATCCGGGCGGTGACGCCCAACTCGCGTTGCGCGCGGGCCGTTACGCGACCAGCCTCGTGGTCCTCCCGGTCGAGGACTTTCCGGCCATGACCGCCGGCACGCTGCCGCACCGCTTCAACCTCTCGGCCCAAACTCTCCGAGGTTTGATCGATCGCACGCGCTTCGCCATCAGCACCGAGGAAACCCGCTACTACCTCAACGGCATTTATCTCCACGCCGCCGACAGCGACGGCACCAAGGTGCTGCGCGCGGTGGCCACCGACGGGCATCGCCTCGCCCGGGTGGAGGAGCCGTTGCCCGAGGGCGCTGGCTCGATGCCCGGCGTCATCATCCCCCGCAAGACGGTCAACGAACTGCGGAAACTGCTGGACGAGGTGACCGGCAACGTCGAGGTCGCGCTGTCCGACACCCGCATCCAGTTCCGCGCCGATAACGTGTTGCTGACCAGCAAGCTGATCGACGGCACCTTCCCGGAATACGAGCGCGTTATCCCGCGCGGCAACGACAAGGTTCTGCGGGTCGGCAAGAAAGACTTCGCCGATGCCGTGGCCCGCGTCGCGGCGATCTCGGCCGAGCGCTCGCGGCCCGTCAAGTTGACCCTGGCGCGCGATCTGTTGGTGCTGTCCGCCTCCAGCCCGGAGCAGGGCACCGCCAGCGAGGAACTCGACGGCGGCCGCGTGACCTACGACTCAGGTCCGTTGGAGATCGGGTTCCAGGCGCGGTACTTGAACGACATCACCGATCAGATCGGGGAGCAGGTGGAATTCCGCTTCTCAGACGGCGCGGCGCCCACCGTGGTGCAGGACGCGGCGGACGCCAGCGGGCTGTACGTGCTGATGCCGATGCGGGTCTGACCCGCTCCATTCCGAAATGGTTTGAAATGGTAAAGCGGTTGTCGTTAGCGGAATGGGCCGTCTGATCCCGCCGTCGTCACGGAGGACCACGACAGCCTGGCCTGACTTTTGCTCATCCAACCTCGTCGATCAACCATCGCCGGAGTGGATGAGTATGAAGAGACGCCAGTTCGTTGGGCGCGCCGCCGCCTCTGCCTTGCTAAGCGGCATCGGCCGCCCATCGATTGTGCGAGCCGCCTCCGCCACCACGCTGAAATTCGTTCCTTACGCGGATCTGGCGTTGCTCGACCCGCTGGTCAGCGCCTTCGTCACGCGCAATCACGTCATGATGGTGTTCGACACGCTATTCGCTTTGGACGCGAATGGCACGGCGCAATACCAGATGCTCGCCGGCCATACCGTCGATGTCGATCAGAAGGTGTGGACACTGACGCTGCGCGACGGCTTGCTGTTTCATGACGGCACGCCGGTGCTCGGCCGAGACGTCGTCGCCAGCCTGCGCCGTTGGGCCGCCAAGGATCCCTTCGCCCAGGCGCTGATGGGCGCGACGGATGAGTTGAGCGCGCCGTCGGATCAGCAGATCGTGTTCCGGCTGAACCGTTCGTTCCCGCTGTTGCCTCAGGCTTTGGCGAAACCGACCAACCAGATGGCGGCGATCATGCCGGAGCGGCTGGCTCTGACTCCGGCCACCACGCTGTTGAATGAGATGGTCGGCAGCGGCCCGTTCCGCTTCCTCCCCGACGAGAGAGTCTCAGGCGCCCACAACGCCTATGCGAAATTCGACAAATACGTGCCGCGCGACGGCGTGGCCAGTTTTTGCGCCGGCCCGCGCATCGCCAACTTCGAGCGTGTCGAGTGGATCACCACGCCTGACCCATCCACTCAGGCCGCCGCCTTGCGCAACGGCGAGGTCGATTGGGTCGAGCAACCGGTGATGGATCTGGTGCCGTCGTTGAAGGCCGACCGCAACCTGCGGGTCGAGGTCATGGAAACCACCGGCCTGATCGGCGTGCTGCGCTTCAACCAGTTGTATCCGCCATTCGATAATCCGGCGATCCGCCGCGCCGCGTTGCGCGCGGTGAACCAGAAGGAGTTCATGACCGCCGTCGCTGGCGAAGCCGGGCCTGACGTGATCAACGACCATGTCGGTTTCTTCGCGCCGAGTTCGGCCTACGCGTCTGAGGCGGGAATGGAAAACTTCAGTCCCAATCCCAACTTCGCGGCATTGCGTAAAGAGGTCATGGCAGCCGGCTACAACGGCGAGAAGGTCGTGTTCCTCGGCGCCGCCGACGTGCCGCGCATCACCGCGATCTGTGAGGTCGGCGCGGACGTGCTGTCCAAGATCGGCCTGAACGTCGATTACGTCTCCACCGATTGGGGCACCGTCGTGCAGCGCATCACGCGCCGCCAGTCGCCCGCCGAGGGCGGCTGGAACATCTTCGGCTCCATGTGGGGCGGGCTGGACTGGGACAATCCCGCCGGCAACGCGGTGCTGCGCGGCAACGGCAAGAACGCCTGGTTCGGCTGGCCGGACGCGCCGAAGCTGGAGGCGCTGCGCGACCAATGGCTGCACGCGACCGACATGGCGTCACAGAAGTCGCTGGCCGCCGACATGCAGCGCCAGGCGTTTGTCGATGCACCGGCGATGCCGTTGGGTCTGTACTACCAGCCCGTGGCTTATCGCGGGGATCTGACGAACATGATGAAAGGTTTGATTTTGTTCACCGGCGTTCAACGCGCATGACCTGAGCGCCAGGGGTCGCGCCTGCCCCGCCGCGATCCGGGCCCACCATACCGTCGGCTCGTCAGGCCACGCGCCAGGCGTGGGCCGGCCATCGTCACCGGTGATCGACCCCCTTCTCCCGTTGTGTTGCCCGCTCGTGATCCGGCTCGCCCGGGGCATCGGCCGACCCGCGCCGTCCGCCGGTCATGGCTTAGGATCCGTCAGGAATCAAACGCTCTGGCGGCCGACCAAAGCCTGTGTGCCCGACTCGATACGGGTGCCAATTCGATTCGTTTGTTGCCGGACGGGCCCTTAGCTCCAACAGTCGTGTCGCCAGGGGCCATTTGATATCGGTCGATGGGCAGCCAGACTCCCATGTCGAGTTGGAAGCGGCTTTCGGGGTTCCCATGCTCCCGGATCGGCGGCGTCATGGCGCGGATATCCCGCACGGGGTGTCTTCCTGACCCCTCGCGGCCGCGCCCGCACCCCTTGCAGTATGAGGGCGGGCGCGGCTTTAACGAATCGGCGTCGAGAAGCCGGGCGTTACCCCTCCACGAAATTTGTGCCCCATGGATGGACCGCCGATCCGATGATAATTGTCTCACCCTTCGAGCCCTCATAATGTGCAAGATTGGCGGGCACAAAGGCCGTGGATCCAGGTCCAAGTATTCGAACCGCGGCGGTGTCCATGGTGGAGCCCTGACCGAGAAGCAAGTTGCCCTTGATCACAACGACGCGGGCATCGCTCGGGTGGGCGTGCGGTGGAAACCATACGCCATCAGGCATGAAAAACGCGTAAGTGAATGGCACACCTGGCGTGTTCCAGTCACCTTGTGGCAGGGTCAGCTTGCAGCCTTGCGGGCGGTCGAGTTCCCATTGGATCGCCTCCGGCTCCCAAATCTGAAGGTTGGGGAGCAGGGTTTCGCATACGGCAACGGGCTCGTTTTGTGAGGCGTTTGTCATTTGTTTTCCATCCGTGGCAATTCGACACACCTAAAGCCATCGAACATTCACAAGCCACCCGGTTTTTGCTTTCGCATTCTCAGAAATGAGTGTCGCGGAAACCGGGCATCATCTGGAAAATCATGACGCGACGACTTCGTTCGTCAAACGCCGGCGTTTGCTTTTTTGCCAAGGCGCCCGCACAGGAGTGCCAGCCGACCAACCGACGCCATGCCTCTCCGAACCTGGAGACTCTTACTGGCGGAGTGGTCGCCCTCGCCGCCTTTCCCCTCAGATCGGTTGCATGAGGCGAAAAGACACCGGAACGGTTCTGGGAAGCGATCACCAACCCGGACTTGCGGCGTAAATCCACTTTTGGCGCGGTCTTCCCCTCAGACTGGACGCCCGGCTTTCGCTATGCGGCGACCGGGTGAGGCTCGCCGATCTTCGAAGGCGAAAACCTTGAAATCGACCCGTCGCGTCGTCTGGTGCAAAGTTTCCAAGCGCTGTGGGGCGAGGAGGTCAAAGCCGAAGGCACTTCCCACGTTACCTGGGAAATCGAGGCCATCGGAGAATCCCGCCGCCTGCGCGTCACCCACGATCAACTGCGCGAGGATGCCAATCCGCAACCATACGGCGGCTGGATGGTGGTGTTGTCCGGCCTGAAACGCTGCTGGAAACGGGTGAAACGTTGACCACACCGGGTTCCTTGCAATACGCGAAAGACCAGGCCGCGGCCTGACCCAGAAAGTAACGGCATGTTCGGCCGACCAGCAGACATACACCTCACTTGATGCCATCCGACGACCTTACACTAACTTAGTGCCCGCCACCCAATATCCCGCCGGCAAAACCCGGTCGGCCAGTCGATCCGGTCCACTGCCTCGTACGCCCTATCCCGAGCCGCCGTCAGCGTATTCCCCGTGGCGCACACCGTCAGCACGCGTCCCCCCGCCGCCCGGATCGTTCCATCGACGTCTTGTTCGGTTCCCGCGTGGAACACCCGCGCGTCCGCCACCTCCGCCGCTTGCTCCAGACCCCTGATGGCCCCGCCGCGTTCCGGTGCCTCGGGGTAACCCCGTGCCGCCAACACCACCGCGATCGCCGCCGTATCGAACAACCGCACGTCGAAATGCGCGAGTTCGCCGTCGCATACCGCCTGTAACGCCGGTAACAGATCGGAGCGCAACCGGCTGAGCAAAACCTGGCACTCGGGATCGCCGAACCGCACGTTGAACTCGATCAGCTTCGGTCCGTCGACGGTCAGCATGAGCCCGGCGAACAACACGCCACGAAATGGGGTACCACGCGCTTCCATTTCGGCCAGCACGGGCAGCACGACGCGCTCGAACGCATCCCGCTCCGCCGCCGGAGGGAACGCCGGCACTGGCGCGTAAGCCCCCATCCCTCCGGTGTTCGGCCCAACATCGCCGTCGCCAACCCGCTTGTGATCTTGCGCGGAGCCCAGCAGCACGGCTGACCGACCGTCGCACAGCGCGAAAAGCGATACTTCCTCACCGACCAGGAATTCCTCGATCACGACCGAAGCGCCTGCCTCACCAAAGGCGCGACGTTCCATTATCGCATCGATCGCGGTCAGCGCTTCGAACTCGGTGGTGGCCACGACCACGCCTTTGCCGGCCGCGAGCCCGTCGGCCTTGATGACGATCGGCACGCCGCGGCGGCGGACAAATTCGCGCGCGGCTTCGGCGTCCTCGAACCGTTCCCATTTGGCGGTCGGCACGCCGGCGGCGTCGGCGATTTCCTTGGTGAAGGTCTTGCTGCCTTCCAGTTGCGCCGCCGCCATGCTCGGCCCGCAGCAGGCGATGCCCGCGGCCTGCATCGCATCGGTGATGCCGGCGACCAGGGGCGCCTCGGGACCCGGCACAACCAGGTCAACCTTGTTGGCGACCGCGAAAGCCACCAGCTCGGGAAAATCCATCACCCCGATCGGCACGCACTCGGCCACCGAAGCGATCCCGGGATTGCCCGGCGCGCACCACAATTTCTCCAGCAGTGGACTGGCGGCGATGGCCCAACAGAGGGCATGTTCGCGGCCGCCCGATCCGATCACCAACACCCGCATCGCCCGCACCCCCGGTTCCGTCGCCGCGCCGTGTAGCATAGGCTTCCGCTCATGGACGAACTCCCCCCTGGTCTCCCCCCTGGGCCTCGACCGCTTAACCCGAGCAACCTGCCCGAGTTCACCGTCTCGGAAATTTCCGGTGCGATCAAACGCACGCTGGAAGGCGAATTCGGCCGCGTCCGGGTGCGCGGCGAAATCACCGAGATGAAGCGTTACCCGTCCGGTCACATCTATTTCTCGCTGAAGGACGAGTCCGCCAAACTCTCTGGCATCGTCTGGAAGAACGCGATCTCCCGCCTCGGCCTGTTGCCGGAGAACGGCGTCGAGGTGATCGCCACCGGCCGCATTTCCGCTTACGGCGAACGTTCCTCTTACCAGATGATCGTCGAGCGCATGGAATACGCCGGCGCCGGGGCGTTGCTGGCGCGGATCGAGATGCTGCGTGTGCGCCTCGCCGCCGAGGGCCTGTTCGACGCCGACCGCAAACGCCCGTTCCCCGTGCTGCCCGAGGTCATCGGCGTGATCACCAGCGAGCGCGGCGCGGTGATCCAGGACATCCGCACCACGATCCTGCGCCGGTTTCCTCGCCGCATTCTGGTCTGGCCCGTCGCCGTCCAGGGCGAGGGCGCCGCCGAGCAGATCGCCGCCGCCATCTCCGGTTTCGACGCGCTCACGGGGGGCTTGCGCCCCGACGTGCTGATCGTCGCCCGCGGCGGCGGCAGCCTGGAAGACCTGATGGCGTTCAACGAGGAAATCGTCCTCCGCGCCGCCGCCGCCTGCCGCATTCCGCTGATCTCCGCCGTCGGCCACGAGACGGACACGACCCTGATCGACTTCGTCTCCGACCGCCGTGCCCCCACGCCGACCGCCGCCGCCGAAATGGCGATCCCGGCGCGCGCCGATTTGCTGGCCGACCTGGCCCAAAAAGCTGCTCGGCTGGCCTCCGCGCTGGCCTCCGTTACCCGCGACCGGCGGCTGCGGCTGGTGCGCGCCGAACGCGGCCTGCCCGATTTGCCGTCTTTGTTGGGCACCGCGCGGCAGCGCCTGGACGACCGCGGCGACCGCCTGATCCTGGCGCTGCCCAATCTGCTGGAGCGGCGGCGCGCCGCGCTGGCGTCCTACGGCAACCGGCTGCCTGACCTACCCGCGATGATCCTGGCCGCCCGCGGCCGCGTCCGAGACCGCGGCGACCGACTGATCCTCGCCCTTCCTGGGCTGGTCGCCGTGCGCCGCCACGCTTTGAGTCTGGCCGAGCAACGCCTGCTGTCGGGCCTGCGCCAGGCCGTCGGCGCCGTGCACCAGCGTGCCGGCCGCGTGCTGGTTCGCCTGACCGATGGCCCACTGCGCGGGTCGCTGCGGGAGGCGAGGGCTCGGCTGGAAGGCACCGCCGCCCGGCTGGAGTCGGTTTCGCCGCTGGCGGTATTGGCTCGAGGCTATGCCTTGGTCACCGACCCGTCGGGGACGCCGATCACCCAGGCCGCTGGGATGAAACCGGGCACGCGGATGCGGCTGCGCTTCGCTGATGGGGAGGTAAAGGCGACCGCGGATGGCGGACGTCCCGGGGATCGGCAGGGGATGTTGCCACTATAGGTGGGGCTGGCCTGCGCCGCATTACGGGAAAGGTCAGTCATCATATCATCCTTCCCACGAACAGGTCGATCTCGATGGCAGCCTTTCGCGCCGTCGCCGTCGGCGTAACCGCGCGACCCACTTCTGGGCTTGGCCGAACAATTCACGAATGGGCGCATTTATACCAGCCCGCTTAACCCCTGA
>PLSZ01000189.1 GCA_003164305.1 Acetobacteraceae bacterium
TCGTTTCCGCTTCATCCTGGCGCCGGGGCAGATATTGAATGCCTTGGATCACGGCGGCTTGCCTGTCCTCGTTTGGCGTGTCGAGGAACGGAGTCCAATCCCACAGTGGCGCGTCCCGCGGCAATTTCTCGAAGTCGGCGGCCCAATTGGCCTGCTCGGCGGCTTCCTGGCGAATGACGGAGTTTCGGATTTGCTGGAACGGCCAGATCGTCGTGCTCAACAGCACTGTGGCGCCCCAGACGCTTGCCGCGACAAACCATGACGGCACCGATTGCCGCGCCATGGGGACGATAGCCCAGACGCAGAACAGCAAAACCAACGGGGGCACCGCAGCCGAAACGATCATCGGCCATAGGTAAGGCGGGTCGGCGGGATGGGCCAGCAAGCCCAGTACCGCCAACGCCGCGACGCCGGACGCGGGGAGTGCCACCAGGGCGGGCAGCACCACCGGCATCGATACCCTGCCCTTCACGCCCGCGATGAGCACGAGCGCCCCCAGCAGCAGCCACAGGATGATGATTTCGAATCCGGCGAACGCCTGTGACAGGCCGTTGCCCGCCGCGTCGCCGCCGGACAGATCGGATACTGTCGCCAGTTGCACGAACCAGACGAAGGCCGCCAGAAGACCGAGGATGAGACTGGCGATCATGACTCCGCGGCTGCGATCACCCGGCGCAACGCGGCGACGAATCGCTCGATGCCTTCGGCCAGGGAGCCGTCGTTCCATACCGTCTCCCGCATTACGCCATCGGGGATCGCCGCCTCGCGGTTCAGGCGGCGGGCGACATCGTCGATGGTTTCACGGCCGCGTGACGCAAGGCGCGCGGCGAGCAACGCTGGGGGGGCGGTGACCTCGATCACGCGGGTATCGTAACGTTCGGCCGCCGTCGCGATGACGCCACGGGACACGTTGGCGACAACCACGGGGGCGATGTCGACCGCGGGAATCCCGTAGCGCAAACCGTGCGCGGACCACGATAAAGCGAAGTCTCGCGCGGCAAATTCCGATTCGCTGACCGGTTCGTGGTTCTCGCCGAGCGGATCCTCTGGGCGCGTAATGACCCGGCGCGCGAAATGCACGCTCGGATCGTTTCGAAACGCCTCCCGCGCCGCGTTCAGCAGGGAATCCTTACCGGCGCCGCTCGGGCCGACCACCAGCACCANNTCGCCGGCACGTTCGGCGTTGTCGCCAGCACGCACTGGCTGGCCAGCAGCACGGGCATGGCGGTGCTGGAACGCGGCGGCAACGCGTTCGACGCCGCTGTCGCCACGGCTTTTGTCCTCCAGGTCGCCGAGCCGCATTTAAATGGCCCAGCGGGGGATGCGCCGATCATTTTGCACGATGCGAAGGCGGGGAAGCAGCGGGTGATTTGCGGCCAGGGGCCCTCCCCGCGCGCTGCCACCATCGGCGCGTTCGAGGCGATGGGTCTGGATCTGATCCCCGGCACCGGGCTGCTGCCAGCCGTGGTGCCGGGCGCGTTCGACGCCTGGTGCCTGCTGCTGCGCGACTGGGGGACGTGGGAGTTCACGGACGTGCTGTCCTTCGCGCTCGGCTATGCGCGCAACGGCATCCATTTGGTGCCGCGCATTTCCGCGACAATCGAGAGCATGCGGCCGTTGTTCCAGGCCGAATGGAAAAGCTCGGCCGAAGTTTATTTACCAGGGGGAGCGACACCCGCCCCGCGCGCTTTGTTCGCGCGTCCGGCGCTGGCGGACACGTGGAAACGGCTGTGCCGCGAAGCCAATGGATCCAATCGCGAGGCGCGCATCGATGCCGTTCGCCGCGCCTGGTATCAGGGGTTTGTCGCCGATCAGGTCGATAGGTTCTTCCGCGGCACCGAGGTTCTGGATGTCACCGGCGAGCGCCACCGCGGCCTGCTGACGGCGGACGACTTTTCGGGGTGGTCGGCGACGGTGGAGGACCCGGTCCACTACGATTACCGCGGCCACACCGTGCTGAAATGCGGTCCCTGGAGTCAGGGGCCGGTGTTCCTGCAACAACTCGCGCTGTTGAAAGGTTACGATCTCGGCGCGATGGACCCTTATGGCGCGGAGTTCGTTCACACGGTCGTCGAATCCGCCAAACTCGCTTACGCGGATCGCGAGGCGTATTACGGCGATCCGAATTTCTGCCGAGTGCCACTGAAAGAGTTGCTGTCCGATGACTATAACGCGGACCGGCGCGGGCTGATCGGCGCGGCGGCGTCAATGGAGTTGCGTCCCGGCACGCTGCCTGGTTTCTCGGCCGTCGTGGACCAACAGGGCGCCGGACGTGCCCGCCTTCTTGAGGGCGACACGAGCGGAACAGGTGAGCCCACCGTTTCGCAACTCGGCGTGATCGGCGCGGACACCTGCCACATCGATGTGATCGATAAGCACGGCAACATGGTCAGCGCCACACCGTCCGGCGGCTGGCTGCAATCCTCCCCCGTTGTCCCCGGGCTGGGCTTTCCCATGGGCACGCGCGGTCAGATGTTCTGGCTGAAACCGGGGCTGCCGAACTCGCTGGAGCCTGGGAAACGCCCGCGCACCACTCTGTCTCCCAGTTTCGCGCTGCGCGACGGCCGCGCCTGGATGGCGTTCGGCACGCCGGGCGGCGAGCAGCAGGATCAATGGTCGCTGACCATGTTCCTGCGCATGGTGCATCACAATTTAAATATCCAGGAAGCGATCGATGCGCCCTCGTTCCATACCGAGCATTGGCCGAGCAGCTTCTGGCCTCGGGTCGCCCGGCCCGGCAAGGTCGTAATCGAAGGCCGTTACGCGGACCGCGTGTTGAGCGACCTTCGCAAGCGCGGGCACGATGCCAGCAAAGGCGACGACTGGAGCGAAGGCCGCCTGTCCGGCGCGCGGCTGGAGCCGGATGGTCAGATGTTCGCGGGCGCCAATCCCCGCGGGATGCAAGGCTACGCGGTGGGCCGCTGAATGCGGACACTTTCGCAACCTGGCCCAGTACATCGGCAACGGATCGACAGTGTCGCGGCAGTCGTTGCGTCTGTGACCGTTCCATCGCGAAGCGGGGTATCGCTGTTGCAGGCCGCGGTGGAGCCATTGGTCAAGGCCGGATGGCGCGGCGGCACTCTGACCTTTACCGGCGGCGCGTTCGATCCGTTTCGCTACGTAATGCCCGGGCCGCCCGACAACGAATCCCACGTCGCTTACTTTTCCGCGCCACGTCAACCCGCGGGCGTGGTGCTCATCGAGCAGGCGAACGCCACCTTCGGGTGGCATGACGGGAAACCCTGGCTGCACTGCCACGCTACCTGGATCGAGCCTGATGGCGCGCGGCGCGGCGGGCACATCCTGACCGATGCAACGATCATCGCCGAACCGGTGACGGTTCACGCGTGGGGCAGCTCCGAGGTTGACATCGCGACGTCGCTCGATCCTGAAACCAACTTCACCTTGTTCCAGCCGGGCGGTTCATCGCACCCGAATGCTGACGCCGTGATCGCGCGCGTGCGGCCGAACGAAGATATCATCACCGCGATCGAAACCATCGCGCAACGGCACGACATGCCCAACGCGACGATCCGCGGCAGTCTCGGCAGCCTGGTCGGCGCTCGGTTTCTGGACGGAACGACGGTGCCGGACAACGCGACCGAGGTCCTGGTGCGCAACGGCCACGTCAGAAATGGGAGGGCGGCACTGGATCTTCTCGTCGTCGATGGTCAGGGCCACGTGCATGAGGGGTGGCTCGAACGCGGCGAAAATCCGGTATGCATCACGTTCGATTTGCTGATGACCCGCGACGGGGGTGAAGCGCGTGCCGTATCTCGGGTTGTCTGACCTCGCATTATTCGCCGCGGCGGCCGCATCGCGCGTTCTCGTTTATCACCTCGGTGCTGCCCCGGGTTTTTACCGGCGCCAGAGAACTCAGGGGCGAACAAGCATCTTTCGACCGTCGAGATGGAACGGCTGCATGCAAGGATCGCGGGGTTCGTCGCCTCGGACGCGTTTACCGTGTTCTGGGGCGACGAACGAACGCGGTCAGAGATCGCCTGCTCCTTGCAACACCGAACCGAACAACTTCCAGGATTTGCCGTCCCACTTCTGCAATTGCATCTGGCGAATGGGATGAAAATTCGTCGGGCTGGTGCTGACCTTGATACCCGGCAGCAGCACCGGCACGTCAAGATCCTTCAGGTTCGCCGCCTGCTTCATGATGTTCGCGCGGGAGAAGTCGGTGCCGCACTGCTTCAACACCTGCCACAACGTATAACTGACGCCGTAGCCGAACACGGTGCCCCCATCGGTCAGATCGGCGCCCGGCATGTATTTCGCCATGAACGCGCGCCATTGATTCATGCCCGGATCGTCCTTCCAACTCGCATCGGTCGGGTCCTTCAGGTACGCGGCGCTGATCATGTCCGTCGCGTTCTCCGGGCCGGCGGGCGTGATGACGGAGCCGACCGAGATCGACACATTGGTCATGAAGTGCAACGGTTTCCACCCCAGTTCCGCGATCTTCCTGATCGCCTGGGCGGCGAACTTCGGCGTGGCGGCCGTGATGACGACGTCGGCGCCCCAGTTCTTCAGTTCAAGTTCCTGCGAATCGACCGTGGCATCAGTGACCTCGTACGACACGGTCTTCACCATGGAGTCGAAGTCGGCGCCGAGAACATCCTTGACGCCTGCTGGATAATCCTTACCGAAGTCGTCGTTCTGATAAAGAATGCCGATCTTCGCGCCGGGCTTATGTTCTTTCACATAAGCCGTGTAGATCTGCGCCTCGGTGCGGTAACTTGGCTGCCAGCCCATGACCCAGGGTGTCGCCTTATAGTCGCCCCATTTGTTGGCGCCGGAGCCCAGAAACAGCAGCGGCACGCCTTTCCCGTTGGTGTAACGAAAGATCGCGGTGTTGGAGGGCGTGCCAATGGTGGCGAACATCAGCGCGACGCCGTCCTGCTCCACCAGTCGCCTCACCTGGTCCACGGTTCTGGGTGGGCTGTAGCCATCGTCGAGCGAAATGTAATTGATCTGTCGGCCGCCGACGCCGCCTTGCTCGTTCACCATTTTGAACAATGCCGCTTCGGTTTTGGCGATGATGCCGTACGCCGAAGCGGGCCCGCTGTACGATGCGGTATTGCCGATTTTGATTTCCGTAGCGGTGACACCGGGCGTGTCGTCGGCCCACGCCGGAAACGCCGCGGCGGAGCCGGCGGCGATCATAAACCCTCGTCTTAACATTTTTGTTATCCTCCCTTTACGCTGGGGGAGGATACCCACTCACGACGAAAACCGGAAGGCCGTCAGACCTTCCGATTGAACAACCCGTTCGCCCGAAAGGTCAGACCGACTCTTTCAGTTCCTTCGCCGGACGGAAGGCGATCTTCTTGCTGGCCTTGATCTTGATGGCTTCGCCTGTCGCCGGGTTCCGGCCCATGCGCGCGGCACGCGCGCGAACCTGTAGAATGCCAAGGCCGGTCAGGCGAACTTTGTCGCCCTTCTTCAGATGTTGCGACGTCGCGGTGACCAGGTCGTCGAGCACCGCCTCCGCCTGCTTTTTCGACATTTCGTGAGACGCGGCGATGGTCGCGGCGATTTGTTTCAAGGTGACCGTTGCCTGCGCGGCGGGTTTGGCGGCGGCCTTCTTCGCGGGCGCGGCCGCTTTCTTCGCGGGGGCGGCCTTTTTTGCTGCGGGCATGGGATCCTCACTGTTTAGCACTTGTACCGTTCCGACCACACCATAGCGCATCGAGTCGGGCAACAGATTCTTGGTGCCAGGCCCCAAAAAACCGCTGTTTTCGGGCTTCCTCGGCGAGAAAGCCGCGTTCAGCCCTTGTTTGACGGGGATTTTGTCACCCGATTCGTCCGATTTCGCGCAGCCGGGCGGAGACGGCGTCCGTCAGCGGCACCTTTTGGCCGGTCGAGCGATCGACACAAACGCTCCGGTTCAGCGCGACCGCGACGCACCCCTCGCGGTCGAAAATCCCATAGCCGAGCGTGAACGCCGTGCGTCCGACATGGATCGGCGCCACCTCCACCACGATGGCGCCGGGATAGGTGGCGGAGCGTACGTAACGGATGGTCAATTCCGCGATCGGCCAGGTCACGTGCGCGGGCAGGCCGAGCTCCCGGTCCAGATGACGGCGGAACGCGAGACGCGCTTCCTCCAGATAAATAAGGTAGCGGGCGTGATTGACGTGCTCATTGGGATCGAGATCGGAGTAACGGATCTCGGTCTCGACGCGGAAACGATCGGGATCGCTGGCGTGAAACGGATCGAGGGTCATGCTTCCCCCAGCGTGGCGGCAAGCTCGGCGAAATCGGCGACGATCAGGTCCGGCTGATGCGGTGTCTCCCCGAACGGGCGGCGGCGGCGATCGATGAAGGAGGTGCGCATGCCGTACGATTTCGCGCCGATGCAATCGAACGCGTGATTGGCGACGAACAAGCAGGCGGAGCGATCGACGCCGATCAGTTCCTCTGCCTTGGCGTAAGTTTTCCAGTGCGGCTTGAAATAGCCCGCTTCCTGAACCGAAATGACCCGGTCGAAGGGGAAGCCGATATGCGGGCCGGCGGCTTCCAGCATGTCGGGATCGCCGTTCGACAAAATCACCAGCTTGTAGCCGGCGAACCGCAAACGGTGCAGCGCGGAGACGACGTCGGGAAACGGTTTCAGCGCCTCGATCCCGGCGACCAGATGGCGGACCTCATCCTGGGTGTAGCTGAAGCCGCAACGATCCATCACGTGCGAGACCGCGCGGTGGCCAATCTGTCGGTAGGGCGTGTGACCGCGATCGCATAACGCATCGATCATCGAGTTCTCGTAATGCGTACGGCGCCACCAGGTGACGAAACTGTTGGCGCTACCTTTCCAGTTTTTGGCGCGCAGGAACGGTTCGGCCAGCTCGGTGAGGCCTTTCTGCATGTCGACGATGGTGCCGTACTGGTCGAATACCAAAGCGCGGATTTCGCGGCGGAGAAGCTCGGGACGTTCCATGGCGTGGGCCCTCGTGTGGTGTGAAGCGCCGGGGTTCCCCCCGGACCCCGACCAGGGGCGTTGCCCCTGGACCCCACCCCGCGCGTCAAGCGCGAGGGCAGGCTCCGGGCGAAGCCCCGACGCTTACACCACATCGTTCGGCCGCAGCCGGCACAATGCGGCGTCCGCGTCGCTTTCGATCTGCACCGTGGCGTGGCCGATGCCAAACCGCCGCCGCAGTTCGGCGGCGAGATCGTGTGGCCGCCGGTCCTCGGGCTGCCCGCCGCAGACCAGATGCGCGGTCAGCGCGGTTTCGGTGGTGCTCAAAGCCCAGATGTGAAGGTCGTGGACCTCGATCACGCCGGGTAGCGCCACGAGCCAGTCGTGCACGGCGGCGCGGGACACGCTGGCGGGCACGGCGTCCATCACCAGATCCGAGGCCTCTCGCAATGCCGCCCAGGTGCCGTGGGCGATGACGAAGGCGATGAGCAGGCTGGCGGCGGGGTCGAGCCAACCCCAGCCGGTCAGACGCATGCCCAACGCCGCCAGCACGACGCCCAGAGACACCGCGGCGTCGGCGGCGAGATGCAGATATTGCGCGCGGATATTCAGGTCCCCGTGGCGGCCGCCCAGAAACAGCAGCGCGGAGCCGCCGTTGACCACGATACCGATCGCGGCGACCAGCATCACGGTGCCGGAAGAGACTGGCGCCGGCTGTTGCAGGCGGTGCAGAGCCTCAAGGCCGATGGCGCCGACCGACACCAGCAGGATGGCGGCGTTGGCCAGCGCGGCGAGGATCGAAAAGCGGCCCCAGCCGTAGGTCCGCCGCACGGTCGGCGGCCGCCGGTGCAGCCAGACGGCGGCCCATCCCAGAAGCAGGCCAAGCACGTCGCCCAGATTATGCACCGCGTCGGCGACCAGGGCGACCGAGTTGGCGGCGAACCCGAAGCCGATCTCGGCCAAAGCGAACGCCAGATTGACGCCGGCGCCGATGGCGAAGGCGCGGTCGAGTCGATCCGGAACCGGATGGTGGTGACCGTGATGCGAATGCCCATGCGCGCCTGGCGCGTGGTCATGCCCGTGGTGGTCATGCTGCGCGTGACCGTCCCGCCCGTCGCCGCGGCCATGAACCGGGTGCGTATGCTGTTCGGGCTTGCCTGTGTCCATCGTTCCCGGTCTATGCCACGAACCGACCGGGTAAGCCCACTCCATCCGCCCGATTCGCCTCGCCAAACGGGATCAGTCCCCAAACGGAACCAGCCCCTAAAGGGAAACAGCCTTATGAATGCGCTTCAGGCGGTCTTGATCGCCATCCTGCAGGGAGCCACCGAGTTGTTCCCGGTCAGCAGCCTCGGCCA
>PLSZ01000575.1:0-1910 GCA_003164305.1 Acetobacteraceae bacterium
ATCGGTGAACGCGGTCGTTACGACCGTGTCGATGCGCTGCACCAGCTTGATCTCCAGCCGGCCAATCACCGACGCGCACGTCGCCAGCATTGCCACCAGCTTTGACACTCTCGACCGCGGCGACAGTGCGAAGTCGGACAGCATGTAGATCACGTCGCCGCCGAATTTGGCGCGGGCGAAAATGAAGCCGCCGGCCAGTTGCCCGTCTATCAGCACCAGGAAGTTCGCGATCCCGGACGTGTGCGCGATGCCCTTGGCCAGATAGATGTCCTTCAGGAAGTTCATCTGCGCCGACGTGGCGGTGATGATCTCGACTTCGGACGTGTGGGCGAGCAGGGACGGATCCAGCATCCGGTACCGGAACGGCTCCGAGCTGTGCGTGCCGCGGCGTATCGAGCTCGACGCCTGGTCGGCGAAGGTGAACACCGGCTTGTTGGTCTGCCCACGGTAGACGGTGACCGGTTCGTGGTGGTCCAGCGTGTGATCGGTCAGCACGCAATACCGCACCCCCAGCACGTCCAGGTCATCCAGCCAGTCCTCGACCTCGGCCGGGTCCCAGATGTCGTACGACGGCCGAGCCCAGTCGGTGCAGTCGTCGACGAAGCGGTACAACCGCTCATAGCCGTTCTTGTAGGTTGGCGGAAAAGCCGCGACCCCGCCGCCGACGTCCGCCGCGCGACGCGCCTGCTCGCGGAAATCGCCGGGGTGGAAGCTGGCGATGTGCAGCTTCGCCAGCATCTCATCCAGCCGGGTCCGCGCCGGCGCCAGGAACTCGGCGAACCGCTCCTGGTAGTGCGTGAAATGCGCCTGCGCGTAGGAGTTGGCGCCCTTGTATTTCGCCATCTCCAGCGCGACCTCGACCGCCGCGACGCGCGCCGCGAACGGCTCGCCCGCAAGCTGCTCCTCCATGAAGGCAAGCCGCCCCTTGAACCCGATCGCGAACTCGACCCCGGTCGCGAGTGCGCCGAGCGAACAGGACAGCAGCGAGACATCGTTGGAATGCACGCGGACGGTCGGGTGAACGTCATGCACTGCGCGGTCGAAGCGAAACGATCCGGAGCATCCTACGAACACCTCGCGCCATTCCGTGAAGGGAACGGCCCGCGTGATCTGTTCGACCGCCTGTCTCGGCACGGCTCCGACGAACACGGCTCAACCCACCCCGGGCACGCCAAGGGCCGCACGGTCGCCCGCACGGCCCAAGGCGTCCCGCGTCGCGCAAGAGCGCGGCGCCATCCAACAACGAGATGGGTAGACGCTATTCCCTACCACAGGAACGCCGGGACCATGACGCGACGATAGCTTCGTGTAAAGGACAAACTCCACGGCGCTATTAAGTGTCATTCGAGGACTTAATGATATATACTGGAAAGTTGCTACAACCATACCACAAGATACCAAAGAAATGGCGCGGATCGGAATGACCCGCCGACTGAATTCTTACCCTGGAGCAATTCGATGAAAACCGCGTCCTGGTTCACCACGCTGCCCGACGATCACAAGCGGATCGGCATATCGCGCGGCACGCCGCGGCGGATGCCCGCCGGCTACCGCGTCTACAAGGCACTCGCGCCCGGCCCATGGTTCAACAGCGTGTCGATCGAGGAGTACTACCACCTGTACCGGACCGAAATTCTCGGCCCGCTCGACCCCCGCGCCGTGGCCGACCATCTGACCATGCTGGCCGGAGGCCTCGTGCCGGTCCTGCTCTGCTACGAACGCCCGCCATCGCAATCGACGCTGATCGCGGGCGAGGGCGATTGGTGCCACCGCGCCATGGTCGCCGAATGGCTGGCCGAAGCCCTGGGCGTCGTCGTGCCCGAGGTCGGCTTTGAAAGCCTGCCGCAGCACGAACACCCGCTCATGCCGCCCCAGCTTCGCCGCGTCATCGCCACGGCCGACGCCTTCGA
>PLSZ01000575.1:1928-6327 GCA_003164305.1 Acetobacteraceae bacterium
CTCCTGATCCTGTTGGGCGCGGTGTGGAGCGGCTACGGGAACTGCACCCGCCCGATGGTTGGAACCACCAGTCAACTGATTGTCGCCGCACACGAGTAAATTACCCAGTCTCCCACTCGCTATTTAGTCGTTTTTATATCGTAACTGTGCTATACAGTTCCTGTTACCCCCTATCACGGAAACCCGGCCAAAACGGCCACCCCTGACCCCTACCATGGAGACTTAAATCGATGACCACTTACAACACCCTGCCAGCCAGGGCGCGACGGCTGACCGCGCCCGTTGGAACCTACCTCACGGACGAACAGATCCGCCAGGTTGCCCCCTCGGTCTACGCCAGCACGGCGCATGCTTCCCGCTCCGCCGGCTTCGCGCCAATCCCAACCTCCGAAATCCTGGTCGGCTTGCGCCGCGAGGGATTCGATGTGGTGCAGGCCGGACAATCCCGGTGCCGCGACGAAAGCCGCACCGGGTTCAACAAGCACCTGCTCCGGCTTCGCCACCGCGACCAGAAACCCGGCAAAGCCCAGGCGATCGGAGACGTGTTCCCGGAGGTCGTGCTGGTCAACGCGAACGACGGGTCCAGCAGCTACGCCATGAGCGCCGGCCTCTTCCGGCTGGTCTGTCTGAACGGCATGACCGTATCCGAGCGCGAGTTCACCGCCGTGCGCGTCACCCACTGGGGCGACGTGGTCGGCAAAGTGATCGAGGGCTCGTTTACCGTCCTGGGCGAATCGCAAAAGGCGCTGGAACACGCCGAGTCCTGGTCGGCGATTACCTTGTCGCCGCCCGAGCAAATCGCCTTCGCCGAGTCCGCCCGCGTCCTCCGGTTCGGCGATGCCGAGGGCAACGTCACGACCCCGATCACGGCCACGCAACTCCTCCAGGTCAACCGCCCGGCCGACAGCGGACCGTCGCTCTGGAAAACCTTCAACCGCGTCCAGTAATGTTGCGCTCAACATTATTGCACTTATGTGGAGTCCGAACTTATGTGGATTCCGGCGAAAGAGGCCATGTAAACCGGACTTCCCCCGCCGGATCGCTCAACATAATTCAGAGGCGGCGCAGCCAGTCCGACAAGCCGCCGGGATCGAGCAGGACGTGCGGCTCAGTCGGTGGGGCCAGGCTTTCCGGGAACACCCGCGAGAGAGCCTGCCGCTTCAGGTCGATGTCCGCGCGCGCATAGCGCATTGTCGTCGTCAGGCTGGCATGGCCGAGCCACTGGCTTATCGTCGCGTAGTCGACACCGGCCTTGAGCAAGTGGACCGCTGTGCTGTGTCGCAAGCTGTGCGGATGCGGCACCTTGTTTGTGGCCGATGTCGTTGCTCCCGCGCGTCGCGCGTATTTACGCAGCAGATACCGGACACCGAAGCGCGACAACGGCTCGCCGCGTTGGTTGATGAAGATGGCCGCGTCCGACATCTCGTCCGCCGGCAGGTTCCGCCGTGTCACCAGATCGGCCAGCAACGCCGCCGTGTTCGGCCAGATCGGGCATATCCTGATCTTGTTGCCCTTGCCGCGAAGCCGCACCTGATGTGGCGGCGCCAGCCTCACATCGCGAAGCCGCAAATCGAGCACTTCCTGCACCCTCGCGCCGGTATTGAACAGGAGCGCGAACAGCGCGTAGTCGCGGCAGCCGCCGACACCGGTCCGATCGATCGATTCCAGCAGAGCCTTGATGTCGGCCGCCTCCAGATATTCCGTCGGCGTTTGTTGCGCGCCCCGCTTGAAGGGCACGGCGATGATGGCCTGCCAGTGCCCCATGCGCTCCGGATGGCGTCCGGTCAGGAACCGGGCCAGCGTATGGATCGCGGCCAACCGCAGATTGCGAGTGGCGATGCCATTGCCCCGATCCACCTCGAGATGGCGAAGAAATCGCTCAATGCGCGGCCCGCCCACATCGGCCAGATCGAGAGTCTCGATTCCCCGCTCGCACTCGCTGGCGGTGAAGCGCAGCAGCATGACGATCGCATCTCGATAACTGCGCGAGGTGTGCTGGCTCATGCCCCTCTGGGCCGGCAGATAATCTTCGAAGAACGAGACGATCGAGGTGCCGAGCAGCGTCATCTTCTGGCGCCCGCTCATGATTGCCTCTCCGAGACGATATGGGCAAACCTGGATGCGAAGCGCGCGCTCGCCAGCGCGGCCAGTTCCTCGCACCACTGGAGGTAATAGGCCGTCGATTCGATGGAGACGTGCCCCATATACATCGCGAGTTTCGGCAGCAGCACCTGCACGTCGCCGTCTTGCCGATAAGCCCGTGCGAGCACCTGTATCGCGAAGCTGTGGCGAAGGTCATGGATACGCGGCGGGCGTCCATGGTTGTCGACGATCGCCGCCGCGCGGAACAGCGCCCTGATGCCAGCCTGTAGGCCGGGGATGCTATAGCCGCCTGTCCGGCGGGGATGAGCGGACAGTAATGCCGCTTCGGCCGCCGTACAGAAGCCAGCGCATGCCCGCCGTTGAAGAAAGCCACATAGCTCGGCCCGCGCGGTAGCGGACAGCGGGACCAGACGTGTCTTCTTGAACTTCGACTCCCGGATGCGGAGCACGGAAGTGTCGTCTTCCACGTCGCCCAGCGTCAGACGCTGAAGCTCGCCGAGGCGGATGCCCGTCGTATAGAGCAGCACGACGGCGATCCGCATCATCGCGGCGCGCAGCGGCGATCTGCGGCCCGGCTTCAGTCGATCGGCGGCGGCGAGCAGACGGGCCATCTGGCTGTCACCCACAATGACTGGGGTGACATAGGGTTGCCGCCGGCATGCGAGTTCCGGCCCCGGAACGAAGCAGTCGGGATCCCAGCGTCTGCGGAACAGGCAGAAGTGGCGCAGCAACTGTGCCCACTTCCGTCGCGAGTTCGGATGGCGATCCTTGCGGGCCTCGAACCAACGCGCATGGGACTGCGCGGTCAGGTCGGAATGACCGAGCGCCGGCAGTTCCCTCAACACGACGCCGAGCAGCCATTCTTCCTGGCGATACCGCCGGCCGAGCACGCGCCAGTGCGAGAGATAGGCATCAATGTGCCGCGCGAGAGAAGGGCTCGCGGTCATGCCGGTCATGGCTGTTCTCCCACGCCGGGAACATCCAGGGCGAGGCCGCGAAGCATATCGCTCTGGATGCGCAGATAGGCACTGGTGCTGCTTGCATTCCGATGCCCCATGAGATCGCCGATCGCCTCAATACCGACGCCCGCGCGGAGCAGGCGCATCGCGAAGCTGTGACGAAGCGCATAGGCCGATGCGCTGGCGATGGGCAGGCCCGTTCGCCGGGCATGGAACTTGAAGCGGCTCGTCACCAGCGAGCAGCTCATCGGGCCATAAGGCGGCTGCCCGCACAGAAAGATTTGCGGGTGCGAGGACGCGCGTCGCCGCGCGAGATGCTCGCGCAGCACGGCGATCGTGGCCGGCGCCAAGGGGAGCGTCAGCGTTGAGCGGGTCTTGGACTGGTAGACCGATAGTATGCTCGCCCGCCAGTCGATGGAGTTCACCGCCAGCGACGCGACCTCTCCGGGGCGCAGACCGTACCAGGCCAGCAAATGCAGCATGGCATGGTCGCGATCGCCAACGAAGGTCGAGCGGTCGATCGCGACCAGCATCGCTTCTATCTGCGGCCACGCCAGCGCGCGTGGCGGTTGCTCGAACCGGAAGCCGCGCGGCAGCTCGAACCGGTGCAGTGGCTCCGGCAGAACTCCGAATTCAAAAGCGTATCTCAGGAAGCTTCGGACCGCACCCACCGTATGACGAAAGGTGCGTCTCGCGAGCCGCGGTCCGCGGGTGCGGAAGTAAGTCTCGATGGCGTCGGCCGTGATGGCCGCCGCCGTGTCGCACGGTGCCAGGATATCGGTGAGGAAGTCGGTCAATGACCAATTGATATAGGTCAGTGTTCTGGGCGCGAGGCCACGCAGATCACGCAGTCTGTCGAGATATTGCTGCTTAAGTACCAGGCGAGGTTCGCAGTCCGTATCGATCCACAAACGACCGTTGTCGAGCAGAAACCGATGAAACAGGCGTTCGGTGCCCCGGTAGCCCTTGCCCGGCCAACGGCCGAAAAACGAGCGCAGTTCCGTGTCGGAAACTTTATCCAGCCGGGTTTGGGCGACGGCGCCAAGGACGCGATACAGGTGGCGAACATGCCGGCGGCGCGTAAGCCGGCAGTAATCTCCGGATCGCAGGTAGATCGCGAACGCATCAAGGTCGGCGGCATGAGGCGATGCCGTCAAACGTGGCAACGAACGGCTGAACAGGTCTTGCAACATGACAATCTCCAAGGGTTGTTGGAGATGCCGATGGTAGGTGCGACCTTGATGTTATGTTGAGCGATCCGGCGAGGGAGGTCCGGTTCGCAGGGCAACTTTCACCGGAATCCACATAAGTGCGGACTCCACATAAGTGCAGGAGAA
>PLSZ01000155.1 GCA_003164305.1 Acetobacteraceae bacterium
CGCACGTAGTCGGCCATGAGCGCGGAGAACGTGGTCATCGCCACGCCCAGGCCAACCGATCCGGTGGAGAAATCGACCTCGGGGCCGTCCTTGACCCGGCTGGGATACGGCTGGATGCCGCCGAACTGGCGCAATGTCTCCAGTTTCTCGCGCGTCTGGCGGCCGAGCAGATAGTTGATCGCGTGAAACACCGGCCCGGCGTGCGGTTTGACCGCGATCCGGTCCTGGGGACGCGCGATCTCCAGATACAACGCCGTCAGAATCGAGATGCTGGAGGCGCAGGACGCCTGATGCCCGCCCACCTTCAACCCGTCGCGATTGGGCCGGATATGGTTGGCGGTGTGGATCATCCATGACGACAGCCAGAGCAGCTTGCGCTCCAGTTGCTTCAGTACCCGGGCCCGGCTTTCTCCCGCCCCGTTCCTGGCGACGATGGTGGTGAGCGGCGCGTTCATCGACACTCCAGCCTGTTTGGACGGCCGGATTGTATTTCATCCGGCCAGGCGGCGCGAGTCGAACCGCCCGGCCCCGCCGCCGGGGATCGATTTTTACAAAACGTGTCCGTTTCGGGACGACGCAGTTGTGGAAAAATTCCGCGAGCCCCCTTACAAAGGCGGATGAAACATTACCACGGGTTTGGACATGTCGATCGTAGCGACGCTGCGACAGGAGATTGACGCGATCGCGGTTCGTCTGCACGACGTCCTGCCCGCTTATCTGACCTGGTTGAGCACGCCAGCGAAGCGGACGTTGGAGTATTTCTGCGCCCCGTTCCTCTTCGACGGTGGCCGCTTTCCCTGGTGGGGATTGGTGATCGCCCTGGGAATCGCCATCCTCGCGTTCGCACTCGACCGGAAGCGCGCCGATGGCGGCTGGCTGCGATATTGTTTCCCGCGTGAGATCTACCGAAACCCGTCCACCTGGATTGACCTGAAGATTGGATTTTTCAACTACGTCTTGTATGGCGGTGGCGTTCTGAACGTGACCTGGCGCCTCACGTCGGCCTGGTTCGCGTCCTGGATCACATTCCTGCTCACGGCGGGATTTGGGCCGAACAACCATCCGGTGAGTTGGGGACCCGCGTGGATCGTGGTGTTTACGCTGGTCATCTCCCTTGCCTCGGATTTCGGTTACTTTCTGTACCATTGGCTGTCACATGTGTTTCCGCCGATGTGGGCAATCCACAAGCTGCACCACTCCGCCGAGGTCATGACCCCGTTGACGGCAGCCCGGGTGCATATCCTGGAGATCCCACTGATGGGGCCGTTCATGGCGGCAACGACCGGCCTCGTGGTTGGCCCGTTGCTCTGGTTGCATGGCGGCGAAACCGGCGTCGCGACAATCTTCGGCCTCGATATCGCGGGCGTTTTGTTTTTCGCGTTGGGGCACAACCTGCACCACTCGCATATCTGGGTCTATTTTGGGCCGATCATTGGCCGGGTGATCGTCAGTCCGGCGCAACATCAGATCCATCACAGTTGCCTGCCGCGGCATATTGATAAGAATTTCGCGGAACATTGGGCGATCTGGGATACGTTGTTCGGGACGCTCTATCTGCCCAACGGACGTGAGACACTGAAACTGGGGCTGGCCGGCTACCAAACACAGATCCATCCTGGCGTGGTCGCGGCCAACGTTCGCCCGGTTTACGACTCCGTTGTCGCGACGATTTCCATGGGCCGGCGATGGGTCCGCTGGCTCGGGCGATTGGAACAGTCAGACGATCATCCCGACGCCAGGCTGATGACCGAATCATCGCCGGACGAGGTTCAGGGTTTCGCGCATCCACCAGGCCCTGGGCGCTGATATAATTCCATGCGGCCGCCCGAACTGCGATGCACGAGTTTGTAACGCGCGCGTGCCAACGCCGCGCGAATGTCCTGGTATGGACCAACCTGATCGGGTTCCGGAAAATCCCCAAGCAGCACGTAATCAACCGGAATACCGCTTGCAGCCTCATAACCCGGAATGTCGATCTGGCGCACGCGCGTGTCCCGCTGCCCCGGTTGCCACCCGAACAACAACCGTTGGGGATCCGTGCCAGGCCGGAAGCGCACCGGATAGACCGGCAATCGCGCGACGTAGCTGAACAGTACTGGCCGGTCATCTCGCAATTCAAACCGGCTGGTGAGGTGGAAGAGCGGATGGTACAGCAATTGCGCGGTGTTCGCCGGATCGAGCTTGAACTGCGTCAGAATCGGCGCGACCGTGCAGTGAGGACCGATCCAGGCGTCAGCTTCATTGAACTCCCGAACAGCGGGCGGCAATTCTCGCACCTGGACCCAGAACATCGCGCCCATCATGACGAGGCTTCCCGCTGTGGTTACGACGATGGCGACGGTTCTGACCAGGCGGCCGGCGGGAAGCACCGCGCAGGCGATCGCAAGCCCGATGTAGGGGAACGGCTCCGCCCGCCAGGAGTGAGTCCAACCGCCGCCGGCCTCATCGGGCATGATCAGCGCGAAACCCAGGAAGCTGATGGGTAGCATCCATATCGCCATCTGAAGCCGTCGCGCCGTCTGGCGGGGGGCGATCCATCGACCGATGCCGCCGCTCACCGCCAAACCGATCAACGTCAATTCGACGACAAGCGCGGCAAGTGCCGTCGACCGTCCGATTGGCGCGAACGGGTCACCTCGCAGAATCTCGGTAACCCGCGAAAGGGCGGAGATTCCGTAAGTGATGTGGCGATCGCCGGATCCGCCCAGAGCGAACAGGCCAAAGAGCACCGCGGCGGGCAAAAAGCTCGCCAGTACGGCGACCGGAAGGCAGAAGAGCGACCGCGTTCGCTCACCGGTCCGCGATTCAGACCAAACATCCGCGAGGGCCATCGCGCCGATTCCAACTATGGCCTCCAGCCATCCTGATGCCTGACACGCGAGTGTCGCGAACAGCAGCGCCGCGAGAGTAGCGCCATTCGCCATCGATGTCCGTTCGCGCAGGCGAAGATACGCCCAGATGCACAGAATGCAGCCAGTCACCGACAGACAATAATTGTACAGCCCCAGGAAAAACATGCGCTGTAGCGCGACAGGAAAAAAGAATAAGGCGATCCAACCCGCTTTGGGTGTCACGCGGCGCAGCAGAAGCCTCGCCGCGAGCGGTACCGACAGGAGACAGAGCATCTGGGTGATTTGTTCGCTGACCAGCGGTGGCAAGATCAGCATAAGCCCAGCCATGATGAGGTGGCCAAGGGCGTTGGGCGACGGGGAAAGATTTAGCTCGTACAGCCGGTTGAGCATGGGCCACGCCGGATCCCCGGCCCGTGTCATGAAGTATGCCATACTCAAATGAGCTGGGCCGTCGCTGGTCAGAATTGGCCCCGACACGACGACAATGGCGGCGAGCAAAACGAGCAACATCCAAAAGACGATCGTGTCGAACGCGATGCGTGACGTCGCGTGGGGCACCGGGACGATAGCACTCATCGGTGGTGTCGGGTTCGCATGGCGCCTACTCTACCCGGAAAATCTCGAAAGTGCTTTCGCGCGCGAATGGTACGAGGTCGGACGGCGGTGCGCCAACCGACGCTTCAGGTCGCTGTAACAACAGATCATCACGTGCCGGCGCGCCAGGCAGACGTATGGATTTAATTTCCACGGCGGCTTCCATTATCCGGCGGTCCGAAAGCCTCCACACTTTTCCCGAGGTCAAAAGTCGAACTCCCGAAACGTCGCGGATATTATCCTGTTTTCCTTTCATACACATTATGAAGCTCGGAGCAAACGCAGGATATTCAGTCGTGGGCGATGGTCGGCCGTATCATGCGCCGACCTGATTCGTTGCAACTCCCACGACGACGATCGTTGGTAACGGCGGCAGCGCGAAAGCCGTGTTCCGCCGGCCGAGGGACAACACAGCGGGTCCGATTTGACCCCGACCGTTTCAGGTCTACACTCTCCGGGACGACCTCACGTCGCCAGTCCAGGAAACCAGGCGAAAGCGAACCAGGAAGCAGAGGATCCTCCCATGAAGTACAACCGAATATCGGCGGACTGCCATCTCGACATGCCATGGATGCCGCCCACGCTGTTTGTCGATGAATGCTCCCGCGAGTTCAAGGACCGCATGCCGTTTGTCGCCGACGGACCGGATGGGCCGCAATGGGTGACGAAGCAGGGCGCGAACTTCGGTCTTAAGAACGGGGTCGGGCCGAGCGGCGCGAAACTGGTGCCGGGTCAGAACAAGCGCGTCGACATCATGGCCGAGACCGGCCTGTTCGCGGACGGTGTCAAGGATATCCGCCGGGTCAGCGATCCGCATCTGCGCGCCAAGGACATGGACCGCGACGGCGTCGATGCCGAGGTGATCTTCGGCGTGCTCGGCACCGCCGGCAAGATGAACGACCTGCCGGCCGCGAACGAGGTTCTCAGGATTTACAACGACTGGCTGGTGGATTTCTGTAGCTATTATCCCGACCGCCATATCGGGCTCGGCTGCATTCCCTATGGTGACATCGAAGCCGCGGTCGCCGAAGTGCACCGTTGCGCGAAGATGGGCCTGAAGGGTGTCGAAGTTTCCTGCTCCTGGGACATGGAGCCGATGTGGCACCCGTTGTGGGAGCCTTTGTGGCAAGCGGTCAACGAAGTTCAGTTGCCGTTGCATTTTCATACATTCCCGACGACGGCGCCGCGAGCGCGGGAGATGACCTCGGGCCAGGTGCGGCGCGCGGCGATGTTCACCGGCGTGTCGGCGTTCCAGATGGGATTGATCCACATCCTGGCCGCCATGATGGGCGCCGGCGTGTTCGAGCGTTATCCGAACCTGCGCGTGTCGTTCGGCGAGAGCGGGATCGGCTGGATTCCTTACGCTCTGGATCGCATGGACTTCGAGTTCGAGGACCGGTTCCGCGACCTGATGAAGCTGAAGCCGTCCGAGTACTGGCAGCGCCAGTGCAAGGCGACGTTCCAGTATGACGTGATCGGGCCGAAGCTGATCGGGACGAACAACCTGATGACGGTCGATACGCTGATGTGGGGGTCGGATTATCCGCACACCGACGGGATCTGGCCGGAATCGACGAAGTATATCGAGGAGCAGTTCGTTGGGCTGTCTCGTGAGGACATCAACAAGATCACCTGCGAGAACGCGGCGAAGTTTTATAATCTGACGAACTGATCGCGTAACGAAGACCGCGTGATGGCCGGGGAAGTTCCCTGGCCATCCTGGGCGGCGATGCCCACGGCCCCGAGGAGAGCCGGCCGACCGCTCGGGTCAGGCCGCGACAGGAGCGCCGGGCGCCGGAAATTTCTTTCTCACCTTGATTGAGGCCGAGCGCTGGCGCGCCTCCCACAGATCGCGCTGCAACTGCATCCGCATCCAATGATCGGCCGTGCTCCAGCCGACCTTTTCCAACCGGATCGCCATGTCGGCCGATACCCCGCTGTGTCCATTCAACAGATCGGACAGAGCCTTGCGTGTCACGCCAAGAGCCTCAGCCGTCGCGGTCACGGTCAGAGCAAGGGGCCTGAGGCAGGCCTCCCGGATGACCTCGCCCGGGTGTGCCGGGTTGTGCATCTCCATCGTCGTCTCTCCCAGGGGCGGTCAGTGGTAATCCACCAGGTCAATATTGGTAGCGTCTTCGCCTTCGAACTCGAACACCAGCCGCCAATTGCCCGAAACCGTCACCGCCCATTGTCCCGTGCGGTCGCCTCGCAATGGATGGAGCCGCGTCCCCGGCAATTGGTTCATCTGGTCCGGACCCGCGGCGGCATTGAGGGCGGTTAGCAGCACGCGAAGCCAGGCGGCATGCTGTGCGTTGATCCCCCTCGTGCCGCCGGTGCGGAAGAACCGTTCCAATCCTTTGTGGCGTATCCGCTTGATCATCCGATGATAAGTGTAAGGTGACAGGTTACAAAAATCAATGTGATCTTGAATCTCAGTTGACGGGCGGCCCATTGATCGCTTCGGTCGGACGTCCCATGCTGGCGGCGCGCGGCGGCCGGGGTCCCTCCCGCCCGTTCGTGCTTGAAAGGAGGCGATCATGCGAGTCGACGGCGCGTGTCATTGCGGGAACGTCGCGTTCGAGGCGGAGGTCGATCCGGACACGGTGCGGATTTGTCACTGCACCGATTGCCAGGTCACCGGCGGTGCGCTGTTCCGCGCCAATATTCAGGCGGCGGGCGAAACGTTCCGGCTGACGCGGGGTGAGCCAAAATATTACATCAAGACGGCCGATAGCGGGAACAAACGGGCGCAGGCGTTTTGCGCTGAGTGCGGTACTGGGCTGTACTCGACAGCACCGGTCAATCCGACCAGCTACGTGTTGCGGGTCGGCCCGATCGCGCAACGGGCGATGCTGAAGCCGGCGCAGCAGATCTGGTGCCAGTCGGAATTGCCGTGGACGCCGAGGTTCGACGGGGTGGCGAGACGGGAGCGGCAGTAGGACTGCAAATCCGCGGTTGTCGGTTCGGTTCCGGCCCGGACCTCCGATCGTTTCAATTACTTATGAGCGCGTGATGCATTTTTTCATGGCGCCTCAAGATTTCTTCAAGGTTCATCACCTTTCTGGCGTTTGGATTCCCAGCATTTTGACAATCGTGGTACGGTTCGGCCTGACGCTCTCCTGACTGATTTTATGCAGTTCGCCATGACGGCGATGACGGCAGCGCAGTAGCACGATCCATGGATTTGTGGACACGATTTGGCTGCTAATCTCCGGTCTGGTGTGCCAGCGGACACTGTAACGGAATAGTTATATAAAATCCTTGACAAAGCCCTGAATCTGTGCGAGCATCATCGAACGAATGCTGATCCCGCATCGCCGATCGGCCAAAAGTCTGGACCTTATGGAGAGAGCCATGTCTGTTCACAGGGTAAGAAATCTCGACATGATTAGGTGGATGAGTGGTGGCCACGAGCCTCTCACCAAAAGACTGTCGGCAATCTCGAACTGGACTTACATATCCAAGATGATTCATGGACAAAAGGAAATCACCGACCATACGGCCAGAGAGATAGAACGTGTATTGAAGCTCCAACAGGGCTGGATGGATCGGGATAATCTAGGCTTGGTTCGGATGAGTAATCTTGATTATCAAATCCAAGCAGCCATGAAATTGGCGTCCGATGAAAGAAAGAGTGGACTGCTGAGATTTCTTAGCGACGTATGAGGCCGACGCCCCACTTCACCGGTGACCATCCTCTGCGCGGAGAGATATGATCATGTTTGGCTTTGGAGCGACGGCTCAAGATAAGCCCATCTTGGCAGAAGTCGAAAGTATGCTGGATGCGTTCGCTTATCTCGGAGTTGATACAAAGGCAGTAGGCAAAAGGCTGTTTTACGAAGCCAAAGATGACCTAAAGCGAAGAGGTGGTCCAAACATTGTGTACCATGAACGATTCGGTGACCGAGCGGTTGCGAATGATGATTTCATGATGCCACGTATTGCGGAAGGTCTGAGTCCGGAGGATGTCCGTCAATACTGGAATCGACCGCAACTCCTCATATTTTCCGAGCTAAAGGTGCGTGAGTTTGTGGTTTTCGTAACTTTCGCTACCGCTCGCGGACTTGGGACAGACTTAGTAGCCCTTACTCGTGAAAATCGCAAAACGATCCCTCAATATGGTAATCCAGCATCGTGGGACGAGAAGCATCCTGGTAATGAAGGGTACACTCGTGAGGACGCTGAGATTTTCAACGAGTTCGCTATGCGAGTAGGACTGTGGCAGGCGAGTACAGCTTTGCCCGAACAGAAGAGGTTGCTTGCTCCCTATACATCCTTCAACGCATTGGTGCGAGATTTCGTGAGGAAAGGGACGATATAACCTTCATCCTTCCAGTTTGCTGAATGAACTGTTACGATTTCCCGAGCCTCAGGCGGCATATTGAGTGACCGCGGAACGCGACACCTCACCCCGAAAATGCCGGCTGAGATCGGCTGCCGTGCGTAAATCGACCCGGCGCCCGCCCAACAGTTCGGAAAGCTCGGCCTCGATGGCCGCCAGGCCGAGCAACCCTGGCGCTGATCCCGGCACGAACTCCACCAGCAGATCGACGTCGCTGTCCGGCCGCGCGGTGCCTTTCAGCACGGAACCGAACAACGACAGCCGCCGTATCGCATGCCTCAGGCACAACGCGGCGAGAGCGTTCTGATCCTGAAACAAAATCGTGGACATGACCACTCCTCCTGCCTGCGCCTCAATCGAGCGAACCCAGGTGTGCCCGCGTCGTGTCAGACTTGCGCCGCCGCGTCACCAACCGGAACATCGAGCGGCGACCGTCAGTAATACCCCGTCCCCCCATTCACATGGATCGTCTGCCCGGTGATGAACCCGGCGTCGTCACTGACCAGGAACAAACATGTGGCCGCGATTTCATCCACCTTGCCTTGCCGCCCCAGTGGAATGCCGGCGGCGCTCGGCGGCCGGTTGCCATACCATTCCGGGTTCGCCCGCATCGTATCGATGCTGCCAGGCGACACCACATTCACCCGAATGTTCCGCGCGGCGAACTCCGACGCCAACCCCCGCGCGAATCCCACCAGACCCATCTTGGCGGCGGAGACATGCGCGCGGCCGCTGCCACCGACGAAAGCACCCTCGCCGGTGAAAAACAGGATGCGGCCATATTCGTTCTGAACCATCGCTTCGATCAGCGCCCGCGTCAGATACACCGCGCCGTCGAGCACGACTCCCCTGACCGCTTCCCAATCCGCCGACGTCAACTCGGTAAACGGTTTGTGCGGCCGGATCGCGGCGTTGTTGATCAGAATATCGACGCGGCCGAATTCCGACAACGCGCGCGCGGCCAATGCCTCGACCTGATCCTTGCTGGCGACATCGGCGACCACCGCGATGGCCTTGACCCCCAGTTCCCTGGCTTCGCGCGCCACCGCGTCCGCTTCGTCCTGGTTGGAGCGGGCGTTGACCACCACATGGGCGCCCTCCCCGGCCAGTTTCAGCACCGTCGCGCGGCCGATATTGCGTCCCGACCCGGTCACCAAAGCGACTTTGCCCTCAAGTTTGCCCATGTGATCACTCCCTCGGGCAACGCGGCCGTTCCCGCGTTCGCCGTCGGAGACCTTCGCGCGCCAGCCACGGCGCGACAAGATCGGGGCGAGGTTTTCGATTGACGCGCCGCTCAGCGCAGATGTAGACCCCTGCCCGGGCCACGCCCCCCCACCGGGGCGCTTATCTTCTGAAAGGGAGAGCCGGCATGAACGCAGTACCGACGCCAGAGTTGCGTCCCGCCAATCCGTGCTTTTCGTCCGGACCTTGCGCCAAACGTCCAGGCTTTACTCTCGAAGCACTGAGTGGCGCGCTGCTTGGCCGCAATCATCGCGCCGCGGAAACCAAAGCCAGAATCACCGAAGTCATCGACCGCTCGCGCGCTTTGCTCGGCATGCCGGCGGACTGGCGCCTGGGTGTCGTGCCCGCCTCGGACACCGGCGCGATGGAGATCGCGTTATGGTCGCTGTTGGGACCAAGGCCCGTGGATATCCTGACATTCGAAAGTTTCGGCGCTGGTTGGGCCACCGATATCCTTCGCCAACTGAAACTTCCCAACGCCCGCGTGCTGCAAGCCGAGTATGGCGCGTTGCCCGATCTCGCCGCCGTCGATCCGGCGCATGATTTCGTGTTCACCTGGAACGGCACGACGTCCGGCGTGCGCGTGCCGAACGCCGATTGGATTTCTCCGAACCGGGAGGGCCTGGCGATTTGCGACGCGACCTCCGCGGTGTTCGCGATGCCGGTTGCGTGGGAAAAACTCGATGTCGTGACATGGTCGTGGCAGAAAGTGCTCGGCGGTGAAGCGGCGCATGGCATGCTGGCGCTGTCGCCACGGGCCGTCGCGCGACTGGAGTCGCACGAGCCGGCATGGCCGATGCCCAAAGTGTTTCGCCTGACCAGCAAAGGCAAACTCACCGAGGGCATTTTTCGAGGTGACACCATGAACACGCCCTCGATGCTGTGTGTCGAGGACGCGTTGGATGGCTTGCGGTGGGCGGAACGGATCGGCGGGCTGCCGGCGTTGTTCGCGCGATCCGAAGGCAATCTCAAAGCGATCGCGGATTTCGTCGAAGGCGGCGCGACGTTCGACTTCCTCGCGCGAGACCCCGCGACAAGATCGAACACGTCGATCTGCCTGAAGATCGTTTCGCCGTGGTTTTTATCGCTGGACGATGCCGGACGCGCGAGGGCCGCGAAGCGGATGGCCGCGCTGCTGGACGAACGCGGCATCGCACACGACATCGGCTCCTATCGCGACGCGCCTCCGGGCCTGCGCATCTGGGGTGGCGCGACGGTGGAAACCAGTGACGTCGCCGCGCTGATGCCGTGGTGCCAATGGGCCCACGACACCGTCTCGCGGGAGTGACGGTCGCACCGTCACGGCCCAGATCGACCGGGCCATCTCTCACCCCATCGTGTTGACACCGATGGCCCGATCAGGCCGGGCCATGACGAGAAAGGGATTCCCATGCCCAAGGTTCTCATCAGCGACAAACTGTCCCCCGCCGCGGTCGAGATCTTCCGCCGCCGCGGGATCGACGTCGATCTGAAAACCGGCCTCACGCCGGCCGAGCTACGCGCGACCATTCCCGCCTATGACGGGCTCGCGATCCGTTCCGCGACCAAGGTAACGAAAGAACTGCTCGACGCCGCGACCAACCTCAAGGTGGTGGGACGCGCCGGGATCGGTGTCGATAATGTCGACATTCGTTCAGCCACCGCGCGCGGTGTCGTGGTGATGAACACGCCGCACGGAAACACGATCACCACCGCCGAGCACGCGATCGCCATGATGTTCGCCCTGGCGCGGCAAATACCCCAGGCCGACGCATCGACCCGCGCCGGGAAATGGGAAAAAAACCGTTTCCTCGGCGTCGAACTCACCGGCAAAACACTGGGCGTGATCGGCTGCGGTAACATCGGCTCGATCGTCGCCAATCGTGCCGTTGGCCTGCACATGAAAGTGATCGCCTACGATCCTTATCTGTCGGACAAACGGGCGGTCGATCTCGGCGTTGAAAAAGTCGAGCTAGAAACGTTGTTGCAACGGGCGGATATCATCACGCTGCACGTGCCGATGACGGACGCGACGAAGAATATTCTGTCCCGGGACGCACTGGCGAAGACCCAACCGGGTGTGCGCATCATCAATTGCGCGCGCGGCGGATTGCTCGACGAAACGGCGCTGGCCGACGCGATCAAATCGGGTCATGTCGCCGGCGCGGCGCTGGATGTGTTCGAAACCGAACCCGCCACCGAGTCACCTTTGTTCGCGCTCGATAACGTGATCTGCACCCCCCATCTCGGCGCGGCCACGGCCGAGGCGCAGGAAAACGTCGCGTTGCAAATCGCCGAACAGATCAGCGACTTTCTGCTGACCGGCGCGATTTCCAATGCCATCAACATGGCGTCGGTGACCGCCGAGGAAGCGCCGCGGCTGCGTCCCTACATGGAACTCTGCCGTTTGCTCGGTGGCTTCGCTGGGCAACTGACGCAAGCCCGGGAAGGCGCGATCAAACGGGTGACGATCGAATATGAAGGCCTCGCCGCCGCGCTGAACACGCGGCCGATGACCGCCGCGGCGCTGGCCGGGCTGATGTCGCCGCTGATGGCGGGGGTCAACATGGTCAACGCCGCCGTCGCCGCGCGTGATCACGGCATCGACGTCGCCGAAACGGTGCACGACCGGCCAAGCGAATATCAAACATTGGTGCGCATCACGATCGGCACCGAAGGGCTGGAAAGGTCGGTCGCCGGTACACTGTTCGCCGGATCACGGCCGCGGATCGTGGAGATCAAGGGGATCAAGGTCGAAGCGGATTTCGCGCCGCATATGCTGTACGTGACCAACCAGGACAAACCGGGCTTCATCGGCCGCTTCGGCGCGACCCTCGCGGGCGCCGGCATCAACATCGCGACATTCCACCTCGGCCGCGCCAGCCAAGGGGGCGACGCGATTTGTCTCGTGTCGGTCGATGAAAGCGTGCAGGAGGATGTTCTGGCGATGGTGCGGACGTTGCCCCTGGTGGTGCAGGCGACGGCTCTCGCGTTCTGATCCGCCGAATGCCATCGCCGCGGGCCGCTGCCGGTTTCTCCGCGAGTGACGAAGGCGTCGCTTCACCCGCGATGACAGACTATCAGACCGATGGCGGAAAGCCTGACAATGGCGCGGGCCGGGCCGGTTATGCCAGGATGATATTGGCTTTGGCGCGATGGCGGGCGGGCGATCATCGGAAGGAGAAGGCGGCTTGCGGATCGAATGGCGATCGCTCCTGGCAGTATTCTTGCTGACAGTGATCGGCGCTGCTGTCGCGAACCCCGCCGCGGCGGAGACCAAGCGCATCTTCGCCATTCCGCCAACACAGTGGGACAACGCGACGTCCACCGAACGCCCGGCGCAAATCTTCAGCCCCTCCGACCTCGGCAATCTGACCGGCGGGATCGTGTTCGGCCTTTCCCCGAGCGGCGTGAACGACCGCTTGCCGACACCGACACCGGGCGTGGAATGGGGCGACCTTCCCTTCGCCAACGAATACCCCGGCGACGTACGCTATTTCTGGGTTCGGTTCGACGCCATCCGGGATCCCGGCAACGCCGCGGGCGACTGCGTGGGGGCCAGCAGCTATGTGGTCTTCCTGTTTCGCAACCGCGCTTTGTTTCGCGTCTCATGGCGCCTGTTGCCGGACAAGGACTGCCCGTCGCCGCGCGCCGCGGCCGAGGACATCTATGCCCGATATCTGACCATCGACCGGTCGGTGTCGCTCGCGACCCATTATCACGCCGGGAAGGCGGAGGCGGTGGAGATCACCGATCCCAACGCCGACGATCTGGTGCCCTACCGGTGGGCGAACCGGCAGCGCCGATAGGATGACGATGCGCGCGATCCTGACGTTGCTTTGCTGTTGTATTTCGCCGGTCCCCGCGCTGGCGGTGACCAGCTCGTACGATTACGGTCTGCCACCCGTCGTGGAGGACACGACGAAGGCCGCCAACTGCACGGTCACCTGGCTGGTGACCGACATCACGACCAACGACATGCTCGCGGTGCGGATGCAAATCGCGCCCGATCCCAACGACAAACCGGTGAACAACCTGATGCCGTGTCCGGCGGAGGCGCCGCCCCGGCTGGCGTCGCGCGCGCTCGATGCCTGCGTCATCCGGGCCGCCGATCCGAAGAATTGCGTCTACGCGGACATGGCGCGCGGGTTCGAAAGGCAGCCGAAAGCCGACAATTCCGCGGAGAATTTCTCCCGCTGTTCCTCGGACAAGGCGACCGACATCGGCGTGGCGTGCTGGCTGTCAGGCGACTTGCATGTTTGCGGCGCGGCCTGCGGCGGCAGCCCGGAGACGGCGATCTCGGCGGCCGTCAGCCGGTGCGAGGCCAAGCACCAGCATCAGTGTCCGATCACCGGCTCGCTGCCCGTTCTGGCACCGCGGTAAGCACCGGACCGGAAACTCCCTCAGGGCGCGCCAAAGCCTCACCTGGATCCGGATGCACCGGCGCGGGACGCGCCGCGCCCGGTGAGGCCAGCACAACGGCCAGGGCCGCCGCGACAATGCGGGAATGGGCGATTTGCGCGACCTCATTCAGGTGATCCGGCGTGTCGAAGAATGCCGAACGCGGATAGCGGGCGCGGTCGCCGAGATCGATGAAGCGGGCGCCTTCGCGCGTGAACACATCGCCGATGGCCGATGCGGTCGCGTTCGGCATCGGCCATTCGGCGAACCCCGCCGGCAGCCCGCCCACGACCTGAACGTCATGCGACGCGGCCCATCGAAGGAAATCGCGCACCATGGCCGTCCCATCTCCGGACGCAATGGACGCGGCGGTTTCGTGCCATGGCACAATGGTCGCGAGGCGCGCGGCGTTCGTCTCCCCCATCGCTTGGGTGTGGCCGACATGATCGCCCCACGCATTGGTGGATCCGGTGGCGGCCGCGCGCGGATCCTCGAATCCCGCCTGGACCAGGGCGGTCTCGATCAGACTCATGAGAGCGGCGCGGGGAGCGAAGGAAAACACGGCGCCCAGCCATCGGCCGGGCGACAGAAGGCCGAGGGTCGGCCAATCGTGGCGGAACATGATCGACGCGTCGGGACCCAGCGAAGTGGCCGCGTACGTGCGCGTATATTGCGCTTCCTCCAGCGGCAAATAGACGACATCGCCCGGATGCAGCAGCGGCCGCCACCGCGCGAACAGGTAATCCAGGCCGATGCCGACGGCCACGCCCGCGTTCACGCAGGGCATGCCGAGCAGCGGCTCGATGGTCTCGCAACGATGCGAGTACGGCCCGTTGGAGCCGGCGAGGATCACCAGCTTCGGCCCCTCGATCGCCGCGCCGCGCGCCAACCTGGCATCGATTTGCTGACGGAACGAGCCCAGAGACAAAGGCCGGTCCAGCACGGTGCCGAACAGAACCGCGTAGATCAGTAACGACGCGGCGCAGGCGAGGATCATTCGCCTGGCCATGGTCAGAACTGGAAATACAGAAACGGCGCCACTTTGGGGGCGAAGAACAGCGCCTGCGTGGTGAACGCGAAACCCGAGGTCAAAGCCCAGTTGCGCCAGCGCTCGGACATGAGTTGGACGTTCGGCAAGGCGAGGACGATCGTCCAGCCCAGAGTGAGGCACGCGGTGACCTCGGGAAAACTCAGGGTCCGCGCGTCGCCGAGGTAGGGCAGGATTGGTACCGGGGTGGCGATCCAGGCCAGCGGCGGCCAGAATCCGACGATCATCGTCGGCAACGCGATCCCATTGGCGCCGGCCATGCCGCGCAGCATGGACCAGGCGGAGGCCATGCTGTCGGCGCGGAATGGCACCCAGGCCACGATCACCACGAATAACATCAGCGCCTGACCCAATGGCGCCGGCAGGCGCAGCCCGCCCGCGCGGAACCGGGTGTGGATCGTCAGAAAGATCCCATGCAATCCGCCCCATAGCACGAAACGCCAGGCCGCCCCGTGCCACAGACCGCACAGCAGCATCGTCACCACCAGATTGCCGATACGCCGTCGCGCGCCGTGCCGGCTGCCTCCCAGGGGAATATAGACGTAGTCACGCAGGAACGCGCCGAGCGTGATGTGCCAGCGGCGCCAGAATGCGCTGATGTCGTGCGCCTGATATGGGCTGTCGAAATTCAGCGGAAAGCGAATGTTCATCATCCGCGCCAGTCCGATCGCCATGTCGGAGTAGCCGGAAAAGTCGAAATAGATTTGCAGCGCGTAGGCGGACGTGGCGTACCAGGCCTCGAAGAACGTCAGCGCGGCCCCATGGGCGGCGGCGTCGAAGCCGGTGTCGGCGAAACCTCCGAACATGTCGGCGAGAACGAGTTTCTTGCCCAGGCCAAGCAGGAAGATGGAAATGCCCGTGGTGACGTTGATGGGATGCGGGCTGGCCAGCGCCGAATAACGAAGCTGCGGAATGATATCGGCGGGCCGGACGATCGGGCCGGCGATCAAATGCGGAAAGAAGGTGATGAACGCAGCGCAATGCAGCAGGTCGGTATCGCGCTCCGGGCTGCGAAACGCATCGGCCAGGAACATGATTTGCTGGAACGTGAAGAAGCTGATCGCGAGTGGCAGGGTCAGGTTCAGCCCGGGCTGCGACGGGGCGATGGTATGCAGAAAAAAGTCGGCGTACTTGAACCATCCCAGAATGCCCAGATCCAGGGCGATGCCGGCGATAAAGCAGCGTTTGGCGATGGAATCCGACCCGGCGCGGCGGAACGCGCGAATTTGGCGCGCGATCAGGTGATTGGCGAAGACCGAGGCGATGAGCAGCGGGATGAATCGCGGATCCCACCAGCCGTAGAAGAATAAGCTCGCGGCCACCAGCCAGCGCAGTGCCCACACCGACCCCGCCAATCGCGCGAGCAAATAGAAACCGCCCAGGCAGACCGGGAGAAACGCGAAAATGAAGGCGCGCGAATGGAACAGCATGGCACGGCCGCCAAGGTGGCACGCGGCGGGTAAAAAAGCGGTTAATTGGAGACGGGCCGAGCAGGGATCGTCGATGCCGGACGCCGGTTTGACCGTCCGCCCCGCCGCGCCTGACCCACAGGCTTAAAAATATCACGGCGAGCGGCGTGGCACTCACCATCCCACGTCATGGTCCGGCTCGACCGGGCCATCGGCGGAAACACAACGGTGAGAGCGAGTCTGGGGAGAACGATGGACCGGTCGAGCCGCATAGGCATCAAGTTAAGGCTGGCGAAGGGAAGGCCTTCCCCCGAACGTCATCCTCGGGCTCGACCCGAGGATCGGCCCGCTCAGGCAACTTGCCCGACTTTTAACGTCCTTGGCGGGGTCGAGAGATCCTCGGGTCGAGCCCGAGGATGACGGGAAAAGGCGGTCATTGTCCT
>PLSZ01000092.1 GCA_003164305.1 Acetobacteraceae bacterium
CCGGGCGGAGCGAAACGGCGGCGTCGGCAACGCGGCTCTGGGTTTATCCGCCGAGCGTTGCCAATGAGCGGCACCGTCCGGAGTCAGCCGATACAAATCGCCGTACGTCGCCACACCGGTCTTCTCGATGAGTCCCAACCCCCGTAACGACTCCGCCGTCGCCGCGACCCTCGTCCGACCCTTGGCGGCCACAAGCGCGATCTTCGACAGCGTCGTCGCCTCGGTTTCGGGGAAAGCGGACAGCACGCGTTCCTGGTCCAGACAGAGTAACAGCGCCGGGTCCTCCTTGCGCGCGATCGCGAAGCTGGGGGACACCACGTCGGCGGCACGGATCAAATCGCGGGCGAACAGAGTGACCACCAGTTGGCGGACACGCTCGCGTGTCACGCCCAGAGGCGTCCGGAGGTCAGCACCATGCCGAGGCCGATCCAGCAACGCCAGCAACCGCGTCGCCGCTGGGCCCACGTGCCACCCCTGTCCCGGTTCGCGGCCGCGCTTCCCGACTGGCGGAGCGATCAGGACATCGGCCGTCTCCCCCATCCTGGTCAGGTGCCAGGTACGGCGGCCATCGACAGTCGCGATGTCCAACGCGGCGAGGCCCTCGAGTGCCTGGTCGGTTTGCCGTGGGTCCAGGTGGGCCTGGAACGCGATACGCGCCTTTCGCGTGGTGCCGCATCGAAGCGCTGTCAAACAGGCGGCTTCCGTCGGGCTGAGCGAGATCACGTCCCGCATGGGAGCACCGATGGCGGGATTGCGATGCGATTCGGTAGCCGATGCATCGGCGATTCGCCATGGCGCTGACTGTCTCGTCCAGGTTGACAACACGTGGATGGGTGCGAGACGTTTCATCCACGGTTCAAATGCAGGGGGAGAGCTTCTCATGAAACGAGCGACGTTCGCCGCCACGTTGCTGTTGCTGTTCGGCTGCGCCCAGTCCACGCCGCCGCCCACCGCGCCAATCCCCGACCTGAAAGTCCAGATCGACGCCAACAACGCGGCCTGGTCCGCCGCCGCGAACCGGGGCGATGCCGCCGCCGTCGCCGCCATGTACACCGAGACCGCCACCATGCTGCCGCCGGGCATGGACATCCAGAAAGGCCGCGCGGCGATCGAGAAGACCATCGCCGCGATCGGCGGCTCGGGCGTGCGGAATTTCGCCCTCACGGCCATTGACGTCTCTCAGGTGGCTCCGGATACCGCGCGGGAGATCGGCCGGTTCACAGCCCAAGCGCCCGGCCCGAGGAAGCGCCTGGTGACGTTGAACGGCAAGTATGTCGTGATCTGGAAGCAGGTCGCCGGCAAATGGCTACTGGATGTCGATATCTGGAACCTGAATAAATAACGGGCTCGGCCGCCGTTCGCCGAACTTGACATCCGGCGCGGGGGCCCGTATCCCCCGCGCCTTCGATCGTCCTGGACAGAGCCCATTCCCATGAGAGTACGTAATAGCCTGAAGTCGGCCAAGGTGCGCGACAAGAACTGCCGCGTGGTCCGCCGCCGCGGGCGGGTTTACGTCATCAACAAGAAGAACCCTCGCATGAAGGTTCGCCAGGGTTAGGCCTGTCCGCCGACCCGCCGCCGGGACGTTCGCGTCCCTCATCGACCCCGTCATCACCGCCTGGTAAGCTCTCTCCCATCCACCGGGAGGTTCAACCATGACTCAGGCGCTGTCCGGCATTCGCGTCATCGACATGACCCACAACCAGGCTGGGCCCGCCTGCGCCCAAATTCTCGGCTTCCTGGGCGCCGACGTCATCAAGCTGGAGGAACCCAAAGGCGGCGACGTCGCGCGCACCAACATGCGCGACCGCGCCGACAGCGACAGCTTATTTTTCCTCGTGCTGAACGCCAACAAGCAGAGCCTGACGCTCAACCTCAAGACCGAGGAAGGCAAGGCGCTGTTTCGCCAGGTCATCGAGCAGTCGGACGTGCTGCTGGAAAACTTCGGCCCAGGGGCGCTGGATCGTCTGGGTCTGGGATACGATGTGCTGTCGAAGCTGAACCCGCGGTTGATCTACGCCACCATCAAGGGTTTTGGGACTTACGGCCCCTACAGCGACTTCAAGAGCTTCGAGCCGATTGCCCAGGCCATGGGCGGCGCGATGAGCGTGACCGGATTTCCGGAGAACCCGCCGACCTTCACCTTCCCCGCGATCGGCGATTCCGGCACCGGCATGCACATGGCGATCGGCATCCTGGCGGCGCTGCAACAGCGGCATCAGACCGGGCGCGGCCAGCACGTCGAGGTCTCGATGCAGGACGCCGTGGTCAACCTGATCCGGGTGTCGTTGCGCGATCATCAACGCACCGGCCGGCCGATGGGACGGTCGGGGAACCAACTCGGGCGGACCATTCCGGGCACGACCTATGCCTGCGCGCCCGGCGGATCGAACGATTACGTCTATATTTTCGCGCAGCCGCGGATGTGGAAGGCGTTTCTGGGCGTGATGGGCCGGCCGCAGTTGGCCGAGGACCCGCGCTACGCCACGCCCGAGGCGCGCTGGGAAAACCGCGACACGCTGAACGCCATCATCACGGCGTGGACCAGCCAGCGTACCAAGCATGAGGTGATGAAGCTGATGGGCGACGCGGGCGTCCCGTGCGGTGCCTGTCTCGACACCGGCGAGGTTCTCGCCGATCCGCATTTGCGCGCGCGGGAGATGATCGTCGATGTCGATTACCCGACGCGGGGGACGTATCAGACCGTCGGCTCGCCGATCAAACTGTCCGACTCGCCGGTCACCGTGCAACGTCCGCCGCTTCTCGGCGAGCATACCGAAGCCCTGCTCGGCGCGCTGTGCGGCCTGCCGCCGGAGGAAGTGGCGAAACTGAAGGACGCCGGCGTGGTCTGAAGCGAGGCCATCCGGGGCGGGCTTGCCGGCTTTGCCGCGTTGCAGCAGGATGCCGGCAACCCCTCAAGGAGAAGTCCCGATGTCCGCCGCCGTGCAATTGAACGCGAGACGCAACATGACCGACGCCGAGTGGCAGGCGCGCTGCGACCTCGCCGCTTTATATCACATCTGTGATTATTTCGGTTGGACCGACACCATCAACACCCACATGTCGGTGCGCGTTCCGGGCGAGCCGAACCATTTCCTCATCAACCGCTATGGCGAGATGTTCGATGAGGTCACCGCCTCGTCGCTGCTGAAGATGGACCTGGACGGCAACGTGTTGGGCGATGAAGGCCGCTTCAACAACGCCGGCTTCATCATCCACAGCGNNAATCTCGTTGCTGGAACACGGCATTCGCCCGATCAGCCAGGACGCGCTGCACGTTTACGACGACATCGCGTATCACCCGTACGGCGTGCCGGCGACGCGGGAGGAATGCGACGCGCTCGGCGTCACCTGCGCCAACGGAAGCTGCTTGGTGCTGCTCAATCACGGGCTGCTGACATTGGGTGAGACNNCGCTGATGCGGCTGTACATGCTGGAGCGGACCTGCGAGCTGGAACTGATGGCGCGCACCATGAACGCGCCGATCGCGAAGATCGACGACTACGTGATCGGCAAGGCGGCCGAGCGGATGAAGAAGATCCGTAGCGCTGACACCTACGGCCTGATGGAATGGAAGGCCCTGGTGCGGACGGTGGAACGCAAGGGCGCCGATTTCCGGCGTTGACCTGAGGCACCGATGTTCCCGCGGCGCGAGGACCTGACCATCTGTTTCGCGCACGCCGCGTATCAGATGAAGGCGACGTTCGATCAACTGAACACCGGCATCCGGAATTTCGAGGTTCGCGACCGCGCGGACCTCGACAGCCGAATCGGTGAGGCGGACGTCGTGCTGGCGTCGGGAATGTGGCACAACGGGTTGATTCAGCACGCGCGCCGGCTGCGGTTCATTCAGTCGATCAGTTCGGGAACGGATCAATACGAAAAGGCGGCATTGCAGGCGCGAGGTGTTCGGCTGGCGTCGGCGGCGGGGGTGAACGCCCGCGCGGTGGCCGAGCATGCGATCAGCCTGATCCTGGCCCTGGCGCGCCGCCTGCCGGAGGCGCGCGACAATCAATCCGGGAAACACTGGCGCGGCATGATCGGCGACCTGACCCACCGGGAGGACGAACTCGGCGGCAAGACACTGGCCATCATCGGACTGGGCCGCATCGGCGGGCGGCTGGCCCGGCTGGCCAAGGCGTTCGACATGGCGGTGATCGGGTTTCGCCGCGATCCGTCCCAAGGCGCCGGCGAGGCGGACTCGGTGCACGCGCTGTCCGAGTTGAAGGCGCACCTGCCGAAAGCGGATTTCGTCGCGCTGACCTGTCCGCTGACGCCGGAGACGGCGCATGTCATCAACGCGGTGACGTTGGGCGCGATGAAGCGCTCGGCGTTTCTGGTCAACGTCGCGCGCGGTGGCTGCGTCGATGAGGCGGCTCTGCTGGCCGCGTTGAACGAGGGCCGCATCGCCGGCGCCGCGCTGGACTGCACCGATCCGGAGCCTCCGGTGGCGGAGTCTCCGCTTTGGACATTGCCGAATGTGTTCCTGACGCCGCACACCGGCGGGGAAACCACCCGCTACGAGGCGAACGTGATCGAGATCCTGATGGATAATCTGGATCGGTTGTGGCGCGGTGAGGCAACGTTACGAAATCAGATCGTCTGAGGCCAGGGTTGGAGGCGCTTTCCTCCCCATCCTCGGTCCGTCCCGCCCCGTCATCCTCGGTCCTGAACCGAGGATCGCTCGCATCACACCCCTGGCCGATCATCGACCCTCGGGGCGTGTCCACGGGTGCTCGCGTCGAGCCTTGGCAAGACGGCGGGAGTAGGCGCTTATCCCGATGCACAGGGGAGAGGCGTGGCCTTGCTCCCCCGCGCCCGTAGCCAGCCCGGAGCGACGATGGCGTTATTCGGTGAAAACCCTGACCCGTCCGGGGAGACGATCGATACGGCGCCCCATTGGCCATCCGTCCGGCCATCACCAAGGATGCTCCGATGCCCAGTACCACCCGCGATCCCACCATCGTCGAGCATCCGATTCCAACCTGCGACAGTCGTCCCTACATCCTCGCCGAGGGCCCCGACGGATGCGTCTGGTTTTGCGAGTCCGGCCCAGGCCAGATCGGTCGTCTGGACCCGGCCAACGGGGCCATCGTCGAGTTCCCACTTCCCGATCCGGCGGCGGTCCCGATCGGCATCGCGGCCGGGGCGGACGGCGCCATGTGGTTCACCCAATCCGCCGCGCACAAGGTCGGACGCATGACCATGGATGGCGCGATCTCCGCGTTCGACCTGCCCACGCCTAATTCCGGCCCGAACGGCATCGTGCTCGGGCCCGACGGCAACATCTGGCTGGCGCAGCATGCGATCGGCGGTGTCGCGCGGGTGACGCCGTCCGGCCAGGTGACCGAATTCACCGGCTTCGCGCCAGGAGCCCGCCCGCTCGCGCCCACCGCGACCGCCACTCACATCTGGGTCAGCGATTCCATCGCCAGCCGGGTCGCCCGCATCGACATGGACGGACGGGTCGCCGAGTTCCCGACGCCGCGTCCCAACAGTGGTCCGCGCGCCATCGTTCCCGGCCCGGACGGCAACATCTGGTTCGTCCTCGCGGAGGGCAACGCCATCGGCCGCGTCTCCCCATCCGGTGAAATGCATGAGTTTCCACTGCCGACTCCGAACGCCAGCCCGCGCGGCATTGTCGTCGCCCGTGGCGAGATCTGGTTCACCCAGAACCTGATCAACCGCATCGGCCGCATGTCGCTGAGCGGGGAAATGCTGGCCGAATACGCCATCCCGACACCGGGGTCCGGACCGCGCGCGATGCTGGCCATGCCGGACGGACGGCTGTTCTTCTCGCAGCACGACATCGGCCGCATCGGGGAGATCAGGCTGGCGGACTGACCGAGCGGGCCGCCGCCGGCATAATTATTCCGCCCGTTAGCGATTTATTCAGATTTCGCTGTCACTTTCGGCCACCAACGATTGTCCACCCGGAATCGAGCGTTCGAACCGCGGGCAGGCGCAATAACGCGATCCGGACTCTCTCCAGGGTCAAACCCGGTCTCCGGCTCCTGTCACGCGCCAACCGTCTCTCGATCGTGTTCCTGGCCAACACGGGTCGTGCTGATGACACAGGACACCGATACTGGCGTGCGCCTTGTTCTTGACGGCGCCCTGACCATGCGAACTGTCGATGCCATCCGCGCGACATTGCTGGAGGCGATCGAGCGGCCATCCCCCGGCGCCGCCTCGTCCGCCGGGATTACCATCGATTGCGCCGAGGCCGGCGAGGTCGATCTGACCTTCGTCCAACTGCTGATCGCCGCCCGGGTCACCGCTCAGCGGCTCGACCGGACGGTATGTTTGGCGAACGCCGCCGACGGCGCGTTGCTGGACACCCTGACCCGCGGCGGCTTTCAGCCGCTCCAGGAATTCGCGGCGGACGGCACGGCGACCTTCTGGTTTCAGCAGGCGCCAGGATGAAGAAACGGATTCTGACCGTCGATGACTCGCCCAGTGTGAGGCAGATGGTGAAGCTGACGCTGTCCGGCGCCGGTTATGATGTGCTCGAGGCCGGCGACGGCGCCGACGGCCTGCGCAAAGCCGAGGCGACGCCCGTCGATATGGTCGTCACCGATCTGAACATGCCGGTGATGAATGGGTTGGGCCTCATCCGCGCGCTGCGGAAACTCACGGCCTACCGGGGTGTGCCGATCCTGTTCCTCACCACGGAATCCGACGCCGAAATGAAAAAACAAGCGAAAGCCGCCGGCGCCACCGGATGGATCACCAAGCCGTTTCAGCAGGATCAGCTGGTCGCCATTGTCAAAAAGGTCCTCGGCTGATGAGCACGATCGATCCGGCGCAGGTGTTTCTCCAGGAAGCGCAGGAACTGCTGGAACAGTTGGAGCAGTCGCTGCTCGATCTGGAGCATACGCCGAACGACAGCGAACTGATCGATACCGCGTTCCGCGCGTTGCATACGATCAAGGGCTCCGGCGCGATGTTCGGCTTCGACGCGGTGGCCGCCTTCACCCATCATGTCGAGACCGCGTTCGACCTCGTGCGCAAAGGCCGCGTGACCCCGTCGCGCGAACTGGTCGCGGTGGCGCTCGCCGCCAAGGATCAGATGCGCTTGCTGATCGAACAGCCGGAAAACGCCAGCGCCACGTTATGCGATGCCATTCTCGCCGATCTCAGCCAGGTCATGGCGGCGGCGACCGGCTCCGGGTCCGATGACGTTGAGCAAACGGTTCCGGACGCCTGGCGGATCCGCTTCCGGCTGCCCGCCGACGCGATGGCCACCGGCACCAATCCTTTGCTGCTGCTGGACGAACTCCGCACGCTGGGGCCCGCCACGGTGCAAGCCCAGATCGAAGGAGTGCCGGCGCTCGAGGATATCGATCCCAGCCTGTGTTATCTCCGCTGGGTCGTGACGTTGCGCACCGAGCAGCCGCGCGCCGCGATCGAGCAGGTGTTCCTGTTCGTTCTCGACGACACGGAACTTGAAATCGAGCGGATCGTCTCGGAACCGGATCTGATCGACGCCGACATCGTTCCGAGTGCCGAGGTCGTGGTGCTGCCACGTGACGATCGGCGCACCGGGCCCGTTCCGGTGGGTCAACAATCAACGGCGCTGGCGGCGGCGCCAGCCACGGCGCGGGCGACCAGCAGCGCCAGCACCATTCGCGTGCCGGCCGAACGGCTCGACGAGCTCATGGATCGCGTGGGCGAGCTGGTGATCGCCCAGTTGCGGCTGAAACAAATCGCCGCGGCGAGCGACGACGTCGCGGTCAAGGGCGTCGCTGAAGAAATCGAGCGCCTGTCGCTGGAATTGCGCGACACGACGATGGGCGTGCGGATGCTGCCGATCGGCCAACTCTTCGGCCGCTTTCGCCGCCTCATCCACGATCTCGCCCGCGAACTGGGCAAAAAGATCGAGCTCGTCACGATCGGTGAGGAAACCGAACTCGATAAGACCGTGATCGAGCGGCTCAACGATCCGTTGATCCATTTGATCCGCAATGCGATCGATCACGGGCTGGAAGATCCCGAGGAACGCGCCGCCGCCGGCAAGCGTCCGACCGGCCGCATCACCTTGTCCGCCCGCCATGTCGGCGCCGAAGTTCGGGTCTCGATCGCCGATGACGGCCGGGGCCTGGATCGTGCCCGCATTCGCGCCCGCGCCGAGGAAAACGGCCTTGTGGCGCCAGGCGGCCGTCCGACCGACAACGAGTTGTTTCAGGTCATCCTGCTGCCCGGTTTCTCGACGGCGAAAAAGGTGACCAGCCTGTCCGGCCGCGGTGTCGGACTGGATGTCGTGAAACGTACCGTCGATGGGCTACGCGGCACCATCGATATCGCCAGCCCGGTGGGCTCCGGCTCTGAAATGACGCTGCGTCTGCCGCTGACATTGGCCATCATCGACGGGCTGCTGGTACGTGTCGGCCGCGGCCGCTATGTCATCCCTTTGTCCGCCGTTGAAGAATGCGTCGAGCTCAGCACCGAGGAGGACGCCCGGTCGCGCGGCCGCAGTTTCCTCAACCTCCGCGGCGACCTGGTCCCATTCCTGCGCCTGCGCGAATTGTTCAACGCGAAGGAGCCGGCGGATCATTACCAGAAAGTGGTGATCGTTTCCGCGGGCGAACTTCGCGTTGGCCTGGTGGTCGATCAGGTCATCGGCGACCACCAGACGGTGATCAAGTCGCTGTCGAAGCTGCACGCGGATGTCGAGATATTCTCTGGGGCGACGATCCTCGGCGATGGCACCGTCGCGCTGATCCTGGACATCGCGCATCTGGTCGAACAGGGCCAGCGCCACGAAGAACGTCTTAAAGCCGCCAGTTGAGGAATCCCGCGATGTCCAAATGGAACGGTGACGAGGGGCTTGAGGTTCTGACACTCGATCTGGAGGGCGAGATGTTCGCGATCGAGGCGAAACATGTGCGCGAAATCCTGGATCTGGTCGCGATCACCGACGTGCCGCGCGCGCCGGCGTTCGTCAATGGTCTGATCAACGTGCGCGGTAAGGTCGTTCCGCTGGCGGATTTACGCGTTCGTTTCGGTATGGAGCAGAAGCCGCCGACCGTCGATACCCGCATCGTCGTGCTGGAACTGGAAGTCGATGGGGAGCCGGTGATCGCCGGCATCCGCGCCGACAAGGTGCATGAGGTGGTGGAAGTCGCGGCCGCCGCGCTGCAGGAAGCGCCAAAAGTGGGCATGCGATGGCGGCCCGAATTCATCCGTTGCATCGGCAAGCGCGGCGACGATTTCATGATCGTACTGGATATCGCGCGGGTGTTCTCCGCCGACGCGCACGACGAGGCGGAGCGCGATGGCACGCGGCAGGCGGCCTGACCGCCGTGGGGGTCATGGGATGCGTCAGGATCACGGCAAACCTGTCACACATATGGAACAAAAAGGCAACGCTCGCGAAGCCGCCACCGTTCACCTCTTAAAGATCAACCGGAGACCTCCATGTCATTCCTGAGTTCACGCAAAACTGGCGAAACCCGCGCGGAGTTGCTGGAGATCCAGCGGCTCACCCAGGCGATCGGCGGCGGCGCGCTGACCGCGCGGTCCGATCTCACGTCCGTGACCGGCGATGGCAAGGTGTTGCTCGCGGCGGTCAACGAATTGCTGGATGCCGCCTTGCTGCCAATCGGCGAGGGCAACCGCATTCTGGACCAGATCGCTCATGGCAAGGTGGATGAGCTGATCGGCCGTACGTATCAGGGCGACCATGAGCGGATGAAACAGAACGTCAACGGCATCGCGCTCGTGCTGCAGAAGTTCCAGACCGAGCTTGCGAAACTCACCGAATACAGCCGTCAGGGACAACTGGAAAAGCGTGGCGACGCGGCGTCGTTTCAGGGCGCGTATGGTGAGGTGATCAAAAGCGTCAACGAAATGCTCGACGCCATTCTGCTGCCGATCGGCGAGGGCAACCGCATCCTCGATCAGATCGCGCACGGCAAGGTCGATGAACTGATCGCGCAAACCTACAAGGGCGATCACGAGAAGATGAAGCAGAACGTCAACGGCATCGCCGTCGTGCTGCGAACGTTCAAGGATGAGCTCGGCCGGCTGACCGAGTTCAGCCATCAGGGGCAATTGGAGAAGCGCGGGGACGCGTCGTCGTTCCAGGGCGCGTATGCCGAGGTCATCAAGGGCGTCAACGAAATGCTCGACGCGATTTTGCTGCCGATCGGCGAGGGCAATCGCATCCTCGATCAGATCGCGCACGGCAAGGTCGATGAGCTGATCGCGCAAACCTATCGCGGCGACCACGAAAAGATGAAGCAGAACGTCAACGGCATCGCGCTGGTGCTACAGAAATTCATCGCCGAGGTGGGCAAGCTGATCGAGTTCAGCCGCCAGGGGCAGTTGGAAAAGCGCGGTGACGCGGCATCGTTCCAGGGTGCGTATGGTGAGGTGATCAAGGGCGTCAACGAAATGCTCGACGCGATTTTGCTGCCGATCGGCGAGGGCAATCGCATCCTCGATCAGGTCGCGCACGGCAAGGTCGACGAACTGATCGCGCAAACCTATCGCGGCGACCACGAAAAGATGAAGCAAAACGTCAACGGCATCGCCATCGTGTTGCAAAAGTTCCAGTCCGAGTTCGGTAAGCTGACAGAGTTCAGCCGCCAGGGACAGCTCGACAAGCGTGGCGAGGCGACGGCGTTCCAGGGCGCTTACGCGGACGTCATCAAGGGCGTCAACGAAATGCTCGACGCCATTCTACTGCCGATCGCCGAGGGCAACCGGATCCTGCGCCAGATCAGCGGTGGCAACCTGAAGGAACGCGTCGAGATCGAGTGCAAGGGCGACCATCAGCGCATGAAGGAGGCGGTGAACGGCGTGCAGTCCTGGCTGAAAGGCCTGATCGCCTACGTCACCGCGATCGCGTCCGGCGACATGACCGCGAAGATGGACAAGGCCTCGGACGACGATCAGATCCATGAGTGGCTGATGCTGCTGAAGGCCAACATCGGCAACGTCGTGACCGACGCCGACACGCTTGTGAAAGCCGCGGTCGAGGGCCGGCTCGCGGTGCGCGCGGATGCGTCCCACCACAGTGGCGAATATCGCCGCATCGTCGAAGGGCTGAACAATACGCTGGAAGCGGTGGTCGCTCCGCTGACCGTCGCCAGCGACCATATCGAGCGGATTTCCAAGGGCGACCTGACCGGCAAGATCACCCAGACCTACAGCGGCGAGTACGACTCGTTAATGCAAAGTATCAATACCCTGGTGGACAACCTGACCCGCTTCGCGGTCGATGTGCAAGGTGCGGCGGATCAGGTCGCTTCCGGCAGCGAGCAGTCCAGCGCGTCGGCCCAGTCGATGGCGGAAGGGGCGACGGAACAGGCGTCATCGACCGAGGAAGCCTCCGCCTCGATCGAGGAAATGGCCGCCAATATCAAGCAGAACGCCGAGAACGCCAGCCAGACCGAAAAGATCGCGGGCCAGTCGGCGCGGGACGCGCAATCTTCGGGCGAGGCGGTGAACAAGGCGGTCGAGGCGATGCGGACGATCGCCGAGAAGATCACCATCGTGCAGGAGATCGCGCGGCAGACCGATCTGCTGGCGCTGAACGCGGCGGTGGAGGCGGCCCGCGCGGGCGAACACGGACGTGGGTTCGCCGTCGTGGCCTCGGAAGTGCGCAAACTGGCCGAGCGCAGTCAGGCCGCGGCCGGGGAGATCAGCCAGTTGTCCGGAAGCACCGTCAAAGCGGCGCAGGAGGCCGGCGATATGTTGGGACGGCTGGTGCCGGCGATCAAGAAAACCGCCGAACTGGTTACCGAAATCAGCGCCGCCTGCCGCGAGCAGGACATCGGCGCCGATCAGATCAACCAGGCCATTCAACAGCTGGACAAAGTGACGCAGCAGAACGCCAGCGCCTCGGAAGAGATGTCGGCGACGTCGGAGGAACTGTCGGCGCACGCCGAGCAGTTGCAGTCCAGCATCGCCTTCTTCCGCATGGAGGCAGCCGCGCGCGCCGCCGCTCCGGCGCGGACGGCGGCCGTCGCGCAGCGCCGTGCCTCGCCGCCCTTGGTGGTCACCCGTGCCGCGAAAGCCGCGCCGACCCGGCTCCCGCCCGCCCGCAACGGTCACGACAAAGCCAAATCCGGCGGCTTCGCGATCAACATGACCGCCGGCGGCGCCGATCAGCGCGACGCCGAGTTCGAGAGGATGTAACCGATGGATCAGGATCTGGCGCGCGTCGATACACAGTTCGTCATGCTCGGGATCGACCGTGAGGTGTTCGCGGTACCGGTCGAAACCGTGCTTGAAATCCTCGACATGCGGGAACTGTTTCGCGTGCCGGACGCGCCCGCGTATCTCGCCGGATTGCTCGATGTGCGCGGCCGCGGCGTGCCGGTGATCGACCTGCGCGTGAAGCTCGGTCTTGGTTGCGCGGCGGTCACCGAGGCGACCCGGATCATGGTGCTGGAAGTGCCGCTGGCCGGGCGGGATCTGGTGCTCGGGCTGATCGCTGACCGGGTCTACGAGGTCGCCTCGCTGGACGACGGCAGGCTGGAACCGGCGCCGGACATCGGCACCAAATGGCGCTCCGATTACATCCGCGGCGTCGGCCGCCGCGGCGAGCATTTCGTTGTCGTTTTCGATCTCGGCCGTCTGTTCGCGTCCGATGAGCAGGCGTTCCTCGGCGCCGCCGAGGGCGTCGATCGCGTCGCCGCCTGATCATTCGAACCATCTCCGGAGGTCCTCACGATGCGCGTCACGGTGAAACTGAAGCTGGCGTTGGCGTTCGCGGCCGTCATCGTGGTGTCGGCCATCGCCGCGGTGATCGGCATCAGCAGCCTGGGGTCGCTCAACGCCACGATCGATGAACTGCTCCGAGGGCCGGTCCAGCGGGTGCAACTGGTTAATACGGTGTTCACCGACCTGATCGCGATATCGCGCGCGGAACGAAGCATTCTCGCCGCGCCCACGGCGGAACTGGCGAAGCACTACGACGATGAGATCGTGGACGGGCGTAAGACGTTGGGTTCCCATATGGAACAACTCGACGCGATCACCTCCGCGGCGGGCAAACAGCGGCTCGCCGTTTTCAGGGGTAATTGGGAAAAATACGTCCCGCTGCAGGATAAATTCCGGGATCTCGTGACGCGCGACAAGGCGCAGGCCACCGACCTGTCGTACGGCGCGCTGAAAACAGATGTCGACAACGGCAAGGCGCAACTGACCGAAATCGCCACCATCGACAATCAGGTCATGACGGAATCCGAAGCGGACGCGACGCGGAATTACCAGAGCGCCCGTATGCTGCTGGTCACCGCGTTGCTGGTGTCGCTGGTCATCGCGGCTTCGGCGGCGACATGGATCGCGTTGAGCATTTCTCGCGGCATGGCGCGCGTCACCGACCTCGCGCAAGCGGTCGCCATCGGCGATCTCGATCAGTCCGCCACGGTGAGTGGCAACGATGAGATCAAGGACATGATCGATGCCCTCAATCGGATGACGGTCAATCTGCGCGCCACGGCGGCCATCGCGGACGCGATCGCCACCGGCGATCTCACCCACGATGTGAAACGTCTCTCCGACAAGGACACCCTCGGCATTTCGCTGGAACTGATGACGGCCAATCTGCGCGCCACCGCGAAAGTCGCCGATGCGATCGCCGATGGCGACCTGACCTCGGATGTCAGGCGCCGCTCCGACAAGGATACGCTGGGGATCGCGCTGGAGCGCATGACGGCCAATTTGCGCGCGACGGCGGCGGTCGCCGACGCGATCGCGGATGGCGACCTGACGGCGGCGGCGAAACGCCTGTCGGATAAGGACATGCTGGGCATTTCGTTGGAGCGTATGACGACGAACCTGCGCGCCACCGCGGTTGTCGCCGACGCGATCGCCGCCGGCGACTTCACGACCGATGCCCGCCGGCTTTCCAGCAAGGATACACTCGGCATCGCACTGGAGCGGATGACCACCAACCTGCGCGGGACCGCGAAAGTCGCGGATTCGATCGCCGACGGCGACCTCACGATCGAGGCCAAACCGCTCTCCGCCCGCGACATGCTCGGCACCGCCCTGGAGCGCATGCTGAGCAAACTGCGCACCGTCGTGACCGAAGCGTCGGGTGCGGCCGACAACGTTTCCTCGGGCAGCGAGCAATTGTCATCGACCGCTGAATCGCTGTCGCAGGGCGCCACCGAGCAGGCCTCGGCCGCCGAGGAAGCCTCCGCGTCGATGGAACAGATGGCCTCCAACATCAAGCAGAACGCCGACAATGCGTCGCAGACCGAGAAGATCGCCCGGCAGTCTGCGCAGGACGCGCAAAAGAGCGGGGAGGCGGTCGATCGCGCCGTCGTGGCGATGCAAACGATCGCCGAGAAGATCGTCATCGTGCAGGAGATCGCGCGCCAGACCGACCTGCTGGCGTTGAACGCGGCGGTGGAGGCGGCTCGCGCGGGAGAACATGGCAAAGGTTTCGCTGTCGTCGCCTCGGAGGTGCGCAAGCTGGCGGAGCGCAGCCAGACCGCGGCGACCGAGATCGGCGCGGTGTCCACGCAAACCGTGAAGGCGGCGCGCGAGGCGGGCGAGATGCTTGGCCGGCTGGTGCCGGACATCAGGAAAACCGCCGAACTGGTGACCGAGATCAGCGCCGCGTGCCGTGAGCAGGACATCGGTGCCGACCAGATCAATCAGGCGATTCAGCAGCTCGATAAGGTGACGCAACAGAACGCCAGCGCCTCCGAACAGATGTCGGCCACGTCGGAGGAACTCGCGGGTCAGGCCGAGCAGTTGCAGTCCAGCATCGCGTATTTCCGGCTGGAAACGAACCCCCCGGCGGTGGGGGGCCGGCCGGTCGTTACCCGGCGCCCCGCCGCGCCACCGATCCCCGCCCGGCCGGCGAAACAGGCTCCCGCGTATTCGAACCTCGCGCGTAACGCCAACGGCAAGGTTAAGCGCGGCCATGTGCTCAATCTCAGCAACGGCGGCGCGGATCAGCATGATGCCGAATTCGAGCGGATGTGAGCGCATGACCCGCGCGCCGGGGTTCACGGCCACGCCCTCCGACGAGCAGGATCGCCTCAGCCCGCGTAATTTCCAACGGTTGGCGTCCTTCATCGAGAGCTACAGCGGCATCAAGATGCCCTCGACCAAGATCACCATGATCGAGGGCCGGCTGCGCAAGCGCCTGCGTGCCACCGGGATGCCGACCCTGAAGCAATATTGCGACTATCTGTTCGACAAGGACGGTCTCGCCTCCGAGGCCGTGCAACTGATCGACGTCATGACCACGAACAAAACGGAGTTCTTTCGCGAGCCGGACCATTTCCGCTTCCTCGCCGACCAGGCCGTGCCGATGTTGCAGGCCAGCGGCCGCGGTACGGCGTTGAAGGTCTGGAGCGCCGCATGCTCGATCGGTGCCGAACCCTACACAATCGCGATGGTGCTCGCCGATCTGGCGCAACAGCCGACGGGACCGCGTTATGGCATCACCGCGACCGATCTCAGCACCGAGGTGCTGGATACGGCGATGTCCGGCATCTATCCCGAGGCGATGGTCAAACCGGTGCCGCCCGAATTGCGCCGCCGCTATGTCATGCGTTCCCGGGATCGCGCCCGCCAGCAGGTCCGCATCGTGCCCGAGTTGCGCGCCGCCGTGCGATTCGCCCGCCTCAACCTGATGGAGGTGCCGTATCAGGTCGATCGCGAAATGGACGTGATCTTCTGCCGCAACATCCTGATCTATTTCGATAAGGAAACGCAACAGGGCGTGCTGCGGCATTTGACCGATCATTTGCGCGTCGGCGGCTTCCTGTTTCTGGGCCACTCGGAAACGCTGACCGGGATGCGTTTGCCCCTGGAACCGGTGGGCCCCACCGTGTTCCGCAAGCGGTAGCGTCGCATGGCCCGCAAAGTTCGTGTCCTGATCGTCGATGATTCCGCCTCGGTCCGCCAGACGATGACCGCGATCCTGTCCGCCGACCCCGACATCGAGGTCATCGGCACCGCGTCCGATCCCTTCGTCGCCGCCCGCCGCATCCAGGAGGAGGTGCCCGACGTCATCACGCTCGACGTCGAAATGCCGCGCATGGACGGCATCACCTTCCTGCGTAAGTTGATGGCACAACATCCGTTGCCGGTGGTGATGTGTTCCTCGCTGACCGAGGACGGCTCGGCGACGCTGATGCAGGCGCTGGAAGCGGGCGCGGTCGATGTCATCCTGAAACCGCGGCTGGATGTGCCGGAATTCCTCCGAGAAGCCAGCATCCGTATCTGTGATTCCGTCAAAGCCGCCGGGCGGGCACGGCTGCGGCGCGGTGCGGCGCCTGCCTCGCGCCCGCCCACCGGCGCGATGGTACCGCAGCCTAAGTTGACCGCCGACGTCATGATCGCGGCGCCGGTCGCGGGTCAGGCGATGGCCCGCACGACCGAAACGATCGTCGTCGTCGGCGCTTCCACCGGCGGCACGGAATCCTTGCGTGTGGTGCTGGAGGCTTTGCCCGCGGATTGTCCCGCCATCGCCATCGTCCAGCATATGCCGGAGAAATTCACGGAGGCGTTCGCGCGTCGCCTCGACAGCCTGTGCGCGATGGAGGTGAAGGAAGCCGCCGACGGCGATACGATGTTGCGGGGCCGCGTGCTGATCGCGCCCGGCAACCGCCACATGCTGTTGCAACGCAGCGGCTCGCGATATTACGTCGCGATCCGGGACGGCCAGTTGGTATCCCGGCACCGGCCATCGGTGGATGTGCTGTTCCGTTCGGCCGCGCGGTTCGCGGGCGTCAACGCTCTCGGCATCATCATGACCGGCATGGGCGACGACGGCGCGCGCGGCCTGAGCGAAATGAAAGACGTGGGTGCCGCGACGATCGCCCAGGATGAGGCGACGTCGGTGGTGTTCGGGATGCCGAAGGAGGCGATCGCGCGCGGGGCCGCCAATAAGATCCTGCCGCTGGAAACGCTCGCCGGCGAGATCATGCGGGCCGGCAAACGATGAGTTCCTCCCGCCCCGTACCAGTCCTCAAGCCCTTGCCATGGGCCACACCCTGGGCGCCGCTGGCTCTGGTGGAGATCCCGCCGGTGACGAATGCCACGCCGGGCCAGGTTTCGCTGATGCAAGGCGACGTGCGTTGCAGCGCCAATCCGGCGATTTTGACGACCGTGCTTGGTTCCTGCGTGGCCGTCTGCCTCTGGGACAAGGTGCGCGGCGCCGGCGGAATGAACCATTTCGTGCTGCCAAATGACCGGCACGGTGAGAAAAGCACGCGTTATGGCGACGTGGCGATCGACGAACTGGAAGCGGCGCTGCTGCGCCTCGGCTGCCGGATGTCCGATTTGGAGGCCAAGGTCTTCGGGGGTGCCGCGGTCCTGCCGTTCGCCGGGGGGGAAACAGTCGGGTCGAACAACGTGCGCCTCGCGCTGGAGAGACTGAGCCGCGATCGTATCCGGATCGTCGCGCAGCGCACCGGCGGTATTCTGGGGCAGCAGATCCGGTTTCATACCCGGACCGGCGACGCGTTCGTCCGCTATATTCCCGCCGGCATCCGCGGCGGCTTTCCGGCCGATCCCACGACACGCGAGGGTTTCGTTACGTAAACCCCACGCTAAAACAGGAAATCTTCCAACCCGGCGGCGAGCGTCACGGGTTCCGCTGTCTCGACCGGCGTCCGGCCGAGGCAGCGATCATGCACCGCCCGCTCATTCGCCATCGTATAGCCCGCCGCCATCGTCTCCAGCATCTTCGCCACACCGGGCGGCAGATCGGTCAGACTGGCCTGTCCCAGAGGCGACAGCCCGCTCAGCGTCTCCGCCCCGTCGCGCAGCACGCCGCCGATTTTGTCGTGTTCTTCCAGATCGGCGACCGTTTCCACCAGCAAGCGCACGACCCGTTCGCTGTCGCGGTCCAGATCGGTCACCGCGACATCCAGGATTTCCCGCATCCGCCGCAGCGTGGCGTGCGAGCGCCGCACCGGTTCCGTGCTCTCGGCGGTCAGCGGCGACCGGTCTGTTCCGGTGCCCACTCCCAACGCACCGCTGATGCCGGCGATGGTTTCGACTTCCTCCATCAGGCCACCGGCTGCTTTCGAAAATTCCGTCGCGTAGGTTCGCAATTCCTGGGCGATCAAACTCAGCGCCAGGCCGTCACGACCGACCCGCGCGCATTTGAAGGTGGTGTTGAGACCCATGATGCGGATGTCGTCCTCCAGGGACTGCACATTCCGCAAATGCCGGCACAGGCTGGCCGTCGTTTCGGACACGCTGGCCGCGACACCGGCCACCGCGGCCCGCGCTGTCTCGAACCCCTCCAGCAGCGCCAGCGCCTCGCCGACCTCGCTCTCCAGTTCGACCATGAAGTTGCCGCCATCATGTTCCGCCGAACCGCGCGCCGCGTTGCCCAAACTCCGCAGCGCCTCGGCCTCGGAAGCCAGGGTGTTGAGCGAGCCGGCGACGCGGCCCACGTCGCGGTCGAAGTCGCGCGCGGCGTCGGCGAGCTGCGCCGATTGCAGAGTCTGGGACGCGGCGGCGAAGATCCGTTGTTCGTCGCGGTTGAGACCCGCGGTCGAGGCCCCTTCGGTCAGCCCCAGGGCGAATTCGGCGTGTTCGAGGCGCTGTCGGGTGATATCGCCGATCTGCAATGCCACGATCGCGTCGGCGATGCGTTGACGCACGCGCGCGCTGCCGGACTGCACCTCCTGATGCGACCGCGCGGCGCGTTCGTGTTGCGATGCGATCGATCGCACCGTCGTCGAAAGGCGTCGCGTGATCGAAGTGGCGGCCTCTTGCTGAAAGGCTTCGAACCGCGACTGACCCGCTTGCGCCTCCAGCGCGAGTCGTCCGGCGGCCAGCAACTCGGCCGTGAAACGATCGAGGGTCCGTTTCGCGACGCTCACGGTTCGCGTGATTTCGTCCGCGAACGACGAGAAATCGACGCGTGTCGCGTCGAGCCCGGCGGCCGCGATTCTGGCGTTCATCGCCAGTGCGTCGACGTATTCAAGGGAGGTTTTCATCCGCGCGACGCGCCGCGCGATCGCCTCGGTCATTCCGTGCATGTCGTGGAACCGGGCGCTTTCCTTGCCCTGATCCCGCGCGAGGTCGTTGATCCGCTCGGCGGTTCGAGATAGCGCCGTCAGAGCCTCATTGAGGTTCTCGCCGCCAAGGCCTTCCAGCACCGCTTCGGATCCCGCCGTCATTTTCGCGAGGATTTCGACGGACGCTTCCAGCGCCTTGCCGGCCTTCAGGAAGGTTGTCTCGATCAGCGCGGAGGCGGATCGGATCGCCGGCAGCGCGCCCGCGGCATCGTCGTGGGGCACATCCCTCATGCCACGGATAGGTGAGTCATTCGATTTTCGCCCGGTTTGTATGCTGCTCTCCGTCATGAATTCATGCCGACCCACGTTGACGTAGACCCTTGGTCGAGACGACACTGTAACGTCATCCTCGGGCTTGACCCGAGGATCCGCCTGCACAGAAACCGTGCCCGATCTGAGAGCACTCGGCCTGCATCGCGAGATGCCAGGGTCAAGGCCCTGGCATGACGGGATGGGTGGCCGGTACGTCATTTCTTTGGCCGGTTGCTATAACGGCCGGGTACATAGGCCTCTGCAACCGTTAAGATACGGTCAAGATCGGCCGCCGCGGGGTTTGACCGTGGTGCGGCGCTTGTTGGTTCCTACCGCCGACGCAACGACTGGACGTCGCGCACCGCGCCGCGCGCCGCGCTGGTNNCGATCAGGCCGCCTTCCGCCGCTTCCGGGGAAACATGGCCGATCGACAACCCCGACGAACCGCCGGAGAACCGCCCGTCGGTCACCAGCGCGCACAACTTGCCGAGGCCTTTGGACTTCAAGTAGCTTGTCGGATACAGCATCTCCTGCATGCCCGGTCCGCCGCGCGGACCTTCATAGCGCACCAGCACGATGTCGCCGGCCTTCACGCCGCCGCCCAGAATGCCGGACACCGCCGCGTCCTGGCTTTCGAACACCCGCGCCGGACCCGAGAAACGCAGAATGCTGGCGTCCACGCCGGCGGTTTTCACGATACAGCCGTCCTCGGCGAGGTTGCCGTACAACACCGCCAGCCCGCCATCGGCCGAGAAAGCGTGCGCTTTGTCGCGGATCACGCCCGTTTCCCGGTCGGTGTCCAGCGCGGACCAGCGCTTGTTCTGGCTGAACGCCTCGGTGGTCGGCACGCCGCCCGGCCCGGCGCGGTAGAAGACACGCACCGCGTCGTCGGCGGTCCGTTGCACGTCCCAGCGTTGCAGCGCCTCGCCCAGAGTTTCGGCATGAACGGTCGGCACCGATGTATCGATCAGGCCGGCGCGATCGAGCTCGCCCAGAATGGCCATGATGCCACCGGCGCGATGCACGTCCTCGACATGCACATCGGCGACCGAGGGCGCGACCTTGCATAGCACCGGCACCCGGCGCGACAGGCGGTCGATGTCCAGCATGGTGAACGGCACCTCGCCCTCATGCGCGGCGGCGAGCAAATGCAGCACCGTGTTGGTCGATCCTCCCATCGCGATGTCCAACGTCATGGCGTTCTCGAACGCGGCGAAACCGGCGACCGCGCGCGGCAACACGGATCCATCGTCGAGTTCGTAGTGGCGGCGCGTGATCTCCACGATCTTGCGGCCCGCTTCCAGGAACAATTGCTTGCGATCGGCATGCGTCGCCACCACGGTGCCGTTGCCGGGCAGGCCCAGGCCCAGGGCCTCCACCAGGCAGTTCATCGAGTTGGCGGTGAACATGCCGGAGCAGGA
>PLSZ01000469.1 GCA_003164305.1 Acetobacteraceae bacterium
TTGGTTCCGGTTCAGCCGGCTTAGGGTAGCCGGTCGCGTACACAATGCCTGGGCGGTCCCGGGAGTGTAGCCGGGCAGGGATTTCAGTGCCAAAGCATCCGTCGGACAAGACCAGATCCAGGATCGCGAAATCGGGCTTATGGCGCTCGATCAGATCGACCGCATAGTCGACCGTGCGAGCGACGCCGCATACTTTATACCCATTTTCGATAAGTACCTGGTCGAGCAACTCCACTACAGAGAGGTCATCTTCAGCGATTATTATCTTAAACATTGAAAGCACCCCGAAACATCAGGAGACCCACCTCGCATGAGGCGACCAGTCAGCTCCCGCCGGAACGATTCACGCACCTTTCGGCCCATGACCCGGTATACCGAACCTCGACTCAGCCCGACAGTATCGGAAATTACTCAGGCATACGGCGAGTGAGGCGGCTGGAATTGTCCGGCTGGGACCGCTGTTCCGTCGTGAGTAACCGTCCGGTGCCATGGCGGCGGGTCGCGCGACCGGTGAACGGGACCATCCACTGATCGTCAAAGGCGAAGACGTTCCGCCTTTCGGTCTTGATCGATCCAAAGCCGCGCTTCCGCCCTCAGCCAACGTCGGGCGAATGGGCGAGACCCGCTTCCGGCTTTATCGGCCATCAGGAAGGTTCCAGGCAGGGTGCGAGTGGCGACGAAGCCCGAAGGCGACGAACCCGGACCGGAACACCGGAAGCCGGGCCCGCGAATTGTTCGTGATTTACTTGTGAATACTACTTATCCGCCGCGGCATTGCCGTGCGTCAATGCGAACTCCTCGTCGTTGGCGTTTACTTCCGGCCAACGGAGACTTAACCAGCGTCGTGGCGCGGCCGACGATGCGAAGAGAGGATTGGCCTTGGCGGGCCAAACAAAACGCTCTCTTGACGAAATCGTCTCCCATGAGGAGCTACCATGCGATCCCAGGTTGCCGCTTTTTCGCGTCATCTCGTGGACCGGATGCGCCAGCGATGGACCCGGAGCGCCACGCTCCCGCCGCCCGGAATCCGTTCGCCGGTCTCGTCCGGCCACCGATCCATCTGGCGCGTTTGGCTTGTTTGCATCGCGCTGATCGTCATCGTGACCTCTCAGGATGGCTATACCATCTGGCGGGAGCACAATGTCACGATTGACGCGAGCGAAACGGACGCGGCGAACCTCAGCGTCGTGTTGGCCGAATACACATCGCGCTACATCGCCGTCGCGGACCTCGTTCTTCAGGAGGTGCAATCGGATCTACGGCAAACCGAGGTCAGCACCGGGGCATCCTTCCTGGATCGATTGGCGTCTTCGGCCGTCCACGACGAACTGGCCCGGAAGGTACAGAATATACCCGGAGATAACGCGATCGCGCTATTCGGCGCCGACGGTCGTCTGCTCAACACGTCACGCGCGGGGAACGTGTTGAAATTCGCTGCCGCGGATCGCGACTACTTCGCGCACCTGCGGGACCATGACGATCACCTCCTGTATATCGGTGTGCCCGCCGCGAGCCGGACTGTCAGCGTACCGGCTCAAGGTCGGGCGGCGGGCAGTTGGACGCTGTTTCTGGCGCGTCGCCTGGATGGGTCCGATGGCCGGTTCCTCGGTGTGATCGTGGCGGCGATCGACATCGAATACCTGAATGGCTTCTATCGGTCGATTCTAACGAACAGCAGTCGGACAATCACTCTTCTTCGTCGGGACGGGGTGGTGATAGCCCGGTATCCGGATCCCAAAAGTTCCGTTGGGACCTCCATGCCGCCGGGGTCTCCATGGTTTGACACCACGGCCAGGAACGGCGGCGGTTATCGATCGCCGGGTTTTTTCGGTGCGAGTCCTTCCATCGTGGCCGTGCGACCCCTCCGTGACTACCCTCTGGTCATCGACGTTGTCACGACCGAGTCCGAAGCGTTGGCGGTTTGGCGGACCGGGGCAATCTGGCAGGGAGTCGGCAGTCTCATCACGGCCACGAGTTTCATCGCGCTGTTTTGGCTGATAGCAAAACAATTGCACAATTCGCAACGACAAGCCGGGCTGCTGAGGGAGGAGCGGGATTTCTCGATCGCATTGACGAGCAGTTTGCCCGGCCTCTTTGCCCAGATCGACGAAGGCGGCCGTTTTGTCCGCTGGAACGGAAATCTCGCGGCCATGCTCGGCCGTTCCGATGAACAACTCAGGAACTACGAGGCACTGGCGATCGTGACCGAAAGCGATCGCGACCGGGCGGGCATGGCATTGCGCGACGGGTTCGCGCGCGGCCTGGTGGAGATCGAATTCGGGGTGGCCAACATAAGCGGGGAAGTAAGGCCGATTCGGTGGAGTGGCCGGCGAGTTACAAGCGAAGGACATTCCTATTTGCTCGCGGTAGGGATCGATGTCACCGACTTTCGTCAGGCCGAAACGCGACTGCGAGCAAGCGAGGCCAGATACCGTGTTCTCTTCGAATCGACGCGTGACGCCATCATGCTGTTTGAGCCGTCTTCCGAGAAGTTCATCTCCGCGAACCCCAGTGCGTTGAAGATGTTCGGCGCGAACGACGAGGCGGAATTCCTGTCTCGCCGGGCCTGGGACCGCTCTCCCGAACGGCAACCTGACGGACGCGGGTCGGCCGAAAAAGCGCATGAGATGATCGAGACCGCCTTGCGCAATGGCGCTCACCTCTTCGAGTGGACGTACAAGCGAATCGACGGCACGGAATTTCCCGTCGATGTGCTTCTGACCCGCGTGGCACACGGGGAACAGACGCTGATCTATGCCACCGTCCGTGACATTTCCGATCGCAAACTGGCCGAAGCGCAGATCGTCCGCATGGCACGTTACGATCAATTGACAGGTCTCGCGAACCGCCACGTCTTCGTCGAGAGGCTTGGCCAAACGATTGCCCGGGCACGCCGGGGAGCCACATGCTTCGCGGTTTTGTATCTCGATCTCGATCACTTTAAAGATGTTAACGACACGCTCGGGCACCCGGTTGGCGATGCTTTGCTTAAGGCGGTGGGCGAACGGCTGCGGGCCAACGTTCGCGAAGTCGATACGGTCGCCCGGTTCGGTGGCGACGAGTTCGCCATCATCCTGGACGAGATCCAGGAGCCGGCGAACGCGGCGGCCATCACGGAGCGGCTTCTTGACGTCATCAATGGACGGGTCCCGATCCGGGCGGACGTGGTAACCGGCGCCGCCGGTGTCGCGGAAAAGATTGTCAGGGCCGTGGCCGAACCGATCACGATTCAGACCAATCGAATCCATTCCGGCGCGACCGTGGGCATCGCCGTTTACGACTCAGATTCGCCTGATGCCGAGACAATGCTATCGCATGCGGATCTGGCGCTGTACCAGGCAAAGGCCGAGCGGCGGGGCAGTTATCGCTTCTTCAACCCCGGTATGGATGCGGAGATTCGCGCGCGCGTCGGCATGACCGCGGAGCTTCGCGACGGCATTGCATCGCAGCAATTTTTTCTCGCGTACCAACCGCAGGTCGATATCGACACCGGCCGGATCGTGGGGTTGGAGGCCCTGGTGCGCTGGCATCATCCGTCGTTGGGCATCCTGGGGCCTGGTAAATTCATACCGGCGGCGGAAAGGAACGGTTTGATCGGACCTCTGGGCCAATGGGTCATGGGCGAAGCATGCCGCCAGACCAGGCGGTGGCTCGATGCCGGCATCGCGCCACCGTTGATCGCGGTCAACCTGTCGATCATCCAACTCAAGCGGCCGCTTGAGTTGGAGAAGGAGATCGCGGCGGCATTGGCGGACTCGGGTTTGCCGCGGCGGCTTCTGGAGCTGGAACTGACCGAGAGCGTCCTCATGGAGGCATCGCGCGATCACAACGACGTACTGCTCCGGCTTCGCGAAGGGGGAACCCGCATCGCGATCGACGACTTCGGAAGCGGCTACTCATCGCTCGACTACCTGCGCCGGTATCCCGTGGATCGGATCAAGATAGCCCAGACGTTTACCGCCGACATTGGCGTCGAACCTGGAAACGACGCGATCGTGCGGGCAGCTCTCGGACTCGCGCGTGAGCTCAACATCGAGGTGGTCGTGGAGGGGGTGGAAACCGCCGCGCAATTGGAGTTGTTGAAAACCTGGGGCGGCCGGATCGTGCAGGGGTATTATTTCGCCAGACCGTTACCGGTTCCCGAGGTCACGGCGATGTTGCGCGCCGGCAAGATCACGCCGGTGCGCGTCAACCCAGTTTCAATCGCCGCCTTACAGAAACCCGACCTGGCTCACGAACGGTTGGGATGACCTGACGCAAATCGGCAATCGGCATGCTCTCCTGACGGCCGGGCCACCGCGCTCGATCGCGCTCGCGTCATACAAATTCACATACCCACGATTCCGTCCATACAGCCTAA
>PLSZ01000510.1:0-188 GCA_003164305.1 Acetobacteraceae bacterium
CACGCCGAGGGGTTGCCGGTCGAGAGCTACCTGGACATCGGCGATCGGGCCAACTTCCATCTTGCCGGCGCGACGATCCGGCTGTTCCCGGACTTCGCCGCGTGGCACACGCCGGAAATGGCGCGACTGTGGGAGACGCACGGGGCCGCGCCATTTGTGACAACCGGAAAAGACCTGGCGATCGCGAA
>PLSZ01000510.1:265-8711 GCA_003164305.1 Acetobacteraceae bacterium
TCGGGCTGATTTTGAAGCCTTTGACATAACTTCGATACGGCACGATACGATAGCGCCAGAGCAGAAACGCCTCATGCGCCTCGGTGTCGAGCACAAGCCGCTCGAACCGCCGCATCAGGTCGCGCTGCCTTGTGGGATCGGCCTCCCGTACCATGCGATCATAAATATCGACTTCCGTTGGATCCTCGTAATTGCCGTAGTTCGAGGAGGAGACGGAATGCGGCAGGTACTTGGTGCCGTCGAGCAACGGATTGACGATGTTCTGGCATTCGGNNCGCCGATCTTGCTCCATTGGTCGATCACCCAGATGCCGTTGAATTTGTATGGCTGATCGACGTTACGGTTAAGCAACTCGAACGTCAGGCCCTCGGCGCCGGCTTCTTTCAGCAAACGTCGCGCCTCGGCGCGCGATTTTTCGATGTCGGGCCAGTAGCCGGCGAGTTGTTGCAACTCCGCCTTGGTCGCGGCCAGCGGCGAGGTGGGAAACACGATGCCGCCGACGGTCCGGGAGACGGTGATGCGGGACATCGCCGCCGCGCTGCCCCAGCGGTCGATGGCCAACGTTAAAGCGCGGCGCACGCGAGCATCGTCGAACGGCTTGCGCGCGTGGTTGGGGGTGACCAGGGCGCCACAGTTCCAGTCGGATTCCTGGACGGTGATTTTATCGCCCAGAGCGGCGACCAGTTCATCGCGGGTGGCGGGAGGAAAGCCGCGGAACTCGATGGCGGCGCGGTCGGATTTGATGGCGCTGACACGGACCGCCTGCTTATCCGCGAAGATGCCGATGAATCCATCAAGATACGGCAGGCCTGGGCGGTAGTAATCGGGATTACGCTCACCGGAAATCGATTGACCGGCCTGATAATCCTTAAAGCGGAAGGGGCCTGAACCAAGGATATTCTTCTCGTACCAGTGCGGGTCGCGGTCGAGGATGGTCTTTTCGTACAGGAACGCATACGGATCGGCGAGCGCCGGCGGAAACGCGGCGGTGGCGAATTTAAGTTTGAAGACGACCGTTCTCGCGTCGGGCGTCTCGATCCTGTCGATCATGGAATAATAGCCCTGGCGCGCGCTGATCACGCCGGGCGGCGGAGCGATGATGTGGTTCCAACTGGCGGCGACGTCGTAAGCGGTCAGCGGCACGCCGTCGGTAAATTTGATGTCGTTCCGAATGGAGAAAGTCCAGGCGCGGCCCGCATCCGTGGGCGCGGGGATTTCGGTGCAGACGTCGCAGACGAATTGCGTGGTGTCCGCCGGATTGTCGGGATTGGCGCGGATGAGCACGCTGTAGAACGGCGCCACGGCGTGGATGGTGGCGAAGGTGTTTTCCCGATGGCCGTCGAAGCTCGGCGGCGCGTCAGCCGGGATCATGAAGGTCAGGATGCCGCCGTGTTTCGGGGTTGGCTCGGCGCGCGCGGAAGCGGTGAACGCCATGACGATCGCGAGGCACGCCGCGAGCCACCGATGCATGTCCGCCTCCGTTCCCGTTCGCGCGCTGTTTCTGGGAGCGCGCCTTACGCGGGCGCGGCGGCGAGCCATTCGGCCGGGACTGGTCGCGCGCGCTGATTGGCGACGATTGTGGCGCGGCGGGCTTGTTCCTCGGCGCTGATCGAGGCGGGGTCTTCGCGGAACTCGGGGCCCAGGGCCATGGCTTTCTGGACGGCGGGGCGGGCGGCGAGTTCTTCGAGCCAGCGTTTGACGTTGGGGAATTCTTCGATGTCGATGCCGCGCGTGGCCCAACTGGAAGCCCAGGGGTAGCAGATCATGTCGGCGATGGTGTATTGGCCGGCGGCGAGATATCGTTTGTTGAACAAACCAAGATTCATGACGCCGAAAATGCGGTGCGCTTCGTTGTCGAAACGGTTCAGGGCGTAGGTCAGGTCCCCGTTCGTTCCGGCGGCGAGGGCGCGGCGGAAATGGCCTTGCTCGCCGAGTTTGGGTCCCTGGTTGGCCATTTGCCAACTGACCCATTGGGCGACGTCGTATTTGCCGCGCGGGTCGGTGGGGCAGAATTTTCCGGTTTTCTCGGCGAGGTAGGTCATGATGGCGCCAGACTCGAAGATCGACATCGGCTCGCCGCCGCCCATCGGGTCGTGGTCGACGATGGCGGGCATGCGGCCGTTGGGGGAGATTTTCAGGAAGTCCGGGGTGAGTTGGTCGCCGCGGCCGATGTTGATGGGGTGGAAGGTGTAGGGGAGGCCGAGTTCTTCCAGCAGGATGACGATTTTCTTGCCGTTGCCGGTGGGCCAGAAATAGAGGTCGATCATGGGGGAGTCCTCCGGTTGACGACGACAGATCGCCAATGCCACGGCCGCGCCGCTGTGTCGGGTGACGCATTGGGTCCGTTGATGAGCGGCATACTGCCGGGAACCGCCACGGCGTGGAAGGGTCGGCCAGGACAACCCTCCCGGCGACGGACCTGAAGGCCGGACAGGAGGGAAAAACGGTTCGCCTGGCGTGATGCCGTTCACGGCGCGACCGCCACGCCAATCGCACGGTCGTCGCACGCGCGACCGTGGTCGATCCGCCGTCGGTCGCGCCCCGCGCGCCGTTCCTGACGCCCGCGTTTCATGTCCAGCCTGGAACGGCGTGAGTCCGATGGCTTCGACTGACAACCCCGGCTTTTATCAGGGTGATTGTTTCTTCGCGGCTCACCGTTTCCGAGACCAGCCGGTGCGGCAAGCCGGCTCCGCCATGATAAGCCCAAATTGGCGAGACAATTGACCAGTCGTGTTATCGCCGATCACCGGTTCTCATTTTGACGCAACCGCTCACATTTCCCGTCATCCTCCGGTCAGGCCGGAGGATGACGAACCGGGCAGGCCGACGGGCAAAATGAGAACCGCTGATCACCGATTGTAATCTCTCAAAAAGGAACCATTTCCAGGACAATCAAAGGAAACACGAAATCGTGGGAAAGCCGATCAACGACGGTGGATCACCATCCGCGCTGGCGCAGGCGATCGTTGACACGGTTCGCGAACTCGTGATCGTGCTCGATCGACACCTGTTTGTGGTCGCGGCCAGCCGGTCATTTTACACAGCCTTCCGTCTCGACCCAGCGTCTGTCGACGGCCGGCCGATTTATGACCTGATCGATGGCCAGTTCAGGTTTGCCGCCTTACAGGGTCTACTCGACAGTCCGCTTGCCAAAGATTCGATAATCGGTGAATCCGAGATCGAGTTGACACTCCCGGGCAACCTCCGTCGAACCTTCGCTCTGACCGTCCGCGTAATGATCAGCGATGGAGGCGAACCCCAGAACCTTTTATTGGTGTTGGAAGACATTACCCGCCGCCGTGAGCTCGAACGTGAGAAAGAGGAGTTCCGTGAACGCACCGAAGCGTTACTGAGGGAGAAGGACCTGTTAATGCGGGAATTGCAGCATCGCGTATTCAACAGCCTGCAGATCATCGCCAGCATACTGCTCATGAAGGCGGAGACGGCATCCGGCGAGACACGGCAACATTTACAGCAGACTCACCAACGCCTCCTCGCGGTCGCCAAAGTGCAGCGGCTCATTCAGACGGCCGGACGTGGCGGCTTGATCGATGTTGATCCTTATCTGAAGAACCTGTGCGAGAGTCTCGCCAAGTCCATGGTCGATCGCGACGAACCGGTCGCGATCGAAGTCACCGCTGACGGCAGCGCCATCAATTCGGGCGACGCCGTGAGCACGGGACTGATCGTAACCGAGTTGGTCATCAACGCGCTAAAGCACGCATTCCCAAAGGGTCACCTAAATTCCCGGGTGTGTGTCCATTATGAAAGCTCCGGCGCGGGCTGGAAACTCGTTGTCTCAGACAATGGCGTCGGAGGAGACCTTGGTCAGCCACGGAAGGACGGTCTCGGTCTCACCCTCGTCGGCGCGCTGGCCGGGCAACTCGGTGCTCAGCTTGAGATCGCGAACACCCCAACTGGCATGAGCGTGTCGGTTTCCCATGGGGCTTTGCCCGGGGGATCGCCACATGCCGTCTGATCTTGCCATCGTCCGGGAAGACCCGGTGGCTGATTTTCAAATCGCCGCGGAACGCGCGAAAACCGCGTCTGGCGCACGGGCCTGGGGCCAATTGTCTTTGCACGAGCAGTCCACCGCCATCTATGTGGAACTTGCAGTCCTCGACGCGGAACATCTGGCGCCGGGGGAGCACACCGCCGCGATCACCGTCGTGGCGGGAGAAAACTTGCTTCGGCGGGCAGTCCGCCGTGCGACAAAGGACCATTCCCAGGCGGCCTGATCGCTCAGCGGAGCGCCGCCATGCCAGCCGCGGGCCTCCGCGACGAGGCGTGGTTTGCCAACCTGAAATCCGCGCCTAAGCTGATTGCCTCGAATGTCTCGCGGGCTCCCGCCACGCCAGACCCAACACGCCACGCGGCGGCGACACAAGGCGCCGTCTCGTCAAATGGAGGAAACAACAATGGCCCAGGTCAGCGATTCCAAAGCCGAATACCGCGGCACCGTCATCCGCGACGACGCCGCCCTCGCCGCGTGGCTGGCGAAGCACACCGAGCCGGCCCTGGAGCCCGACCTGCCGATCATCGATCCGCACCACCATTTCTGGGACTCGCCCCATCGCGGCAAGTATTTCCTCCCTGAGCTGCTGGCCGACCTCGGCGGCGGCCACAACATCGTCTCCACCGTCTTCCTGGAATGCCGCGCGATGTATCGCAAGTCCGGGCCGCGCGAGATGGCCGCCGTCGGCGAGGTCGAGTTCGTCAACGGCATCGCCGCCATGAGCGCGTCCGGCAACTACGGCCCCTGCCGGGTCGCCGAGGCGATCGTCGGCGGCGGCGACCTGTCCGTCGGCGCCAAAGTGCGCGACCTGTTCGAAGCGCAGATCGCCGTCGCCGGCGGACGCCTGCGCGGCATCCGCCACGGCGTCGCCTGGGACGAGCACAAAGCGATCAGCGATTTCGCCTCGCGCGCCGTGCCGTTGCATCAGGTCCTGGACCCGAAGTTCCGGGAGGGCTTCGCGCAACTGGCGCCGCTCGGGCTGACGTTCGAATCCTGGCAGTATCATCCGCAACTGCCGGACGCGATCGACCTCGCCCGCGCATTCCCGGGCACCGGCATTATTCTCAACCATGTCGGCGGCATCCTCGGCGTCGGCCCGTATGCCGGCAAACGGCAAGAGATTCTCACGAGTTGGCGACAGAACATCCGCGACCTCGCCGCCTGTCCCAATGTCACAATGAAACTGGGCGGCCTCGGCATGGTCTCGGTCGGCTTCGACTTCCACGAGCGTGACGTTCCGCCCTCGTCAGAAGACCTCGCCGAAGCGTGGCGCCCGTATATCGAGACCTGCATCGAAGCGTTCGGCGCCGACCGCTGCATGTTCGAAAGCAACTTCCCGCCGGACAAGCAATCGGGCGGGTATACCGAACTGTGGAACGCGTTCAAGCGCATCACCTCGAGCGCGTCGGCCGCGGAGAAGACAGCGCTCTACAGCGGGACAGCGGCACGGGTGTATCGCATCACGGCGCCGTAAGAGCGCTCAGGCGGAGAGCCCGATCACGGCTCCGAGCATCACGTTCAGCGCGAGGGTCGATCCGGGCGGCAGATGACCGATCACCGCGCCGCATTTCACGCGCCGCACGGCGAAGACCTTTTCGACCATGATCCAGGACACCTGCTGCAATCCGGTCTCGACCGTCGCCGGGACCATCAGCCGGTAAAGCGGTGCGTCGCGGTCGACAGTGGTCATCAGGCAACACAGCACACTGTCGCTATCGTCCAGCCAATCCGCCTGGATGACAACCGCCGGCCGCGGTTTCCCGTAATCTCCGGATATGGCGACTGTGACGATATCGCCCCGCTTCATTCTTCGCGGAAGTCGCCCACCGCCTCGATGAAGTCCAACGCATCCGAGTCCTCTTGCGTGCCCCGGATCAACGCGGCCTGCCGACGCGCCTCCGCCTCAAATTCGGGCGCTCGCGGATCTGGCAGCCACACACGCACCAGCCGCAGGCCTTTCGCCTTTTGCGCCTCGCGGAACCGCTTGTGTTTATCGAAACCGTCCTTCAAAGCCCGGCGTGGCACGGGCGCCTCCATTGGTAGCGCGCGACCATATCTAAGCGCTCCCACCACGCGCCACAACCTTTCCCGAAGCTCCGCGTACGCTGCACCGCGGCAAGGATTGTTGCCAATTCCCCGGCGGTCAGGCAGTGTGACCGTCCCGCGGTCGCTCCGCCGCTCCCCAACGGTATCCGAGACGGCAAAAAATGAATGAGGTTGTGAGACAAGGCCTGTACGACCCCCGCAACGAGCACGACTCCTGTGGCGTCGGCTTCGTGGTGAATATCAAAGGCCGAAAATCTCATGACATCATCACCCAGGGCCTGAAAATCCTGGAGAATCTGGACCATCGCGGCGCGGTCGGCGCGGACCCGCTGATGGGCGACGGCGCCGGCTGCCTGATCCAGATGCCTGACTCGTTGCTGGCCGATTGGGCGCGCTCGGCGGGAAAAAGCCTGCCGAAGCCCGGCAAATACGCCGTCGCCATGTGCTTCCTGCCGCGCGACGAAAAAGCCCGCGCTTACGCCATCGAACGGTTCGAGCATGTGGTGGCGCAGGAAGGCCAGACCATGATCGGCTGGCGCGACGTCCCCACCGACCTGAACGGTCTGGGTGAGGCGGTCATCGAAAGCATGCCGGTCATCCGCCAGGCCGTCATCGAGTCCAGTCCCACGATGAAGGACCAGGACGCGTTCGAGCGGAAGATCCTCGCCATCCGCAAGCAGATTCTGAACAATGTTCGCGGCCTCGCCGAGCGCAACGCGCTGCCCGGCCTGAGCGAACTCTACATGCCGTCGTTCTCCACCCGGACGATGGTCTACAAGGGGCTGCTGCTGGCGACGCAGGTCGGCTCGTTTTACAAAGACCTGCAAAATCCGCTGACTCAGTCGGCGCTGGCGCTGGTGCATCAGCGGTTCTCGACCAACACGTTCCCGTCCTGGCGGCTGGCGCATCCATATCGGTTCCTGGCGCATAACGGCGAGATCAACACGGTTCGCGGCAACGTGAACTGGATGTACGCGCGGCGGCGATCGATGACGTCGGACCTGATCGGGCCGGACCTCGACAAGATGTGGCCGATCATTCCGCACGGCCAATCGGATACCGCCTGCATCGACAACGCGCTGGAGATCCTGGTGGCCGGCGGATACTCGCTGGCCCATTCGATGATGATGCTGATCCCCGAGGCATGGGCGGGCAATCCGCTGATGAGCCCGGAGCGCAAGGCGTTCTACGAATATTACGCGGCGCTGATGGAGCCATGGGACGGGCCGGCGGCGATCGCCTTCACCGACGGGCGGCAGATCGGCGCCACGCTCGACCGTAACGGCTTAAGGCCGGCGCGTTATATCGTGACCGACGACGATCACGTGATCCTGGCCTCGGAATCCGGCGTGCTGCCGGTGCCGGAGGAACGCATCCTGCGCAAATGGCGGTTGCAGCCTGGCAAGATGCTGCTGATCGATCTGGAGCAAGGCCGCATCATCGACGACGATGAGGTGAAGAAACAACTCGCGACGGAAAATCCGTACGCGGAATGGCTGAAGGCGACGCAGTTCAAGCTGGAGGATCTGCCGGACACCGAGCAACGCGGGCTGCCGCGGCCGAACGACCTCGAGGTGCTGCATCAGCAACAAAACGCCTTCGGCTACACGCAGGAGGACATACAGTTCTTCCTGGAGCCGATGGCGCGGTTCGGCGACGATCCGATCGGCTCGATGGGTACCGACACGCCGCTGGCGGTGCTGTCGGACAAAGCAAAGCTGCTGTACAATTACTTCAAGCAGAACTTCGCCCAGGTGACGAACCCGCCGATCGATCCGATCCGGGAAGAGTTGGTGATGTCGCTGGTGTCGATGATCGGGCCGCGGCCGAATCTTCTGGGCCATCACGCCGGCAATCACTACCGGCTGGAAGTCTCGCAGCCGATTTTGACCAACGGCGATCTGGAGAAAATCCGCGACATCGAGAATCTGGCGGGCGGCGCGTTCCGCACTCAGACGATCGACACGACATGGCCCGCGAGCGAAGGCGCCGAAGGCATGGAACACGCCGTCGAACGCGTCTGCGCGAAGGCGACAGAAGCGGTGCTCGACAACTATACCATTTTGGTCCTGTCGGATCGCGCGGCGGGAGCGGACCGCATTCCAATCCCGGCGCTGCTGGCGACCGCCGCGACGCATCATCATTTGATCCGGCAAGGGCTGCGGCACAGCACCGGGCTGGTGGTCGAAACCGGTGAGGCCCGCGAAGTGCATCACTTCTGCGCGCTGGCGGGATACGGCGCGGAGGCGATCAATCCGTATCTGGCGTTCGAGACGCTGGAGCAAATTCGCGTGAAATCCGCGCTGTCGCTGTCGGCTTACGACGTGCGCAAGAACTATCTGAAGGCGCTCGACAAGGGCATCATGAAGGTGATGTCCAAGATGG
>PLSZ01000627.1 GCA_003164305.1 Acetobacteraceae bacterium
CGAGACCGAACATGTCGGCGCGATGAATGACAAGCGTATTGACCGCCGGCATGTCGAGGCCGCTCTCGACGATGTTGGTGGACAGCAGAATGTCGAACTTGCCGTCGCCAAATTCGGTCATCACGCGCTCGAGCTCGGTCGGCGCGAGGCGGCCATGCGCCATGGCCATCTTCGCGTCGGGCACGATTTCGCGCAGGCGCTCGGCCATGCGCCCCAGATCCTCGATGCGGGGGACGACGCAGAACACCTGACCGCCACGNNGCGGTCAGCGTCAGCACATGCACGTCGGCCTTCAGCGCCTTCAGGCGCTCCTTGTGCGCGACACCGAAGTGTTGCTCCTCGTCAACGACCAGCAATCCCAGATCGGCGAACTGGATCGACTTCGACAGCAGCGCGTGGGTGCCGACGACGATGTTGACCTCACCGGTGGTCAGGCCGCGGCGGACCTCGTTGGCCTCTTTGGTTCCTACCATGCGCGACAATTGCGCGACCTTGATCGGCAGGCCGGCGAATCGCGCCGAGAATGTGCGAAAATGTTGCCTTGAGAGCAACGTCGTCGGCACCACCACCGCGACCTGAGCGCCCGACATCGCGGCGACGAAAGCGGCGCGCAACGCGACCTCGGTCTTGCCGAAGCCGACATCGCCGCACAGCAGGCGGTCCANNGGGAAGCGGGCGCAGAACTCGTCGAAGCTGCCCTCGGGCGGCGCCATGATCTCGGCGTCATGCAGTTGTCGCGCGGCGGCGATCTTGATCAGTTCACCCGCCATGTCGCGGATGCGCTGTTTCATCTTCGCTTTACGTGTCTGCCACGCGACGCCGCCCAACTTATCCAGCGTGGCCTGCTGATCGCTGCCAAAGCGGGACAGAACCTCGATGTTTTCGACGGGGAGGAAAAGTTTCTCGTCGCCGTCGTAGATCAGGCGCAGGCAATCGTGCGGCGCGCCGGTGACCATCAACGTCGTCAACCCATCATAACGGCCGATGCCGTATTCCTGATGCACGACCAGGTCGCCCTCGGCGATTTCGGTGGCCTCGGCGATGAACTGGTCGGCGCGCATGCGACGCCGTGGCGGGCGGGAAATACGCTCGCCCAGAAGGTCCTGCTCGACCACCAGGGCCAGACGGTCGGCGACGAAACCACGCTCCACGCCGAGCGTGATCAATGACACGGTGCCGGCTTCCTTGCGGCGGACGGCGGCCCAATCGTCCTCCTGCGCGGCGTCCTTGAAGCCGTGTTCCTTCAGCAAATGCGCCAGACGTTCGCGGGAACCGCGGGTCCAGGCGGCGATGACGACGCGGCGGCCCTCGGCGCGCCATCGTTCCGCCTGCGCGCGCAATTGCTCGAACACGTTGACGCCTGGGCCGCCCGCCGATTGGGCGAACACCGGACCGGGTCGGCCGCCGCCATCGACGCCGGTCGCCCCGTCGGGTTTTCCGAATGGCGTGAATGCCAGGCGCGGTCCGAACGACAGCATCTCATCCCATTCGTCACGGCTCAGGTACAATCGCGACGGCGGCAGCGCGCGATACGGCACCTCCCCGTCCCGCGGCGGCGCTTGTCTGGCCTGCGCGTGATCCGCGATCATTTCCAGGCGCGCTTCCAGCACCTCATCGGACTGGTGATCCAGGCTGACCGAGGCTTCCGGCAGATAATCCAACAGATTTTCCATCACCGGATGGAACAGCGGCACCCAGTGTTCCATGCCGGGATGCCGGCGGCCCTCGGAGATCGACAGGTACATGGGATCCCGCGCCGCCTCGGGGCCGAACGCCTCCCGCCAACCGGTGCGGAAACGCGAGATCGACTGCTTGTCCAGCGCCAGTTCGGAGACCGGCCGTAACGACAACGTCTTCCGCGCGGCGGCGCTGCGTTGCGTTGACGGGTCGAACGATTTGATCGTTTCAATCGTGTCACCGAACATGTCCAGCCGCACGGGGTCGCTCTCGCCCGCCGGGAAAATGTCGATGATGCCGCCGCGAACGGCATATTCGCCCGGCTCCATGACAGTGCCGGCGCGGCCGTAGCCGTTGGCTTCCAGGAAACGGGTCAGCTCCTCGGGTTTGACCTGGCCGTTGACCTTCAGGTCCAGGCGGGCGCCGGCGAAGGCGGACCGAGGCGGCACGCGCTGCACCAGGGCGTTGACCGTGGTCAGCACGAAGCGCGGGCCGGTGGACTTGTCGAGCAACCGCGTCAGGGTGGCGATGCGCTCCGAGACGAGGGCGGCGTTGGGTGACACGCGATCGTAGGGCAAGCAGTCCCAGGCGGGGAAACGCAGGATTTCGGCCTCGGGCATGGCGAAGGCGAGCGCCTCGGCGAGACGGGCCATGCGGGCGTCGTCGCGGGTGACGTGGACGATGGGGCCGGCGAATTCGCGGCGGCGTTGCGCGAGCAGGAAGGCGTCCCAGCCCTCCGGCGCGCCCCAGACGCGGATGGGGTCGGTCATCGCGAGCGCTCCGCCCCCGGGTCAAGCCCGGGGCAGGCTCTCGAACCCGCCAGGGGCATTGGTCCGCTCTTCGCGGCCCAATCCCCTGGACCCCNNAGCCCTTGGAACCCGTCAATTTGGGTTGGTGTGTGAGGAGGGCCAATCGTGACCTTTCAAGGTCTGTGTCGACCCTCCTCACACACCAACCCAATGGATAGAGTCCAGACGGCCTCGCCCTTTGGTGGGGTCCCGGGGCAAAGCCCCGGTCGGGCCTGGTACGCTCTTCGCGGCCCAGGGGGGCGAAGCTCCGGAACTGGCGGTCCCCCATCATCGCCTCAGGCTCGCCCGGATGCGCAGCAGCANNGCCGCCGATCATCAGGTCGTTCTCGGCCGTTCCGCGATGCGTGGCACGGAATAACAGGCGCCGGCGCCTGGTGTCGTCGCCCGGGGCGCCGGTGGAGGCTTGGTCTGGTTCGGTCATCGTTGGGCTGTCATATAGCGGCCGGTCAACCTTATGTCAGCCCGTGGACTCGAACCCGCTCAGCCCACTTTTCGCGCCCCTGACATCGCTGCGCGGCATAGGTCCGGCGGTGGCGAAGTTGATCGCGCGCGCGGCGGGCGGGGAACGCGTGGTGGATTTGCTGTTCCATTTGCCCGAGTCGTACCTGGATCGCACCACGCGGCCAACGATTCGCGAGGCGCGCGCGGGCACGGTCGCCACGCTGGCGGTCGAGGTCGTGCGGCACGAACGGCCGGCGCATTCGCGGCAGCCATGGCGCATCGTGGTGCGAGACGCGACCGGCACCGCCGANNGCCTGGCGCGTGCCGGCGATCGAGCCGGTGTGGCCGCTGACCGCCGGCCTGTGGCCGCGGCAGGTGGCGAGCGGGATCGCTCAGGCGCTGGAGCGGTTGCCCGATCCGCCGGAATGGCACGATCCGGCGCTGTTGCGACGCGAGAAATGGGCGTCGTTCCGGGAGGCGTTGCGCGCGGTGCAGATGCCGGAGAAAGCGCCGCCGGATAAGCGAATGCGGGCGCGGTTGGCGTATGACGAATTCCTCGCCGGTCAGGTCGCCCTGGCTTTGGTGCGCGGCCGGGTGCGGGCGAGAACCGGGAGGGCATTAACGGGCGGATCGAAGCTGGCGGCGACGGCGTTGCAACGATCCGGATTTAAACTGACGGCGTCACAGGAACACGCATTGGCGGAAATCGACGCGGATTTGTGTTCTGAACGGCGCATGTTGCGACTTCTGCAAGGCGATGTCGGATCCGGGAAAACGTTGGTCGCGGCGTTGGCGATGCTGCGCGCGGTCGAGGCAGGGGCTCAGGCGGCTCTGATGGCGCCGACCGAGGTGCTGG
>PLSZ01000682.1 GCA_003164305.1 Acetobacteraceae bacterium
GCCCGAAGCCGTCAGTCGGGTAACGGCCAAACCCGGCCGTTGTGCCAGCACAAACGCATTCTGGTTTTAACCGTATTCCAGACCCGACACCGGTAGAACGGCTGGGTGGTGCCATCGCCAGTTCGCCTCGATCCCTCACGCCCCGGGCGCCGGCTGCACCGGTGCGTGGTCCCGCGCCTTCTGCCGTTCCCGCACCTGCTCGTCCGTCAGCCGCGCGTCATAGATCGACCGTGATTCGACCAGCCTCGCCACCAGGGTCGCCGTCGCGACCGCCAGCAGCACCGGCACGATCGCCGCGCGCGCGTATCCCGTCAGTTCCATCATCAGCACGACGGCCGAGACCGGCCCTTGCGTCGTCGCCGCCAGCATCGCCGCGGCGCCGGTCAGGGCGAACATTCCCGGCGGAATGCCCGGCGCCAGCCACGCGCACGGCAGGCCGAGGACCCCTCCCAGCAGTGCTCCGATCGCCAGCGATGGCGTGAACAGTCCGCCAGGCGCGCCGCTGCCCAGGCACAGCATCGTCGCCGCTGGGCGCAGCACGACCAGGATCAGCAGGAGGAATGGGCTCAGTTGTCCGTTGAACGCCAGTTCCGCGACGTCGCGGCCGTTGCCCAGAATTTGCGGGAACGGGATCGACACCGCGCCGAGCACGCCCAACGCGGCCACTGGCGCCAGCAGCCGGTGCCAGGCTTTCGGCCGGTGGTGATCAGCCCAGGCCACGGCGCGGACGTAGCCGACGGAGACGAGTCCAATGATGGGGCCGGCCAGCAAAGCCCAGACCTCGGAGGAGACCGAGCCGTGGTATTCCGGGAGTCTATAGGTCGGCGCGTCGGGCAAAAAAGCCCAGGACACGGCGGTGGCGATGAGCGAGGTGATGAGGGCGGGGAGCACGAACCGCAAAGCCAACGCGCCGCGCAGCACCTCGACCGCGAACAGGGCCCCGCCGAGCGGCACGCCGTACGCGGCCGCCATGCCCGCTCCGGCGCCACAGGCGACCAGCAGGCGGCGCTCCTCGTCAGGCAGGCGGGTACGGTCGCACAGGGCGTTGGCGATGACGGCGCCGGCTTGTTTGGGCGCTCCCTCACGGCCCAGGGCGGCGCCCATGCCGACGATCAACACGGACAGGACGGCGCTGGCGAGGGTGCGGAGGGCGGGCAGGCGCCCGGCGTAGAACCAGATCGCGGTGGTGATTTCGATGCCGTTGGCGCTGGAGAGTCGGCTGAGCAGAAGCTGGCCGACGCCGACCAGGATCCCCGCGCCAAGGAGGATCGCCAGATGCCACCATGGCGCCGCCTGGGACACGGGTCGCAGCAGATCGAGGCCGGTGCCGCCCCAGGCCAGATGCTGCGCGAGTTCCAGCAGTTTGGTCAGCGCCGCGGCCCCGATTCCGGCGCCGGCGCCGGTCAGGATCACGGCGATCCAGAAGCGGCTCGAGCCTCGGCCGGCGAGGATGGGGGCGGTCATGGATGCCCGGGTTCATCCCGCGCGCGTCGCCGGGTCGGGGACGCACCGAGATTTGGGGCAGATGCTTTGCTCCGGCGGAACGCTCGCACGCAGAGATTCGGCCTCTCCGCGTGCGGCCACGCCGTGGGGAAACGCCGTGGCGATCTTTCGTGCGACCGGCGAAATTCCGGGGCCAGCCGTGTAAACGGCCGGCCCCAGGAGATCGTGATGGCGTCGTTCGGGCTCAGGATATCGCCCGAACGCCCAGGATGCGGTTACCTGGTCACCGTGGTGGTCTCGGGCGGCAAGGGCGAATTCGGATACGCCTGGGTGGTGGTGACCGTCTCCTTCGGCACGCCGTTCACCACGGTGGTCGTCTTGCGTGTCGTGGTGATCAGAGTGGACAGCGGATAGGACGTCGTGCTGATGGTGGTGGACGTGCTGTTGCCGCCGCTGTCGGCGGAGGATGAGCCATCGCTGAGGGACTTTCTTCCGTCAGCCTGGAGCGCGGAGCCCGCGCTGACGGAGTTCGCGATGGTCACCGGGCCGCTGACGGCGGGAATGCTGGTTGTCGTCTGCTGCGTCATCGAGGTGGACTGCGCCATCGCCGCCCCGCTCATCATGCCGAGAGCGGCGGCTCCGGCCATTAAAAATCTGGTCATGTGTCATGCCTTTCCAAATTTCGGCCATGAGGTCTGTCGCCTCGGCATTGCGTTAACGGCTTGGGGCGCCCGTTGTTCCGACACGGCGTCGGATTCTGTCTGGGCGCGTGATTGGCGTGGTGGGAGTAAACGGACGCGAGTTGTCCCGAAGTGCTTAATTCAGGAGCTTAATTCACTGGAAAATTGGCCAATCTCGAACGCGAATGATCCGTGGAAGTCAGGCCGCTCGCTGTAGTGGATTAAAAAACCCGGGAGAGTCGGAGCGATCAGGAATCGCAATGTTTCCGCTTAGAATCGCCGATCGTCGGTTGGGTCGGTCGCATGGCGATCCTGGTCCTTCTATCCTCAACCCGGCTTCCCCATGTAAACCCCCCTTACATGAGCTGGACCCAACCCCCACCCTCCGGCGGACCGCGCCGCGGTTACCATCACGGCAACCTGCGGGAAGCCCTGATTCAGGCCGCGCAGGACCTGATCGGCGCGAAGGGACCGGCTGGGTTCACGATCGCCGAGGCCGCCCGCCTCGCCGGAGTGAGCCCAGCCGCGCCGTACCGGCATTTCCCCCACGCCGAGTCGCTGTTGGCGGAAGTCGCGACCCGGGGGTTCGACGCCTTCCGCGACCGTCTCGCCGCCGCACTGGACGCCGCCCCGAAAAACGACCCCGCCCGCGCCGCCGAAGCCGTGGGCCGTGCCTATCTCGGCTTCGCCCGTGAGGAAGCCGCGTTCTACGCCGCCATGTTCGAAGCGCGCATCGACCGTGGCCCGTTCCCCGATCTGCAGGCGGCCGGGGACCGGGCCTTCGCCGTGCTGCGGGCGCTCGCCGAACGCCTCGCCGCCGCGGCGCGCATCCAGCCCAAACCGCCCGCGCTGATGATCGCGCTGCATTTGTGGTCGACCGCGCACGGCATTGCCTCTTTGTTCGGGCGGGCCGATCCGTCGCGCCGCCCGCTGCCGATGTCCGCCGAGGATCTGCTGGAAGCCGCTGTCCTGATTTACCTCCAGGGTCTGGGCGTCCCCGGCCNNTCCGGGCGTCCCAGGTCCGGGCGTCAATGTTTCGCCACAATCTCCTTGACGGACGACGATCGGCCGCTATATGTAAATGTGTCTTACATTCACATGAGGGACGACATGCCCATCGCCGCCAATCCACAACAATACCAAAACCCCGGCTGGCAATCTCCTTGGGGCGCGCCCGGCGCCGCTCCCGGAGGGGCTCCGGGCGGGGCTCCAGCCGGGGCTCCCTGGGCGAACCAGCCCCCGTCGTTCTGGCGCCCCGTCGGCATGGGCAAGCCCATCGCCATCGCGGCGATCGTCTTCCTGCTGGCCGCCGGACACATCGGCCGCATGCTGTTCTGGCCGGTCGCTCTCGCCGGACTGGTCTTCCTGATGGCCACCGGCCGCTTTGGCTGCGGCCGCCGCCGGTGGGGAGGCAACTGGGGTCAGCAAGGGCAAGGTCAGGGCAACGGTCCCAATGGCGGCGGCGGCAACGGTTGGAACCCGCCCTGGGCCAACTGGTGCAATGGCGGCAGCCCCGCCAAATCAACCTCCAGCAGCGGTAACCATGCCTTCGACGAATACCGCGCCGAAACCCTCCGCCGCCTGGAGGAGGAGCAGACCGAGTTCACCAGCTTCCTCGACCGTCTTCGCTTCGCCAAGGACAAGGCCGAGTTCGACCAGTTCATGGCCGAGCGTCGTCCGGCTCCGCGCCCGCCGATGGTCCCGGACGAGCCCATTCAGGGCTGACCAGCGGTGAATTGAGCCCACCCAGGAATATAGCGAAACCGATAAGCTTCCCGCGTTAGGCGAAGCTTAACCGGAGGACGATAGACAGAGGACGCGCCAGGGGGCACCCGTGGCGCGTCTTTTGCTTGTCCGCGAATAACTTGTGCGCGAACAAATGGCTGCATACATGCGTCCTCGGTCAGCGCATGCTCTCCCGTTCGCCTCACCTCGCGACGATTCCCGTCACGAGGTGAGGCATCCATGGCATGCCGGACTGCTGGCCGCATGCCCAAAACGCAGGCCTGAGGGGAGTGTCAGGCGCTATCGGCCAAGGCACCGCCTGAGTATGGACACCGAAACGAAGGAACTTTGACAAATGGCTGGCGTGGATATCCTGGCGCAGGCGTTCAGTGGAGCAAATGCCGCGTTTCTGGGCGAACAATATGCTCGTTGGGCGGTCAACCCCGCCTCCGTCGATTCCAGTTTCGCCGATCTGTTCGGCGCCATGGACGACGACGCGCGCGCGGTCCTCGCCGACGTCGCCGGCGCCTCATGGTCGCCGAATGAAACCGCGGAGATCGCCGCCGCGCCAGTCGCCACGCCCAGCAACGAGCAGATCCGCGCGGCGACGATCGCCTCGCTGCGGGCGCTGATGCTGATCCGCTCGTATCGCGTGCGCGGGCATCTGGAAGCGCGTCTCGATCCGCTCGGCCTGCAAATCCCGCATCCGCATCCGGAGCTTGATCCTCAGTCCTACGGCTTCACCAGCGCCGACATGGACAAGCCTATTTTCATCGACAACGTGCTCGGCCGCGAAACAGCCACGTTGCGCGAAATCACCCGCATCCTGCGCGACACGTATTGCGGCTCGATCGGCGTCGAGTTCATGCACATCCAGGATCCCGACCAGAAGTCCTGGGTCCAGCGCAAGGTCGAGGGCGCGCCGTGGCTCACCGCGTTCGACGCCGGCCAGAAGCACACCATTTTGCACCAGTTGACCGAAGCGGAAGCGTTCGAGGCGTTTTGTCAGAAACGCTACGTCACCACGAAGCGCTTTGGTCTCGAAGGCGGAGAGTCGACCATTCCCGCCATCCACGCCATGATCGAGACCGCCGTGCGCGGCGGGGTGCGGGAAGTCGCCATCGGCATGCCGCATCGTGGCCGCCTCAACACCCTCGTCAACATCGTCAAGAAGCCGCTGACAGCCTTGTTTTCCGAGTTCGGCGGCGAGAGCTTCAAGCCGGACGACGTGCAAGGCTCCGGCGACGTCAAATACCATCTCGGCACCTCGACGGATCAGGAGATCGCGGGCGCCAACGTGCATTTGTCGTTGCAGCCGAACCCCTCGCATCTGGAAGCGGTCGATCCGGTGGTCATCGGCAAGGTGCGGGCGCGGCAGGACACCGCCGGCGACACGCAACGCCGAAGTTCGGTGATGGCGATCCTGATGCA
>PLSZ01000228.1 GCA_003164305.1 Acetobacteraceae bacterium
GGATGACGCTACGGGGGCGTCACGACCAAGAGTTAGTGTCAACGCTGGCTGGTATAAGTGTCCTGATCCTCTCAACGCCGTGAGGTGGTCAGCCGCGCGGCCCGCGGAAGAAATTTGCTCTATCGACATAGAAGGAATCTTCCGATGACCCGCTCCGCGCGTTCGTCCAGGCCTGACATTTCACCCTGATCAAACCGTCGCGCAGCCACGCGGCGGAAGTGACCACGCGTTCCACCGGCATTTTTTCTCGTAAGCCGCTCGCCCGGCGGCGATGGAGTGCTGTCAATTCGTCTTATCGCGCATGGAATGTTCGAATGTCACGATTATTGTATTGTCTGATCGCTCTGTTTGGCGCCCGGGGGCCTTATGCGGCGGCGGGCTTTCCGTGCACCATGGATCGTGACGCGGCAAAAAAACAACGGAGTCAATTCCGGCGGGGACAGGTTCAGTGATGCCGCGCGGCAGCGAAGCAGGAGCCCGCGCCGGGTTGGTTTGACCCCCCGCAAGGCGACAAATTCGAAAAAGTTTCGCTGCCTTATCGTTGTGTAAGAGTTTCGTAACTCGACCCGACCCACAGTGTCGGTGCCGGCAGAATGCTGGTCAGCCCAGACCTGGGGAATTGAAATCGGGGGTACCAGAATGGTAACTTCAGCTTCACGGGCGTTCGACGCCAAGGGAACAGCCGAAGCGGGGTTTCGTTCGTTCGCTGTTTCGTTCGACTCGCCGGATTCAACCGCTTACGCGGTCAACCGAGCGGCCAGCCATCGCACCGAACTGGATCTACGCGATCCCGCGGGCATGGCTCAGTTAGAGAGAATGGACGCTATCTGGCGGCAGCTATCGGCCACGCGGCGACGCGAATGGCTTGCTCGCAGGGAGATCGTCCTGCCACCTCGCGCGATCGGCGAGACCGAGGTCGCGTTGCTCCCGGGCGGCGCGGTGACGCTTCGAGGTCCCGATGCGATCCTGCTTTGCGATCCGCTTGAGTCCGCGATATTTACTCATGCCGAGGTTAAATTGCTGCGGCGCGCCCTGCGCAAAATGGGAGACGTCACGACTCTGGTGCATACCAGGGACGGTGTGCTGCTGCGCCGCCGTGTTCCGAAAAGCCTGCCGCCGCAAACCGTTACGATCGTGCCGAACCCGGCCAGGCTGCCGGTCCGGATTGCTTTCAACGGTCCTGTCCTGATCCAGTGGGGTCACCGCGGGGCGATCGCCAGACCACTGGTGCCGGCGCCCACCCTGCTCGCTTTGGCCGCCAGCCTCGCGGCGTCGCCGTTGATCGCCCAAGGCCCGGCGTTGCTCCAAGGCGGTCCGGTGTTCGCTCTTGAAACGTGGCAGGCCACCGACGCCGCGGACCGCTGCCGGTTGATCGCGGTCGCGCTGATGGAACATATCAGCGACCTTGTCGCCGACGGAATTGGCGACGATCTGCGCCATGCCCTCATGGAAGCCTGCGTCGAAGGTCACGACAGTCTGGCCCATCGGATCGGTGAAGCGCTCGCGGTGGTTCCACCCTGCTTCGTCGCGGATCCTGCTTCGATGCTTGGCGCACCGCCTCCGGCGTGGCGGAACGCGATCGCCTGGATCCATGGCATCGAGCATCCGCGCGCTCTGCTTGGTCTCGACAACCTGGTGGATCCTTTGGCCGCCACGCGCGCCCTGCGCGGGACCTTCGATCGCGCGGAAGTCATGGCTTTTGGTGATAACGACGCGTTGCCTGGCGAGCCGGTGTCATTGCATTGCGATGCGGCTTTGTTCCTGGCGCGTATGGCCAGCTCCGGCGGCCGGTTGGGAATCGCTGTTCCGACCCCGGCGTCGCCCATTGAGATCTACACGCTCGCTCAGGATGTGGCACTCATGACGGGCGGACGCGTCACGGCGGTCGCGCCTTGCTGGGGCTTCTGCCACCGCGTCGGGCCTGACGGCGAAGAAGCCGGGAACGCGGGTTGGTTCGGCATGGGAGCCGGGCTCGATGAGGCGGAGTTCGTCCTCGACGATATCGAGTTTGGCGCGTAGCCGGTCGGGATGTCACCGATGCTGCGCGGTTTGATGCGAGGGCTGCGGGGCGGAGTTCCTGGCACCTTTGGCTCGATGGGTCGCCAGGATGAGCGGCGCGGCGCGCTGCGTCACGATGTGCAGTTCAACGTGCATCTCAGACGGCCGGGAATTTCGCCAGTCGCCGGGTCGGTCATCAACATATCGTGGAGTGGCGCCGCGATCCGCGTCCATGGCTGGAACGCGCCAACGCCGGCGGCCTGGCCGACCCGGTTGAGTCACGGTGACGAGTTGTGGATCACCGGTTTGCTCGACTCACCGTTGCTGTGCTGGGTCGTTACGGTCGATGATGGAGTCCTCAGGGTTCATTACACGCTGAATGAGCCGATGCGCGATCAGTTGCAGGAAAAGATCGCCGCGTGACGGTGCCATGATCTCGACCGGCCGGGCAGACTGATATGTGCCGGTCCAAATCGTCGCCGTGTTCATTTTGAAGGACATCCATATGTCGGGAATTCCGCGATGGCTGATCGGAATGGGAAGCATTTGCGTGCTCCTCAACCTGGTGGCCGGCGCTGCCATGGCATCTGAAAACGCTACGTTCGAGTGCGCCTCGGGACCATCGCAAGTCTGTAATTTCAGTATCATCCGGCAACCTGGCGGCGCCCAGAAATTTGCCGTTCAAGGTCGTCAGCGCACGGTGATCCCCGGGCTCGCGCCAGGACAGGACTGGTATTTGGTCGCCGTCGGACACCCGGCGCCGGCGAACCTGGATGCGTGCCGGCGCGCCGCCTTCCAGTGCAAGGCCGCCATCGTTCAGCACGGCGTCAATCGATAGAATCCCAGTCGCGGCATTCGCGCCGAAAGTGGCCCGCGGGCCGTGACAACATTCCGCTCACTGCCTCCGGCAGATTTGTGATCGCCGCGGGGCTACCCGCTACTGGCCCGCGGAGCGTCGAAGACTTTACGGAAATACAACTGGCTGTGGCCAGGAGGGTAATCGTCCAGCACTCCGAACAACGTGAAACCAAGCTTCTGGTAGAACGGTGCCGCCTGAAAACTGAATGTGTCGACATGTGCGCCGCGGCATCCTCGTTGGCGTGCCTCTGCCTCCGCGGCTGCCATCAGGGCGGAACCCACGTTTCGTCCGCGCATCGCTTCGGGGACGAACAGCAGTCCGACGTGCAACCACTCGAACATCGTGGTGCCCCAAAAACCTCCAATGACCGCGTTTTTGTCATCGTGGATCGGGATCACGAGCAGGCGCGGTTGGGCCGGTCCGATCACCGCCCGAGAACTTTCGTCGAGCACGCGAACCATGGCCTGGAATACACCAGGCGCCGGGGAGTCGGTTGGGACAAGCGCGATCGGATCACCGGTTGAACCTCCGCCAATCGTGGTTTCCGGGAATCCTCTGACGGCCGCCGCCCGCACCGCGTTTCCGATCATGCATCGATCCAGTTCAGCATTTCAGTTGGTCTGGCGGTCGGCGCCGCATCGGCTCCGCGGGTCTCCAGCCGGATGTCGAGTGGCACTTCGCTCATTGGACGGCTACTGGTCGACACGATGCCATTCTCCTTATCGGGGAGCCCGCGCCGCCGTCATTCGTTCCGGAACGGCACCCCGGCATGGTACTAGTCGAATAACGGTTTGCGATTGGTTTCGATTGAAAAAAGAACAGGAACGCTCCCTGCTCATCGGAGCACGGCCGCGGGTTCACGAGGCGCCCGGCCGCTTGTGATGCGACTTTGTTCAATCGTCGTTTATCGCATGGCTGATCTCAATGTTTCGCTGGCTGGCAACCAAACGAACAGCCTTTGGAACACGAATTAATCTCGCGGCCCGCCTCCCTGTAACCTGTCCGCAACCAAAAATCTTCGATGCTCGCCGAGCCGTCATATATCACCCTGCGCGGTCAGCGGAAGAACTTCGCTCTTGAAAATCAGAAGGGGTCTTTCAATGAGCTGCACTACCATTTCGACCGATCGTCCATCTCTTGCATATCGCTCGTCTTCGGTTGCCACTCCCGTTATCAACCCGGTAACCGGGAAACGCTCCTTCGAGCGTCGCGAGCCGGGCCGTATCGAACATTCCCCAGCGACCTTGATCACGGTGTTTCGTCACCCAACCACCCTGTTCGCCCCGGACCTCGATGAGGAAAACCTCGGGCCGGCGAAAGGGATCATGGTCGGGGTGTTCACTTCGGCATTCGTCTGGATCCCGTTGTTCTGGGCACTAATCTAAGGCCAGATCTCAGCTTTTCGACGCGGCGCGGAGCCGTGGCCGATGGCTGGACACGGCTGCGAATTGGAATCGCCGGCTGACGGCCGCGCAATTCCGATAATTTTCCTTCCGCTGTGGGATCAAAACTGACGCTCCGGCCTCATCGACCGGGCGGTGAATGATGGACACGCGCGGCTCGCCAAATGGAATTTTATATGGGCATGGCGGTGGTTGATAAGCATGGCGGGGCGCCGGCCTGCTTGCCATGCGTGGCATTGCCAAGATCGTCGGCCATGCGGCTGTAGATGTCAGCCATCTTTTGATAGGTCGCTCGCAGTCGTCCGTCCTCGCGCGACGCTATTCTTTGCCACTCACGTGCCTTGTCGCGGAGTTTGACAATTTCAGTTTCTGGCATTCGCGGATCCTGGGCTGGAATTGATTTCTGGCACATATGCGAAAGGCCTTATGTCAATTCCGTTACGGTTCACGCGTTGACCGAATGATGGGCATGCCGGGTCCAACCACATAGGCAAGAAGATAAGCGCCGCGAGAGGAAAATGCCCNNCCTCTTCCCGTCATCCTCGGGCGAGTAAACGTCATCCACGGGCGCGTAAACGTCATCCTCGGGCTCGACCCGAGGATCTCTCGACACGCCAAGGACGTCAAAAGTCGGGCAAGGTACCCGGACGGGCCGATCCTCGGGTCGAGCCCGAGGATGACGACGAAAGGCGCGANNGACGACGAAAGGTTCGAGGATGACGTTCGGGGAAAGGTTTTCCCTTCGCCGGTCTTATCTAAATGCTTATGGGGTCCAACCCTGTTCCGTGCCCATCGATGAACCGGGATCCTCAGCGGCATTCACTGAACCCGCGCCAATTCGTGGTGCCAGTTCGCCTGATCGGGAACCCGATGCCCCGGTCAATCAATCCGCGCTTAGTACGAGGAGGGAATGCCCCGCGGCGCGACCGCCGTTCCGTTCGCGAGCATCCCGAATCCGAGGAGGCAGGATGTCTCGCCACCGGCTCCGATGAGCACGTTGACAACCGCCGTGGCATGTAGGCTCAGCGCTTTGACCTGGAGCTGACGTACCGCCTCGCTGCTCGCGGCTTCCCGGGTCTGGGCGCAAGCATAACCAGAAATCGGGCTGATCGATCCGACTCCGGGCGGCGCCGGCATGCCAAGCGGCAGAATTTTCACGTGCACCATGGCGTCACCGGTGGCTTGCGGCACTTGTCGCACGTCGACCACCTCCGTCGGCGGCGCGCACCGGGTCAACGCCAGCAGACCGGCGATCCAGCAGATCACCATCGTTCTGGTGCCCACCCGCCGGGAGTGGTCGCCTCGCGGACAGGAGGCCGCGCCACAACCGCCAACGCCGTCGATCGAGATGGATTCGGTGATTATTTCCATATGTCGCCTATACCGGACATCGCCGTGGGTTCGCCAGACGCGATCCATTCGCCGCCGCGGTCCCGCTGGCGGATTTGTGACGCCCGAGTCCCGATGAAGGCGCGCTGCAACGTTTCGCTGATAGTTTCGAACCTGCCGGGCAAAAGGTCCGGGATGGCAATCGCGGGAGTGTTTCCATGCGCGGCGTACCTCTGCTCCTCCGACTGGCTCAGCATGATCTGGAGGAGCGCCGGTCCGATCTGGGCTGCATAAGCCGCGCCAGAACAGACACCGAGACAGCGATCGACGCGATCAACGAAACGATCAGCGCTGAGACGAGCATCGCCATGACCGACCCCGTCGGGATGGCGGTTTTCAGTGCCTGGATGAGCCAGTCCACTCGAAGCAGGGCACGCCTGCGGGACCGTTTCCAGGAACTGAACAAGAGCGCCGACGCGGCGCGGGAAAACCTGCGTGACACGGCTGCCCAGGTAAAGCGGCTGGAAATCGTGTTGGATACCGCGCGATCGAATGAACGGCGCGCATCGGCGAAACAGGCTGATGTCATGGCAGATGAGCTTGAAGCGGTTCGCTGGGCCGAATTCATCTCTCAACGATAGGTGGCGCCGTTCAGATCGGGATGCCGGGTCGTTTCTGGAAGCGCTGCCAGGCGGCCAGGATTTCGTCGATCTGAGTATTCTGGTCGGCCTTTCGCAAATCGATCAACCGATCCCGCAACTTCAGAACGATATGTCCCGCCGGCAGATTGGCTCCCGTTTCCAGACGGTCCAGGAAAACCCGGCCCAGTACTGGATTGACGCGCATCACCCGATACGCGGCGTAAACGAGTGCCGATGCGCGCCCGTATCTCATGAGTTTTCGCGCGAACCCGCGAAACCGCATCAACTCCGGATGATCCCTGATGACGTCACGAATTTCGGACGATGTCGGCCTGGCGTGCGGCTCTCCCTCGGGGCGTAGTTCCCGGCGCCACAACAGCACGGCGGTCGCGGAGATCAGCGCCTTATCGCCGAAATCGTCGAACATCTCGTCCAGCGCGGGCGCCTTTTTGGCCTGCTTGTCGTACGTCGTGAACGCTTCTTCGGGCAGGCCGTGCATGACCAGCACTTCAATCGGCTGATCGGCCTCGAGCACCGCGGACAACCGGTGTTGTCCGTTCAGCAGCCGCCCTGACAGGGAAAAGCAAATCGGCTGCGCGTTGAACATCCACTGACCGTTACGAATATCGCGTGCGAGCGCCGCGACATGGGCCTGCACGATGTTCCGGTTGCCGCGATTGGCGGCCAGGTATTCTTCGGCACGCTCCGGCCCGATCGTCTCGACCGTCATCGCATAATCGTCGGCATCATGCATCGCCGAGCCGGTGTCCCGCATCAACCGCGTCTGGGCTTCGGTCCCGAGGTTGGCCTCCGTCGGCTCTCGCAACCCCTTGTAGCCAGGCAACTTCGGGAACGGTTCACCGACGCGTGCCGGCTGATTGATGTCGGTCCAGACATAGGCATCGCTGCGTGTGCCGTGGACCGTATCGTTCAGCGCCTTGATACACAGCGCGAACAAAGTGATGACCGGGACCCGGCGCGCGGGATCGGCGCGGCCTTCGACCAGGCGGCGGCGGATCATGACGCCGGGTTCGTCCGCCTTGAACCGGTCGGGATGGGCGATCGCATCCAAGAATCGGCGAATGGCGGTCCGGTCCGCCTGTAAAGCCATGAAACTCAACGGGGTACGGATCGCCTCCGTCAGTAGCCGCGCCGGATGGTCGAGGCTGAATTTCACCGCCGTATCGAGTTCCTCCCGATTGGCTTCGAGGGCTCGCTCCATCGCGCTCCATGGCGGGGTGGCGGTGCCGCGGGTCAGGGTTCCCGCCTCGTAACGGATCAATTTGGCCAGCAAATTGGCCATCGCGGCGGGATGCGGGATGCCGCGGGTCTCCAGCACGCCCGTGAACGAGCGCCGGCGCTGCTGGTCGATGGTATGCACCGTGTCGTCCGGAATGTTCTCGGCCAGGACGGTGACAAATGGCGCATCCGCTTCGACGCAGGCATAAAGCCGCTGCACGCCATCCAGCAAAACGCCTTTGCGGGACAGGATGATTGGCATACCATTCAGGATCCATTCACCATTTCGCATCGCATGCGCGTAGGCGGTGACGGCGGCCTGGTTGCGTCGCGTGCCAGAACGCCTCACCGTCAGAAAGGACTGGGCCATGTCCGGCGTGATCCGAACGACGGAAAACCGCGGCTGATCCTGGCCGCCGGGCTGGATTGGCGCCGACGGGTCGGACAGCACATTCGTTTGTTCGGCGCGAGGACGCTCGTCCCGCATGAAATCCTCGTTCTTTGGCGTGTCCAGGCCATTTTTTGCCCGTCACGACCACGGTGTAAGGCGGAGGTTCTCTCCGCGGGTGATGCGCCGGCGGCTTTAATAGGGCGGCCGCGCCAGAATTCAAGAACATTCTCTCGAATTCAGACGCTTCCCACTTTACAGAGTATTCTATCACAAGAAATGGCCGTACGCTCGTAAAATTTCGCATGGGTTTGAAGCGATGCTGCAAGGACACCCCGGCTAAGACCGCCCGGATGGGACCAACGACAACCCTGAGCGCGGCGCAGGCCATCGCGGCGGTTCCCGCCAACGGAACATCCGCGCAGGCGGCGAAAGTGCATCGAGTCGCGAAGCAGTTCGAGGCCATGTTCATGACAGAAATGCTCCACCAGTCACATGGTAAATCGCGCGCGACGGGGGTGTTTCGCGCCGGTGAGGGGGAGACCGCGATGCAGCCTTTCATGGACCAGGCGCTGGGTGACGCGATGGCGTCTCGCGGCGGAACCGGTCTCGCCCAGTCGATCGAACAAGTGCTTGGACGGCAAATGGCAGCGAGGAGCGGAAAATGAGTGGAGCCCCGACCTTTTTCATCAACGCGGCCCGGAGGATGACGGAATCTTTGCAAAAAGAAACAGCACTCGCCCGCCAGGGATCCCTGGGTGACCTGGCCGCCGCCGCCGAGGCCAAGAAAATCGCGCTTCAACAATTCTCCGATGCCTGCGCCGCGCGCGGCCGCACGCCAGCCGCAACCGACGCGGAACGTTCCGACCTGCGCCGGCTGTTATCGGCCGCGGACGAAAATGCCCTGATTCTTGAGGCAGTTAGCGCTACGCTCCAGGATCTGGCGAGGAAGGTTCGCGCGGTGGCCGCGGCGCTCGCGGATCCGGGTACCTATACGTTACCCGGACGTCCTGGCTGCGGGTCCGCCCGTCACGTTCTGGCCGCTCGCGTCGATGCCACCGCGTAGAAATCGCGAAACACCATAATATTTCTCTTGCTTCCGCCGCGATTTTTCGCTAAACACCACGATGTCGCCACGGACTTCCCTCTCTGAGGGTGTGGCACCTGCGTCAGAAGGGCGCTCCCGATATCCACCCTGAATGGGAGCCAACCAATGTCTTCATCTGTACTCACGAACACCGGCGCCATGATCGCTCTCCAGAACCTGGAAGCGACGAACATGAGCCTGAATAACGTCCAGAATCAGGTCTCGACCGGCCTGGCCGTCAATTCTGCGAAAGACAACGCCGCTACCTGGGTCGTCTCGACCACCATGAACACCAACATCGCTTCGTTGACCCAGGTCGGACAAAATCTCGGCAACGCCGATTCCATCCTTGGCACCGCCGTATCCGGGTCCAGTGAAATCAGCAGCCTGATTTCGCAAATCCGCACCGCGGTCACGTCCACCCAGGATCCTTCGACGGACGTCGCCGCGACGCAGAACCAGGTCGATCAATTGGTCAACCAAATCAACGCGACGGTGACCAGTTCCAACTTCAACGGCGTCAATCTGATCGATGGCAGCAACGCGGGCGGCCTGAGCTTCCTGGCCGCCACCGCCAACGACTACACCCAGGCCGGCGCGGCCTCGACCACGATCTCGACCGGCGCGGGGGCCAATCTCACCACGTCGGCAACCGGCACGGACGCGACGATGACGGCGTTGTTCAATCTGGTGGACAGCGCCGGCAGCGGCGGTGGGTTGGCGTCGATCACCAGCGCCACTCTCGATGCCTCGTTGAAGACGATTGATACCGCGGCGACCACCGTGAAGAACTCGGCGGCGCAATTCGGCGCGGTGCAGTCGAACGTCGATGCGCAGCAGACCTTCGTCAACAATCTGGCGAATACGCTGACCAGCGGCGTCGGCAACATGGTCGATGCGAACATGACAGCCGAATCCGCGAAACTGAGCGCGTTGCAGGTTCAGCAACAGCTCGGCACCCAGGCTCTGACGATCGCCAACCAGGCGCCGCAGATGCTGCTCAAATTGATGCAATCGGCGTAAACCACGGCGGAGCCGGCCCGCAAGGCCGGCTCCAACGCCCGGGCGCGAAATGCGCCGGGTGACAGCGATCAACGCGACGAGGAAGAAGGCCCGTCTCATGTATTATCCGACTGTCGGCCTGCCAATGGTAGGTCCCGCGGGCGCGAACTCGGTCTATGGCAAGATCATTCGCGACACCGAAAGCGCCCGCGAAATAGAACTGCGCGTGTTCGAACAAATCACCGCCGCCCTGGAAGAAGCCGAACGGCCCGGGGCGCATTTCACCTCGCGTATCGCCGCCATGCACCGCAATCGGGAATTGTGGCTTACCCTGACCTGCGACCTGGCGGACGAGGAGAACGCGTTACCGAAAACCTTGCGGGCTCGCATCATCGGTCTCGGCATCTGGGTGATGAATGAAACCCAGCGCCTGATGCGGGACGCGGCGTCGCTCGCCGATCTCATTGAGGTCAATCGTTCCATCATACGCGGCCTCGCGACAGCGGCGGAAGGAGCCCGTTAGATGCCCCTCAAACTCAAACTCGCCGCGCACGAGCATCTGATCGTGAATGGCGCGGTCATGGTCAATGGCGGATGCCGCACGACGCTGATTATCCGCAACTTCGCGCACATCATGCGCGAAAAGGATGTGCTGCAGGAACCGGGCGCGAATACACCAACCAAACGCCTGTATTTCATCGTGCAGGCCATGCTGATGCAGCCGCCCGCGCCGCCGGAACTGATGGAAAGCTACAGGCTCGCCCACTCGCAATTGTGCGATGCTTACCTAAAGGATGAGAATCTGGCGATCCTGGCGGAAGTGGACCGTTTCGTCGCCAGCGGCGATTGCTATAAGGCGATGATGAAGCTGCATCCGCTGATCGCGTATGAAGCGGAGTTGCTCAACATGCCACAACATGAATGGCGTCGGTCCAGCCCGCCTGGTCCGGCGGTCAACGGAACGCCGGCCAGGCCGCCGGCTTCCGTGCCCGTGCGGCTTTCGCTTCCGCCGCGCCCGCGCGAACCGGTTCCACGCCCGGAATTGTCCGTCGCCGCCGAGTAGGGCAGGGCTTGTAACCGGGAGACGGACGATGAATCTCGCGATCGCCAGCCTGGGCATTCCCGACGGCATCGCGGGCTGGAAGATTCTGCAGTCGAAGCCACCCTCGACTTTCAATCAATTCATCAACGACCCGGTCCTGAAACAGCAGATCGCCTATTTCGAACAGAACGCGCCGAAGGCCACGACGGCCAAGGCGCTTCTGAGCAACTACCAGCTCCAGAGCTTCGTACTGACCGCGTTCGGCCTCTCGTCCGAGCAGAACATGAACGGGTTCATGCAAAAGGTGCTGAACTCGGCGCCCAATAGTACGACGTCCTTCGCCGCCAGCCTGACCGATCCTCGCTTCACGTCGATCGCGAACGCGTTTAATTATGGCGGCCCGTCCACTCCGGCGGTACCCGCGACCGCGTCCTCGGCGCAAGTGCCGGTCGGCGGATTGGGGCAGGGCAGCGGATTCTCGCAGTTTTCCGGCACCTTCGCGGGCATCACACTCAGTAATGTCGATCTGACCGGCGCCACCACGTGGCAGGGGCTGGCCGACACGCTGCAGGCCGCGTTCCGACAGGCGGACGGTGGCTCCAGCGACATCTCGGTCACGCTCAACGGGCTATATTTGAAATTCAGTGACACCTCGGGCCGCGGTTCGGCCTCCAACATGACGTTCACGCCCGATCCGACCAACACCGGCACGGCGCCAACCGCGAGCGCGCCGCTGGACGTGGTGGCCGGCGTGCCGGCCCAGGCGGCGACGGGCGGTCCCGCGGTAAGCAGTCCGACCTTCGTCAAGCAAGTCGTGCAACAGTATATCGAGTCACAGTTCCAACAGGTTGTCGGCAATACTTCAAATTCATTGCGTGAGGCGCTCTACGCCCAGCAGGAGCTGCCTTCGATCACGAACTGGTACTCGGTGATCGCCAATCGCCCGCTGGCCGACGTGATCCAGACCGTGCTGGGGCTGCCGCAGAGTTTCGCGATGATCAACGTGGACCAGCAGGCAAAGGTTCTGGCGTCGCGGATGAATATCGCCAATTTCCAGAATCCGACCAAGTTGAACGCGATGCTCAACCAGTTCGTCGCCGTGAGCCAGCTTCAGGCGCAATCCGCCTCACAATCCCCGGCCGTGCAATTGTTGAGCGGGATCGGTTCGACACAAATCGTCAACACGCTTCCCACGATGTCATCGCCCGACAGCCTTGCCAGCAACTCGGCGAGCGCGTTGTTGCAAGCCACGGCGTACGGCTGAGACCGGCTGGCGCCAGGATTGCCTCTCCGGCGGGGATGCGCGGGCGGCCCCCCGGCCCATCATCCGTCACCGAGGATATCAGCCAGAAATCCGAATGCCTCGGCGGACCCGGCGCGTTCGTCTACGCCCTGACGGAGAAAATCTTCGAACACCTCGTGCTTGAGGATCGCCTCATCCACCAATGGATCCGAACCGGCCCGATAGGCGCCGAGCCGGATCATATCGGCCATGCCCTCATAGGCTGACATGAGGCGCCGCGACCGGGTCAGCATGTGGTTTTCCGCCTCGGTGTGACAGCGCGGCAACGCGCGGCTGACCGATCGCAGCACATCGACCGCCGGCCAGCGTCCGCGCTCGCCGATCCTCCGGTCCAACACGAGGTGACCATCCAAAATTCCTCGAACGGCGTCGGACACCGGCTCATCATGGTCGTCGCCATCCACCAGCACGGTGAATATTCCGGTGATGTCTCCCTCGCCTCCGGCTCCCGGACCCGCTCTTTCGAGGAGGGCTGGAAGTTCTGCGAAAACTGATGGTGTAAAGGACCGAGCCGTCGCTGGTTCGCCCGCCGCGAGGCCAATCTCCCGCTGCGCCTGGGCCAGCCGGGTGACGCTGTCCAGCAGGCAAAGCACCTGTTTGCCTTCGGCCCGGAACCACTCGGCGATCGATAATGTCGCGAGCGCCGCCCGCCGCCGCGCGAGGGCAGGTTGATCGGAGGTCGCGACGACGACCACGGACCGGCTCAGCCCGGCCTCACCCAATATCCGGTCGAGGAATTCCCTGACCTCCCGGCCTCGCTCGCCGATCAGGCCGACCACGATGACATCGGCCTCGACGAATCGGGCCAGCATTCCCATCAAGGTCGATTTGCCGACGCCTGAGGCCGCGAAAACCCCGAGTCGCTGGCCTCGGCAAACCGGCACGAAAACGTCCAGCAACCGGATGCCGGTCTCCAGGCGGTCACCGATCAACCGGCGGGCGAACGCCTCTGGGGCGGCGCCGCGCAGTTTCATCGCCCGCTTGCCTTGCGGGAGTGGTCCTTTGAAGTCGAGTGGGCGGCCAGAGCCGTCCACCACGCGGCCCAGCCAGCCGGCGGATGGATAAAGGTCCGACGACTCGGTCAGCGCCACTCTCGCTCCGGATGTCAGCCCTTCGGCCCGTCCTTCGACCATGACCGTCACGGAATCTCCGCTGAACGCCACGATTTCACCGGGTACCGATCCATTGGGAGCTTCGACCTTCACGCGGTCGCCGATCGCGGCGGCCTGTCCGAAACCATTCACCATCAACGCCGCTCCGCGGACCGAATCCAGCCGTCCCCAGCGGGTAATTCTCGGCAGGCGCTCGATTTGGGCGGTCGCCCCGGCCAGGGAGCCGGACGGGGGCGCGAGGTCGGTTTCCGGCATCTGATTGTCTTTGCGAAATTTCGTCACCATAACTCAGTTCGCACCCGTCTGGCAAGCTTTGCGAAAATATTGGCTTACTGTGCGAAAATGTATGAATCCGGAAACATATCGGAGGCTACCACTGCCCTCACGAGAAACCTTCGCAAGAACTGCGAGCCGGAATGCTTTCTGGAATCGACCTGTTTCAAGTTGCCGGCGACCGTATGCGCTACCTGACGGAGCGGCAGACGTTGATTGCCCGCAACGTCGCCAACGCTGATACGCCGGGCTACAAAGCCCAGGATCTGGCGCCGTTCACACCGGCGGTCGTGGCCGGCGGGGCAGGGCAGGCGGGAAATCCGGCGCTGGTCCTCGCTCAGACAAACCCGGCGCACCTGCAATTGCGGCCGGATGCGTCCACCGATCCCACACCCGTGGTCGCGACAGCCGATTATGGCGGCGAAAAGCCGAACGGCAACACCGTCTCGGTCGAAGAGCAGATGGTGAAGTCGGCCGATGTGTCGAACGCGTTCGCCATGGCCAGCGCCATTTACGCGAAAAGCATCAGCCTCATGAAAATCGCAACGGACGCGGGCCGATGAATGTTATTTCCCCGATCACGGGCGCCGGGCCGCTGTCTCGCGCCATGGCCAGCGCCGCCTCCGGAATGCGCGCGGAGGCGCTGCGGGCACGGGTGGTGGCGGAGAACCTCGCCAACGCGAATTCCACCGCGACCGGCCCCAACGGCCAACCGTATCAACGCAAGGTGATAACGTTCGCGCAGGCGGTCGATCAGGCCACCGGAGCGGTCGTCGTGCGGCCCGGCCCGACGACCGCTGATAACGCGCCGTTTCGCACGGTCTACGATCCGTCGCATCCGGCCGCCGACTCAACCGGTTATGTCAAACTGCCGAACGTGACCGAAATGGTCGAAGAGGCCGACGGGCGAGAGGCGGAGCGATCGTACGAGGCGAACCTCGCGACCATGAGCCAGGCGCGTAGCATGTTTTCAAAAACGCTCGACATTCTGAAGGCCTGACGCCCATGCTCCCGATCGCTCCACTTTCATCCGCCTCGCAGATCGCTTCGGCGTATACCAACACGGCCACGCGGCAAACCGCTTCGAGCGACTTTGGCAAGATGGTCGGCGACGCGGCCGAAAACGCGTTGCAGACGGTACGAAACTCCGAACAGGTCGCCACCTCCGGCGTCAGTGGAAACGCCGACGTCCAACAGGTGGTGCAGGCGCTCAGCGACGCCGAGCTCACCATGCAGAGCGTGGTCGCCGTTCGCGACAAGGTACTGGGCGCTTACAACGACATCATGAAGATGACGATCTGATGCGACGTCAGGCACCGAACGATCCGTCCCGGGTGGCGCGATCGCGATCTGGCCGCCGGCGGTCACGGGCCGGTGCGGCGCCGCGACCGTACCGTCCCGATGGAGCAACGATTCTGTTTCGCGGCCTGGTTGTCGGGCTCGACCCGAGGATCTCTCGACACGCCAAGGAAGTCGGAAGTCGAACAACGTGTCTGGGCCGGTCGATCCTCGGGTCGAGCCCGAGGATGACGTTAAAGCGGGCGGCGCTTCGCGCGGCGCCCGCCCGAGACTCATCGCGCCCATACTTTGGCGAATTCCATGATTTGCACGCCGACCTCGCCGGAGCATCGGTACGATGAACGAGGGTGACGTGCTCGAGATCGTCCGGTCCGGGTTGTACACCGCGCTCGTCGTGGCGGGGCCGGCGCTCGCCGGGGCGCTCATCACGGGCGTCGGCATCAGCATCTTGCAGGCGTTGACTCAGGTGCAGGAAATGACGCTGGCGAACATCCCGAAGATCTTCGTGACGCTGCTGCTCGTCATGCTTTTCCTGCCGCTCTCGTTCGCGGCGCTGCGGGCCTACATGGACCAGATCATGCAGATGGTGGTCGGCATATGAGCGGTGCCCGGAGCATTGTCCCGGCCCGCCGCGATGTGGCCATCACGCCGCTGATCCCGTCGTTCACCCTGTCGGCGCGCTGGCTTGCCAGGTTGCGTCAGGCCCTGGGCCATCAGGATCTTCTGTTCGCGGTGGGCATCGTCGCACTGGTCGCGGTGCTGGTGTTGCCGATGCCGACATGGCTTGTCGATATCGGCCTCGCCACGTCGATCACCCTTTCGGTGCTGATCCTGATGGTGGCGATCTGGATCGAAAAGCCGCTGGATTTCTCGGCCTTTCCGACTGTGCTGCTGGTCGCGACACTGTTGCGGCTGGCGCTGAACCTCGCGACCGTCCGGCTGATCCTGGCTGGCGGGCACAAAGGTCTGGGCGCCGCCGGCGCGGTCATTCACGGCTTCGCTTCGTTCGTGGTCGGCGGTGATTTCGTCATCGGCGTGGTGGTCTTCGCGATCCTGGTCATCATCAACTTCATGGTCGTCACCAAGGGCGCCGGACGCATCGCCGAAGTGGCCGCCCGCTTCTCGCTCGACGCCATGCCCGGAAAACAAATGGCGATCGACGCCGATTTGTCCGCCGGCATGATTACCGACGAGCAGGCCCGCGGCCGCCGGAAGGAACTGGAAGAAGAGAGTTCCTTTTTTGGCGCCATGGACGGCGCGTCGAAATTCGTGCGTGGCGACGCGATCGCGGCGATCATCGTGACGCTGGTCAACGCGATCGGCGGCATTGTCATAGGCACGCTACGGCACGGGCTGGACATCAGCCACGCCGCGACGCTTTACACGACTCTCACGGTAGGCGACGGCATCGTCAGCCAGATTCCGGCACTGATCGTCAGTCTCGGCGCGGGCATGCTCGTCTCTAAAGGATCGGTGCGTGGGTCGACCCACCGCACCTTCGTCGCCCAGCTCGGCGGTCATTCGAAACCGCTGTTCTTGGCATCGGGGCTCGCGGCGTTATTCGCCGTGCTCCCCGGTCTCCCACTTGTCCCATTTGCGATTCTGTCCCTCGCGGGCGGCGGCGGCGCGATATTTGTTCGTCGCGCGGAACAGCGGCTTGCCCAGGCCGCTGCCGTCGCCGCCCGGTCGGAAGAAAATGTCGGTGGGCCAAAGGATGAACCACTGCCCGATTTGATGAAAGTCGATGAGATCCGCATTGAACTCGGCTTGGGACTGGTTTCCCTGACGACCGCCTCCGATGGCGGTCTGACCGAAAAGATCCGCAAATTACGGCGCGCGATCGCGCTGGATTACGGCTTCGTGTTGCCGTCGGTTCGCATCAGGGACAACGTGGACCTCGGTGCCGGCGAATACGCGTTGCAGGTTCTCGGTGTAGAGATCGCGCGCGAGACCATGATGATTGGCCGCCTGTTGGCTTTCTCCCCTGGCGGACACGCGATTCGTATCGACGGCGTCGAGGCGATCGAGCCATCGTTCCGGATCCCGGCCCGCTGGATTGAGCCCAGGCAACGCGTGGACGCGGGGCGTGAGGGCCTGACGGTCGTGGATATCGAGACCGTGCTGACCACGCATCTGTCCGAAACCGCGAAGGCCCATATGAGCCAATTGATGTCGTATGGCGCGACGCAGAAATTGCTGGATGGTCTGGGGTCCGAAAATCAGAAACTGGTGCAGGACCTGGTGCCGACGGTGGTGCCACTGACCACGGTGCAAAAGGTTCTCGCCAACCTGCTGGCGGAGCGCGTCTCCATCCGTCATCTGACGCTGATTCTGGAGTCGATCCACGAAGCGGCGGGCTTTACCCGCAATGTGCGGTTGATCAGCGAGCATGTTCGCGGCCGGCTGGCTTTGCAAATCTGCCGTTCGCTGCAGGGCGCCGACGGAATGGTCGCGGTGGTTCCGCTGTCGCCCGATTGGGATCGGGAGATCAGTCAGGCGATCGTTTCGGATGGCGACCAGAGAAGTTTCGCGCTCGCCCCGTCGCGCACTCAGGATTTCGTGCAGGCGGTGCGCACGCGGCTGGCGGCGGCGTCGGCTCAGGGCGCGTGGCCCGCGATCCTCACCAGCGCCGAGGCACGCCCGTTCGTGCGTGGTCTGGTCGAGCGGATCAACGGGACTGTCGCGGTGATTTCGCACACCGAAGTGCATCCGCGCTGCAAGCTGCGCATGCTCGAGCCGATCTGAATGCGCGGCAGGGAGTTCTTGCCGCCTTGTTCGCAACGATACGCGCCGGCCTTTCTCGTCATCCCCGGGCTCGATCCGGGGATCCATCCAGGCACGGTGCGGCGATTGGTCCCCGGGTCGAGCCCGGGGATGACGGGGTCGAGCCCGGGGATGACGAGAGTGGAACGACGATCTGACGCGATAATTGTTGGGCGTCGCCNNCGCGCGGCGAACCGTGCGATCCGGAGCGAGGAAACGCGCCGCGTGATCGCGCTCGACCTGACCGGCTGGCTGACCCTCGAAGTGTTTCATACTTTGCTGGTTTTCACCCGCGTCACGGCGGCGTTCATGATGCTGCCCGGGTTCGGCGAACCGGCGGTGCCAGGCCGGATGCGTGTTTTGGCCGGTCTGGCGATCGCGGCCGCTGTCGCCGGCGCGGTGCCGGGTATGCCGGCCGAGGTGCCCGGCGCCTGGGGCACCTTGCTCGCGGTCGCCGGCGAGGCGATCAGTGGCGTGCTTCTGGGCACGCTCGCGCGCACGATGGTATCGGGGATACTCGTCGCGGGGCAGGTCATTGGCCAGAATATCGGAATCGGCAACATCTTCGCNNTACGGGCGTTGGTCGAAAGCTATGCGCTCCTGCCGGCCGCCAGCTTGCCGAACATGCCCGCCAGTGCCCATGCCGTGATGGAAGCCGGCGTGCGGTGCTTTCGCACCGGCGGGCAACTCGCGTTTCCGTTCCTGCTGCTGACGTTCGTCTTCAACTCGGCGTTGGCGATCGTGAATCGCGCGCTGCCGAGCATGCCGGTTCTGATGATCGCCAGCCCTGCGTTGGTCGTCATCGGTTTGTATCTGCTCGCCGCGACCGTGCCTGGTTTGCTCAGCGCCGGCCTGAACGGTTGGTACGATCTGCCGACGTTGCTGCGCTGACNNCCGGACATTTGATGCCACCGAACGGCGGATGGATCAGGCGCGCGAGCGGGGTGATGTCCCGGTGGCGCGGGAAGCTCCGGTGGCGACGCTTTATATCGCCGCGACGATCGGTGTGATGCTGTTGGGTGGCACGATCGCGCCACGGATCGGCGACATCGTGCTCCCGTTGCTGGATCAGCCTGACATGCTGCTCGATTTTACCACGGAGGGCTGGCAACAGGCCGGGCGCGCCGTGGCGTTCGCGTTGGCGCTGGCGATCTTGCCGTTCTTCGCGCTGACCATCGCGGGCTCGCTGTTGCCCTATCTTCTGCAAAACGCCATCACGGTCGCATCCGACCGAATTCAGCCGAAACTCTCCAACCTGTCGCCCTCACGCGGGTTCAAGCGAATATTTGGCGCCCGTGCCCTGTTCGAGTTCGGCAAGAGCATGATCAAGATGGTCGTGATCGCCGTGGCGGCTTATTGGGTTGCCCGGCCGATCTACGAGCGCTCGGTTGGTTACGTTTCGATGGATCTCGCGCTGCTGCCTGAAATGTTGCGGCAGGCGATCTTCGTCATCCTGGCCGTCGCGACATTCATTTCGGTCGCCATCGCCGGAATCGATACGCCATACCAGCATTGGATGCATCGCCGCCGAATGCGCATGACGTTGCGGGAAATGCGCGATGAGCTGCGTGACTCCGAAGGCGACCCTCATGTCAGGGCACGGCGCCGGATGTTGCGGCGCAAGCGGGCGCGAAGCCGGATGATGCACGATGTGGCGAAGGCGACGGTGATCGTCACCAACCCCACCCACGTCTCGGTCGCGCTGCGTTATCGGCGCGGTGAGGATGCCGCTCCGGTCGTGGTCGCGAAGGGCGTTGACTTCATCGCGGCGCGGATCCGTGAGGTCGCGCGGGCCAACGGCATCGCCGTCGTGGAAAACCCGCCATTGGCGCGCGTGCTGAACAGCACTGTTGAAATCGGCGATGTGATCCCGCAGGAACATTTTGAAACCGTGGCGAAGATCATCGGCCTGGTCTGGGCGCGGCGGATCCCGTCCGCCGTCGGGTGAGGGGACGCCAGGGCGAGCCGGGATCGCCGGGCCGGATTCGATCGTCTGCCGAGCCTCGCGGCAAGACACCGCGACCAGGTGGGCGCGGTCGGTCGTGACGCCCCCGAACGTCATCCTCGGGCTCGACCCCATGCGCGCTAAAATAGCACGGAAAGCAGGCTCGCACCCTCCATCCCCGTCATGGTCCGGCTCGACCGGACCATCAGCACGAGCACACCGGTGAGAACGATTTTGGGGACACCGATGGTCCGATCAAGCCGGACCATGACGTGTTATCAATGGTGCCGTTCCATCGGCGGCATTATTTTGGCGCCTATGGGGCTCGACCCGAGGATCGGCCGGCCCAGGCACCTTGCCCGACTTTTAACGTCTTTGCGTGTCGAGAGATCCTCGGGTCGAGCCCGAGGATGACGGGAAGAAGAGCCCGAGGATGACGGATCGCGGCCGTGCCAGGGCGCCCAAACATGTCAGACGATCGAGAACCAGTCGCCTTGCCCGCTGATTTCAGGTACAACCGAACCCGCCGGCCGCACGCGACCGGGAGACGGCACGGGACTGGCCGGCGGGACGCTCGATCGACGGCGGTCAGCGACGGAAGGGAGCGTGCCGGCGCGACAATTCCTCGGTGATGGCGACCGCCACCGTGGGCTCCATGGCGGCCAGGGCCGGTCCTGCCGAATGGATATCCAGCTTTTCCAGGATCGCCGCCGCGACCGGGGCATTCAGCCGGCCGAGAAGCGCGGCGGCCTGGGCGGGTTTCATGTTCGAATACAGCCCGACCAGGACAGCGAGATCCTCGTCCGAGGCGGTGCTTTCCTGGGCCACGACTTTTTCGACGTCGGCGCGCATTTGGCCAAGTTCGGCCAGTTGCGCCCGCGCCAGTTTCTCCGCGACGGCGATCTGCGTGGCCCAGGTCCGCAGATCGTGCTCGCGCTTGTCCAGTTCGGCGGCGCGTCGGTTCAGTTCATCGAGGAATTTGCCGTCCGCGGATGCCGGGGACGCTTCGCTCCGCGCGACCGGCGGCACGGCATCCGACCCGGTCGCGGCGGGTGCGTCACTCAGCGTCGGGTCAATCGGTTCCGCGGCCGCCGTGCGGCTGGCGGGCGAGGTCCGCGGCGCTGCCGTCGATGCCGGCTGGGGCTGTGTCGGAGGGGCCGACTGGGCCTGTCCCGACGGGGGCTGTGCGGCCTGGGGCTGCGCCCGCGGGGCCGACTGGGCCAGTGCCTGCCAACGCTGGAAGACGCCAGCCGCCTGCCACGGCGCCAGGGCGAGCAGGCCCAAAGCCACGACGGGTAACACGACAGACCGGCGCATCGGCACACCGTGTGGTTTGAGAGGTTGCGGACTTTGGGCCATCGGACGTGTCACGCGCGGCTCAGTCCGCCAGTTCATTGACCATGGAGACGCGAGGCTCAATGCGCCCCAGGCTTGGTTGCTGGGGATCGCGACGGCCCGCCACGGGACGATTTGCCGGCTCAGGCTGGTTGGCCAGAGCCATCTTGGGCAGGCCCGCGCGTTCCGCGAAACCTTTCGGCTCGACGAACTCGCGCGGGATCGCGGTGGCGCGCACGTCTTCCATACGCCGATGTTGCCGCAGCAGACGATCGAGATGCGTGGACGCCTCTTCCGCGGAGCGGTTGACCGAGCACAGTTCCGCGGCGACTTTCCGGGCGGCCACCAGCCGCGCTTCGACCGCGGCGAGGTCCGTTTGCAGACGCTGAGCAAACCCGTCGACGACCTGAGACATGCGGCCAACCGATGCGTCCAGTGACGGCAGAACCGTCCCCGCTTCCGCCAGCGCCGAGCGCAGCCGCATGACGCGCCGGTGCAGAAGGATGGTGTGGCAGGCCACGACGATCATCAACACCAGTCCGGCGAGATTCAGTATCATTTCGAACATGTTTCGGTTCTCCGAGAGGCGGTTCGTTGAGGGTCAGGGTGTAAGTTTGGATTTATGGCGGCCAGTCTTCAGCCAGGCGCCGCTCTTCGACGTGCAAGGCGATGCGCCCGCCCTGCTCGGCCATACGGGCGCGCAGGACCAGCAGGTCGTCGCAGAACACATCGATTGGCTCTTCGTGATGGCGGTTCAGCACCAGGGTGGAGCCGACACGCCAGCGCAGAATCTCAGCCGCGGAGACCCGGCGGCTCTCGATCACGGCCTTTAATGCCATCCCGGCATGCGGCAGTTCCGACTGCAGATGGGCCCGCCACGCCGCGTCGCTGTCTTTCCCTGGGCCGGCGGGATCACGGGAAAGCTGGGCGCGAATTGGCTCGATGGCTGCCCGCGGCAACAGAAAAGCGATTGATCCGGTATGGCCCTCGACCGTGACTGAGACACGCCAGGTCAGGCACGGGGCCGCCGGGATCGCGATTGGCGCCTCGGCGGCGTCGTTCGCCAGGTAATCCAGCATGACGTCAACGTCCGCCGCCGGCGCGAACGCGCTTGCCAGGTTGACGGCGACCTGATCGCGGGCCAGGCGCTCGACGACCGCGCGCTCGATCGCGGTATAGGATCGGCGCCCAGGCGGCGGGACGGTCAGGCCGCCCATCAACAGGCCGACGGCGATGTTGGCCATGCCGCTGTCGATGACGGCCAGGCATTGGCCGCCCCAGGCGCCGAAACGCAACACCGCGATCACGTCGGTGGGCCGTGGCGTCTCCATGAATTCGGCGAAGCGCACCGGGCGTGGCTGGTCCGCCTTTGCTTCCACCGTGCCGCGGCTGATCATGCGAAAACTGGTGGCGAACGAACCAGCCAGGCGATCGATGATTCCGGCCAGCATTGGCAGGCGGGGACGGTTCGAGGAGCCGTCCCCGACCAGAGCGAGCAGCCCCCGCCGCGCCGTCGCGTCGGGAGAAACGCGATGTTCGGCCGTTGGGGCATCGGCCAGGGTAGCGGGGGCTGCATCTCGTGGCGATGAACTTGTGGTGTCGCTCATCGCGTCAGGCCAGGACCAGGCTGGTGATCAATAGGTCCCGAAGCATTCCGGGGCCGACGACAAGTTCCACGCGCCGGTACAAATCGGCTCGGAGACGGTCCAATCCGAGGCCGCCGTCAACCTCACCCTCGCGCAACGTGCGCAGATAGGTCAGCAGGGCATCATAAACCCGCGGCGACAGAACCTCGCCGGATTCCTTGTCCGGAAGGCCCTGCGTGAGTTCGAGCGACAGCCGGATGCGCATCTGCCGTGGGTGGCCGGCGTTCGGCAACGTCACCGCCATCTCTGGCAGATCGACGAAAACCGGCCGCACGGAGACCGCGGCGATATCGCGCGGTGCCTCGTGCCCGATCAGCGCACGTGCTTTGTCGGCCACTCCAGGAACGAATTTCCAGGCCGCGCCGGCGCCTCCACCGAGCAGGCCCACGACACCGGCGAGCAGCAACAGGGTTTTTCCGCGCCGTTTCCGCGGTGGGGCCAGTTCCGGCGTCTCGCCGCCGCGCGGCTGCGTCTCACTCATTCGCGGGGCCTTTCCATGCCTCGTTCATCCAGGGGTGGCTGTTTTGCGAAAATTCACGTTTCTGCATTTTTCGCAAGACAACCGCCGTTGGGATGGTTATAAGCGGCCTTGCGAAATAACGCCAGAAAAAAATTCTGCGAAATTTCGCCTCTGGAGGTGGGACAGAGCAAGACCGGCCCACCACGGATCGACGGAGCAGCAGAAGGCGGCTCATGAAGCATTTAACGAGTCTAAGGGACACCTTAGCGGGTCTGGAGCCTGCGAAACTCGCCGGCCTGGCGGTAGCGGCCGTGGCCGTGCTTTGCCTTATTGGATGGGTCGCGACGCGGTCGGGCGAGCCGCTCGGGCTGCTCTACTCCGGGCTCGATCCCGCCGAGGCGGGCCGGATTGGTCAGCGCCTCGACGAACTGAAGGTACCCTTCGAGAACCGGGGCGACGGCTCCACCATCATGGTACCCGCCTCGCAGGTCGGGCATCTGCGCATGGATCTCGCGGCGTCGGGCATGCCGCGGCAGGGCGGTTCCGGCTACGAATTGCTCGACACTCAGTCGCCGATGAGCATGACGTCGTTCATGCAACGGGTGCAGCGCCTGCGCGCGCTGGAAGGCGAACTGGCGCGCACCATCACGACATTGGACGGCGTCAGGTCGGCCCGCGTCCATATCGTGTTGCCGGAGCGCGAGAGCTTCGCGCGAGACACGCCAAAACCGACCGCCTCTGTCGCGGTGACGATGTACGGCCCGACGCGTCTGATGGCGCGCCAGGCCATGGCGGTTCGGCTGCTGGTCGCCGGCGCGGTGCCCGGTCTGAAACAGGACGACGTGTCCGTCCTGGATCCATCCGGCGTTGTGTTGGCCGCCGATGGTGGCGAAGTCATGGCTTCCGGCCGGCTGGAGGAGATGAAGGCCAACCGCGAACAGGCGCTGCAACATGCCGTCTCCGATCTGCTGGAGCCTTTGGTCGGTTCCGGCCACCTGAAAACCATGGTCTCGATCGAGATCGACGCGTCGCGCGAAGTATCCCACGAGGAGAAGTTCGACCCGAATTCCCAGGTCGAACGTTCCAGGCATTCCCAGACCGATAAGGAGGCGACCGAGCAGGCACAAACCACCGACCCGGTTTCGGTCTCGCAGAACGTCCCTGGTCAGGCGCAACAGGGTGACTCGCCCGGCAAGAGCGCGACATCGAATACGCACAGCGGCGAAACGGTGAATTACGAGCTCAATTCCGTGCGCAGCGAGCGGGTGCGTGAACCCGGAGACGTGAAACGGATGACGGTCGCGGTGGTGGTCGATGGTACGACCGACAGCAGCGGGACATTTCATCCGCGGCCGCGAGAGGAGCTTGAGCGGATGGCTGAACTCGTGCGTTCGGCTGTCGGTTTTGATGCGAAACGCGGTGATAAGCTGACGGTGGACACGATGCGCTTCATCCCGCCCTCAGCGGAACTGGGGGAGATGGGGCCTGAACCGGCCACCGGATCGCAATCCTGGCTGCTCGCCGGTGGCGGTGCCGCGGCGGTGGTGGTGGCGGGAGCGGCGTTCCTGATCATGCGCCGGCGCCGGAGCGCCGCGGCCGAGCGCCTCGATGCCGCGATGTCGGCCGTCAACCCGAGGGATGCCATCGAAGGACCCACGCCCGCCGAGCAACTGATGCTCACCAACGAGCCCGGCAGCGCCGTCACGACATTGCAGGGGATCTTCGATAGCCATCCGGATGAAGCGCTCGCGCTTGTCCGTGCCTGGATCGCCGAAGGCGGCCTGGCGTGAGCCGCGGTTTCCGTCCCCCTCCGCTGGCTGGCTTCTACGCCGTGGAGGATGCCGATCCTGGCCGCGCGCTGGCGGAGGCGCGGGAGCAGGGGTACGCCGACGGACACGCCCAGGGCTTGCTGGAAGGTCACGCGGCGGGTGCCTCGGAGGCCGCCGCGGCGACCCGGGATGCCATGCAGCCGGAGCTGGATGTGCTCCGCGAAACCTGTGCGAAACAGGACGCGCGGAACGCGGTCTACGAGGCGATGCGCGGTCTGCTGGCGGCGCGCCACGCCGACCTCGCCGCGTTGGAGCTCGACGTCCGGAGGGTTGCCGCCGCGGCACTGAATACACTGTTCCCGACTCTGCTGGCCCGCGCCGCCGGCACCGGGATCGCCGCGTTGCTCGCCGATGCCCTGGCCGAACGCGTGCCGGAGACCCTGATCCTGCGCGCGCATCCTGAAACCCTGGCGGCGGTCGCGGCGGAAATCGCCGCCGAACGGGAGGACGGCCGGCTCACGCTGGTGCCCGATCCGGCGCAGCCGTTTGGCACGGCGGAGATCGCCTGGAGCGGCGGTGGCATTTCGTTCGACCCGGCCGCCTTGCTCGCTCGCGTGACGTCGGTGCTGACCGCGGGCGACACCGAAGCATTCCCCAAACCCCAACCGTTGAAGGCATTGCCATGAGCGAGACCCGAACCCCGATCGCCGAGGACCGGCTGGCCTCCGTGATGGACATCCCGGTCACCCTGAGCGTCGTGCTCGGCGAGCAGTCGATCCCGCTCGGCAAGCTTTACGCGCTTGGCCGCGGCTCGGTTATCGTGCTCGACAAGCAGGTCGGAGAACCCGTGGACATCCTGGTCAACGACCGGCTGGTGGCGCGTGGCGAGGTCCAGTTGACCGACGACGGCCGGCTCGCGGTGGCGATGACCGAGGTCGCATCCTCGGGGCTGGCCTGATGCACCCGGCGATCCTGAGCATGACCCGCGCGGGAGGCAACGCCGCGGTGCGACGGCGGCTTCGCCTCGCGGCGTGGTTTGGCGCCGGCGTCCTGGCGTTGCTGGCGCTGGCGTTGCTGTCGGCGCCTGGCGCGGAAGCTCAAAGCCTCTCGATCAACCTGGGCTCCGGAGATCCCGGCTCCGGAACTCTGGGCTCGGGAAGTTTGGGGCTCGGCGGAACGGGCGGCGGCCAAAGCATGGCCTCCAACGTGATCGGTATCCTGGCGCTGACGTCGGTCCTGGCGCTGGCGCCCGGCATTCTGGTGATGGGAACGTCGTTCACGCGTCTCGTGGTGGTGCTGTCGATGTTGCGTACCGCCCTTGGGCTGCAGTCTTCGCCGCCCAACACGGTGATCGTCAGTCTCGCGCTGTTCCTGACCGCGTTCATCATGGGTCCGACATTCGAAACCGCCTACCGCGACGGCTTACAGCCCTTGATGCAGGGCGGCATCACCGAGGAGCAGGCGCTGGATCGTACCGTCAAGCCATTCCGCGGTTTCATGGAAGCAAATACCAGCAACAAGGATCTGGCGTTGTTCATCGAGCTGTCCGGCTGGAAGCCCACGGCGTCTCCAGGCGCCGACGCGGAAACCCCGCCGCCTGACCCCGGCGCCAAATTGATCTCCTCCGGCGTTCGCGGGCAGTTGCCGCTCCGGGTGCTGAGCTCGGCGTTCCTGGTCAGTGAGTTGTCGAAGGCATTCCAGATCGGCTTTCTGCTGTTTCTGCCGTTCCTGGTGATCGACATCGCGGTATCCGCCGTTCTCATGGGTATGGGCATGATGATGCTGCCGCCCATCGTGGTGAGTTTGCCGATCAAGCTTGTGTTTTTCGTGTTGGTCAGCGGTTGGGAACTGGTCGCGGGATCGTTGGTGCGGAGCTTCGCGACATGAGCGACACCCAGACGCAAACCGCGCCCCTCCTGGCGGCGCCCCCGCTGCCGGCGCCGATGCCGCCGCGTCCCGTCACGGACCAGGGCAGGCGCCTGGACGCGCTGGACAGGGCCGCGATCATACTGATGACGTTGGACCAGAACCACGCGCAACAGATCTTCGCGAAACTCGAGGACGAGGAAATCCGCCGGGTGAGCCGCACGATGGCGAACCTGGGCCGTACCGACGCGGCGCTCGTGGAACGAACGGTATCCGAGTTTCAGGCCGCGCTCGGGCGCGCCGGCAACCTCGTCGGTTCCATGCAGAACACCGAACGGATGCTGCGTCACGTCCTGCCGGCCCCGAAGGTCGCCGAGATCATGCAGGACATTTCCGGCGGCACCGGCAAAGTATGGGAGAAGCTGACGCAGGTCCCGGCGGACGCCCTTGCCGCCTACCTGGGCAATGAATCGCCGCAAACCGCGGCCGTCATTCTGGCGAAGCTGCCATCCCAGCACGCCGCCCGTGTGCTCCCATTGCTACCGAACATGGGCGAGGTCGCCCTGCGGATCGTGCGTACCGAGCGCGTGCAAAACACGGTGATGAGCGACATCGAAGAGACGTTGCGGCGCGAGTTCGTCGGGGACGGGGCGGGTTCGCGGGGAAGGGACAGTTCCGCGACACTGGCCGAACTGCTCAATCATGCCGACAAGGCGATGGTGCAGCAGCTGCTGGCGACGATGTCCGAGCAAGACGCGGACGCGGCGGTTCGGGTGCGGCGCCTGATGTTCGGCTTTGAGGATCTGATCAGGATCGATCCGGCCACGTTCGGGGCATTGGTCGCCGAGTGCCCGGCGGAGAAGCTGCCAATCGCTCTCGCCGCCGCCGAGGCGCGGCTGCGCGACCTGTTCCTTCTCAGCATGTCGGAGCGTGCCGGGAACATGCTGCGCGAGGAAATCGAAAGCATGCCCGCGCCGCGCAAGCGCGTCGTCGATGAGGCCCAGGCGGAGATCGTGGCGCTCGCCAAACGGCTCGCGGAGGAGGGACGGATATTCATTCTCAATGCCGACGATGATGGCGATCGCGCGCAACCTGGTTGAAACGCCGATGTGCGAAATACGATCAATGATTTCCATGCCGGCTGACGTTACCGGCCTTGCGAAGAAGCGATCGAAACCGCGGCCATGAGCAATTACCCGAGACGCAGAAGTTCCAGGCGCGCGGCCTCGCACGACGAAGCGCATGGCGGTCAATGGAAGATCGCCTACGCCGACTTCGTCACCGCGATGATGGCCTTCTTTCTGTTGATGTGGCTGGTGTCCTCGGCCACCGAGACGCAGCGCGCGGTGATCGCGAAGTACTTCACCACGACGTCGATCTTCGATTTGCCGAAGGGCAACGGCGTGCTGGACGGCGGTAAGTCAGTCATGTCCGGAGCCGAGGCGAAGACCGAAAAACTGTTGCCAAGCGGCAGCGGCGGCGGCCCGCAACCCAAGGACGCCAGTTCCACCGCCGGTGAAGCGCACGGCGAGGAGGCGGTCAAACTGGAACGCCAGCGTTTTGAAGCGCTGAAGGCCGAACTGGAAAAGATGATGCGCGATGGTGAGTTAAAGGACCTCGCCAACAATCTCATGATCGATCTGACCCCGGAAGGGCTGCGCATCCAGGTCTTTGACCGAGACGGTGAAGCAATGTTCTCCAGCGGCGACGTCGAGCCCACGCCCCGCATGTCGCGGATCCTGGACGTCATCGGGGACGTGCTGCGGACGGTCAAGAACGGCGTGATCATCGCGGGTCACACCGACTCTCAGGTCCTGAAGCGCGGCACCTACTCGAACTGGGAATTGTCCGCCGACCGGGCGAACGGCGTACGCCGCCGGCTGGAGAACGATGGCCTGGCGCTGACCAGGTTCCTGCGCGTGGAAGGGTTGGCCGCGACCGATCCGTTGCTGCCGTTGACCCCGCTCGATCCCAGAAACCGCCGTATCGCGATCACCGTGGTGCGCGGTGACGTGGAGAAGCAAATGCATCGGCAGCCACCACCGGCGGAGCCGCCGCCATGACCCCGCGAGCCCAAATGCCTGCCCATACCTCCCAACAAAGGACCTTACTCACATGAGCATCAACTCGGCCATCGACAACGCGCTGTCCGGCATGACGGCGGAATCGGCCAGGCTGTCCAGCATCTCCAGCAACGTCGCGAACAGCTCGACCGTCGGCTACAAGGCGAGCGAGACCGATTTCGAAAGCATGGTGCTGGGGAGTGGCAACGGCAATTCGACCGGGGGCGGGGTGCAGTCCGTTAACTGGACCGATATCGCCACCGCCGGCCAGATCCAGTCCACCGGGGTCAGCACCAACATCGCCATCAATGGGCAGGGTTTCATGGTGGTCAAGGACGCCGCGGCCGCCGGGAGCGGCAGCTATTACCTGACCCAGGTCGGCTCCTTCCAGCCGGACGCGAATGGGAACCTGGTCAACGCGAGTGGCTATTACCTGCAAGGACAGCCGATCAATGTCAGCGGAGTCGCCGGCGCGGTGCCGCAGGACATCACGGGCCTTTCCACGGTGAACGTCGCCAACCTCAGCGTGGCGGCGACCCCGACCACGGCGATGACCTTCAACGCGAACCTGCCGTCGAGCGAAACCGGTTACAGCGCGACCGCGCCGTCGCCCTCGGGCAGTTCAGTGCAGTATTACGACGCCCTGGGTAACCCGCAGACCCTGTCATTCCAGTTCACGCCAACAACGGCGTCCGCGGCCGGCGGCGCACCAACCAATACCTGGACGATGAACATCCTCGATTCGGCATCGGCGACACCGACGACGCCGGTCGGCACCGCCACCCTGAGCTTCGCATCGTCTGGTGCCGCCGCCGGCGAGTTGCAGTCGGTCACGCCATCTGCCGGTAGCTACGACCCCAACGCGGGAACCTTCAGCATCACGACGGGCGACGGCAGCACGTTGCCCATCAGCATCGGCGCGCTCGGCAGCCCGAGCGGGTTGACCCAACTCGATGGGTCATTCACCACGACTCAGGTTTCCCAGAACGGTTCGGGCGTCGGCTCTGTGCAAGGCGTCACGATTGGTTCGGACGGCGTTGTGACCGCTTCGTTCAACAATGGGGCAACGCGGCCGATCTACCAGCTCGACCTGGCGGTCGTTTCCAACCCGGACGGTCTGACACCGGCGAATGGCGGTGCGTACTCGATGTCCGCGGCGGCCGGCACGCCGCAGCTGTTCCAGGCGGGAACCGGACCAGCCGGAACCATCGAGGGGGACGCCCTGGAAGGCTCCAATGTCGATCTCAGCACGGAGTTGACCAACCTGATCGCGACACAGAACGCCTATTCGTCGTCGGCCCAGGTGATCCAGACCGCCAGCCAGATGTTCCAGGTCATTAACCATATGAGTCTGTAACGACCGCCGGCGCGACCGCCGCGATCGAGAGCGACCGCCAGACAACTCAAGCGAGGCACTCATGTCGATCCAGGGAGCTCTGTTCACGGCGGCATCGTCGTTGAACGTGGAGCAGCAAGAGGCGAACGTCATCGCCAACAACATCGCCAACGCCAGTACGCCCGGTTACGTAACGGAAAGCCTGCCACAGCTTGAATCCGCCTCGGGCGGCGAGAGTACTGGCGTGATGGCGGGGGTTTTGCAGCGCCTGGGGGATGCCGCGGCGTCGGCCGCGGCGAACCAGGCGAGCAGCCAGCAGTCCTACAGTCAGGCGATGGTGACGTCGCTGACCAACTATACCCAGGTGCTTGGCCAGCCGACCGACAGCACATCGCTGCCCGAGCAGTTGTCCGCGTTCAATCAGGCACTGACGACGCTGTCCGCCAGTCCCGACAGCGCGTCATTGCAACAGGGCGCGGTGTCCGCGGCGCAAAGCCTCGCCAGTACGTTCAACGGGTTGGCGAGCGCTGTCGCCAGCGGGCGCGAACAAGCCGACCAGACCATCGGCTCGGATGTCAATACCGTCAATCAGACGCTGCAACAGATCGCGAGCAACCAGGCGGCGCTGCAAACCGCCGCCGCCAACGGCCAGTCCACCGCCGCCTATCTGGACACGAGGGACCAATTGGTCTCGACGCTGTCGCAATATTTGCCGGTCACGGTCACCGATGGCAGCAACAACAGCATTACCTTGACGACCGACCAGGGCACCACGCTGTACGACGGCACGGTGCATCAACTTGCGTTCACTCCGACCCCTGACATTCCATCGCAACTGCAACAGACGGCCGACCCGGCGAACGGCTATAGCGGTGGTTTGTCGGCGGTCACGGTCGATGGCCAACCGATCGCGACCTCGCAAAGCGGCGATATCGCCGCGCAACTGCAACTCCGCGATGTCACGCTGCCGGGGTTCGGACAGCAACTCGATCAACTCGCCGGCAACACGATCACCGCGTTCCAGCAGGCCGATCCGACGGTGAGCGCCGGGCAGACCGGCATTTTCACCAACAACGGCGCGGCGGTGGATGCCAGCAACGCGGCGGAAATCCCTGGTCTGGCCGCCAACATCGCCGTCAACGCGTCGATCGATCCGACGCAAGGCGGCGAGGCCTGGCGCATCGTCGCCGGCGCCCAGGCGGCGACGCAAGGCTCCGCGACGGGCGATAACAGCACGGTGCTGGATTTCCTGCAGGCGATGAACACCAACCAGCCGTACAGTGCGTCCAGCGGCCTGCCGGGCTCGACGACGCTGACCAACGCGGTATCCCAGGTCGCCGGCCAGCAGCAGGCGGCGTTATCCACCTGGACCGCGAACAACACGTCCCGCACCACGCAGGCGCAGTCCGCGCAGACCGCGCTCAGCAACGCCACCGGCGTCAACGTCGATGACGAACTGCAACGGCTGATCACCGTGCAGGCAACCTATGCGGCGACCACTCAGGTCATCGCGGCGGCCACGAAGATGCTGGACGACCTCAACACGCTCACCACCTGATTGATAGGGATCCACCGATGTCCGGCCGCATTTCCACATTCGCCGCGCCGTTGCAGCAAGAGTATGTGCTGCAGGGGATGAACGCGCGGCTCAACACCATGACCGCGGAGGTCTCGTCCGGCCTGAATTCAAACCCGGCCGGCGCGATGGGTAACAACGCGTCCCTGCTGTACAGCCTGCAAAGCCAGGCGGACCAGGAAAACGTGGTGCAAACCACGGCCACGACGGCGGGCAATCGGCTCGACGCGATCCAGACCGCGCTGACCAGTGTCGCTTCCTCGGTCCAGACGATCGCGACCGGGACCATCAACTCCGCTTCTCAGACTCCGGAAGGCGCGGCGGCCCTGGGGACAGAGGCCTCGAATACGATGTCCCAGGTGCTGAATCTCCTGAACACGCAATACAACGGCAGCGCGCTGTTCGCCGGCGATGCCACCTCCAATCCACCGATGCGGAGCGCCGATGCCGCGGGCGGACCTCAGGACGCGATCAACACGGTGCTGAACACCGCCGTGGCGGCCAATGGCGGGCAGCCACTGACGGCCGCCAATGTCGACAATTTGCTGAACGGGCCGAATGGTCTGGCCAGCATATTCAACAATACCAACAGCAATCCGGCGCTGAACTACAACAGTTCGTTCTATACCGCGCCGGACGACGGCAAGCCGACCCAGGTGCTGATCGGCGTCAATCAGACGGTGCAATACAACGCCAAGGCAAACCAGCCGGCGTTCAAAGACCTGATGCAAGGATTGTCGATGCTGAGCATGCTTTCGGCGCCATCGACCCAGCTCGACAGCACCGCGCAATCCGCGATCCTGACCCAGGCGACCACCATGATCGGCCAGGCGCAGAACGAACTGACGACGCAGCAAGGCCAACTCGGCGCGGTGCAGGCGCAATTGCAACAGGTGTCGAACGCGCAGCAAAGCGCCGCCAACGCCACCACCGCGCAGGTCACCAGCCTGGAGGCCGCCGATCCCTATGCGACGGCCACGAACCTCAGCGCGCTGCAGAACCAGTTGGCCGCGAGCTACCAGGTCACGGAAGCGCTCTCCCAGCTCACGTTGTCGCATTACCTCCCAGCTCTCACCGGTTAGCCCGCGCAGGAGTTCCGCACATGCTGTACGGCAGAATGCCGAAAGTCGCGTTGTTGGCCGCCGCGATCGCTTCATGGGCGGCCGTGCAGGCGCGGGCGCAGATCATGTTGCGCGATCTGGTGTCCATCGAGGGCGTGCGTAGCAATCAGTTGGTCGGCTACGGCCTCGTGGTGGGATTGCAGGCAACGGGAGACACGTTGCGGAACGCGCAATTCACCCAGCAATCGCTGACCGCAATGCTCGAGCGCATGGGCGTGAACGTGGCGGGACAGCAATTGCAGACCCGCAATACGGCGGCGGTGGTGGTGACCGCGACACTGCCGGCGTTCTCCCGGCAGGGTTCGCCGTTGGATGTGCAGGTGTCGTCCCTTGGCGACGCGAAATCCTTGCAGGGTGGCACGCTGATGGTCACGCCGCTGATCGGCGCGGACGGGGAGGTGTACGCGGTCGCGCAGGGCCCGGTGATGGTCGGAGGCTTCCAGGCCTCGGGCGCCGCGCAGGCGGTGAAGCAAGGCGTGCAGACCAGCGGCCGTATTCCGGGTGGGGCGTCGGTCGAACGAGAGGTTCCCAACACGCTGGACAACCTCGGAACGATCCGCCTCGCGCTGCATTCGCCGGATTTCACCACGGCGAGCCGAATCGAGAAGGCGATCAACGTCAGGTTCGGCGCGGGCCTCGCGAACGCCACCGACCTGGGGACCGTCGATGTCCGCGTGCCGGCCACCTTCCAGCACCGGGTCACCGCGCTGCTGGCCGAGATCGAGCGGATCGAGGTGAAGCCGGACACACCGGCGCGGGTGGTGATCGACGAAAAGAGCGGCACGATCGTGGTCGGCGCCGAAGTGAAACTGGACGCCGTGGCCGTGGCGCACGGCAATCTCACGGTGCGGGTGACCGAAGCGCCGCAGGTCAGCCAGCCTGGACCGTTCTCACGCGGCCGCACCGCCGTGGTGCCGAATACCCAGATCGACGTGAACGATCACGCGGAGCGGAACCTGCACATCATGCCTCGCGCCGCGACGTTGAGGGAACTCGTGGACGGACTGAACGCGCTTGGGCTTGGGCCGCGCGACCTGATCCAGGTCCTGAGCGCGCTGAAAGCGGCGGGCGCGTTGCATGCCGAACTGGAGTTCATCTGAGGCGAGGATGATGGCCCCGCGGTCCTCGCCGTTTATCTTAACGATATCGTATCGTAATCCTCGGGCTCGACCCGGGGATCTCTCGACCCGCCGAGGAAGTCACAAGTCGGGCAAAAGACCTGGGCGGGCCGGTTCTCGGGTCAAGCCCGAGAATGACGTTCGGGGGAAGGTTTCGCCTTCGCCGGTCTTATCTTGATGCTAATGGGATCAGGCCCTGACGTGAGGGATGGGTGGCTGGTGCGCCATTCTTTCCGCCAGCTGGCGTGAACCGTCGATGCCGGATCGCCGTGTCAAACCGGCGCCTCCGCGGTAGTATCGGATGCCATTGCCTCGGATAAAGCGGCGCCGCGAGGCCTGTTACGCGGCCCATCAGTTCCTGGCCGCTTGGTCTCTCCGCCCGTCAGGCGGCCGTGCCAGCCGGATTGCCTTGGACCGTCGAACGCAGGACGCCCGGGAGGCTTCCCGTGGCCTGTCCGTGGTGGCGCACCGCTGACTCGCGGCGACCCATGGCACTGTCAAGTTTCTTGACCACCGCCGCCAGGTTTGCGATCGCCTGGCGCTCGATCGGCTGACGGCTGTGCCATGGGACGCTCGCGACTTTCGTGGCGGTCGTGTTCGCCATGCCGCTGGCAGACGGACGCGGCGGGGACAAAACCGGTCCCGCCGGCATGACCGCGCCCATGGAGGTATAAGCGCGGGCAACACGGTCGCGCAGATGCCGCATGAACTGAGTGACCGTGTACGGCGTACCATCCGGTGCGTTGAACAGAGTCGTGTTCGCGCGCGCCGCGGCCGGCAACAGGTCGCTGGCGGCCTGGTTCGGCGACACGCGGACCGCTTGCAGCAACTGCGAAGCGCCACCACCGCCGAGCAGATGGCCGAGATAGATCTCCGTGGCATCCGGTGGCCGGCCGAGCGTCAGACCGAGCTTATCGGAAATGGCGCGAAGGTGGTCGCCGGCGATCGCCGACGCGACGTCAGGGTTCTTGCGAAGATCCATGATGAGTCGCAGCGCCTTCGGGTCATCGACTGAGAGATGACCATCCTTCCTGACGATCAGCGCCGCTTCGGCCGACAGGCCGTGCCGCGGCCCGTACTGGCGCATCGAGTCCAGCCAGGTCTGATCGATGAACTGATACAGTCCCGCCGCCGACGACGTCTCCGCCTCCGCCGCGGGATCGAGGCCGCTCTCCAATTTGGCCGAGGCCAGCATGACCTCGAAATTCATGCCGCTACTGGCGCTGGCGTTCCGTATCGCCGCGATCACGCCGGCGGTGCCCTTGGCGCCCGTGCCCACGGACGGTCCGGTCACGACATTCGGCAGGCCGGCGTCGGCGAGGTGGACGTTATAGGGCACCGGAGGATTCCTTCCTGAACTTTTGCGAAAATTAGCTATGGCGGAGCGTTATGCGAAATGCTATAGGGGTGAATATGCCTTGCGAAACGCAAGAATGTCAACATCGAACCGGGCTCGAAGAATTCAGCCATGTGGCAATTGATTGGACTCGTTGGCGTATTTGTCGCGATCGGTGTCGGTTACACGATCGCGGGCGGCAGCTTCGGCGTCATTATTGAGGCGGCTGGCCCGGAAATGCTGGTCATCCTCGGGCCGGGGCTGATGACCCTGCTGATCTCCAATGAGCTGTCCACGGTGAAAGCCGTGTTCGGGGGCTGCAAGAAAGTCATCGCCGGTCCCCATTGGCGCAGCGGCGACTACGCTGACGCGCTTTGTCTGCTGTTCTTGCTGTTCCGCATCGCCCGGCAGGAAGGCAACCTCGCGCTCGAACGGCATATCGAGGATCCGTCCGCCTCGCCGATCTTTGGCCGCTATCCCCGGCTCGCCGCCGACCACCACTTCGTTTCGTTCGTCGCCGACATCTTTCGCGCGATCACCCTGAATTTCACGGACCCCTACAAGGTCGACGAGATGATGGAGACGGAGATCGACAAGTGGCACGAGGAGGAAATGCGCGCGCCAAAGGCGCTCTCGACCATGGCGGACGCGTTACCCGCGCTTGGCATCGTCGCCGCCGTCCTCGGTGTCATCAAGGCCATGGGCGCCATCAACGAGTCGCCCGACATCCTGGGCCACATGATCGGGTCGGCGCTGGTGGGGACCCTGTTGGGCGTATTTCTTTCGTACGGACTGTTTGGGCCAATCGCCACCCGCATGAAGGGCGTGCTCGAAGAGGACGGTGTCATGCTGGGCATTGTCCGGCAAATGATCACGTCGCACCTTGAAGGGTTGGGGCCGCAACTCGCCGTGGAGGTGGGACGAAAATCGGTGCCTTCCCGCTTCCAGCCGAGCTTTGACGAACTCGACAAACTGCTGACTGAAACCGCGCGCAGCGCGCGTGCGAAATCGGACGGTGGAGCATGACCGGTCCTTTGACCCGGGTGGCCCTCGCGGCGCTCTTCGCGGGAGTTGCCGTTGGCCCAGTCCTTGCGAAAGACGACAATACAGGTGCCACGCGGCCGGCCGCGACGTCCCACGCGGCCGCGCCACGGATCGCCGCGTCACCGCCCGCCCCGCCCGCCGCCGCATCGCCCAATGGCCCCGTGCGCCCGGTGCTCATTGTCATGACGCAACACGCCACCTGGGTGCGGGTCAGCTTTGTCCTGCGCGGCAACCCCGGTCCGGAGGTGCGTCACGCGGACGGTGGCGTCGAACTGCGCTTCGCCGCGGGAACGCGCGTCGAAGCCGGAGCATCGCCCCACTCGCGGGAAACCGGCCCAATCGACATTCGCGAGGCCGACGGTGTGACCGTCGTCATGGTTCCCCTTGCCTGCCGGTGCGCGCCGGATGAACAGAATGACGGCGGCATCCTTCGGCTGGATATTCGGCCGGCGGCGGCCGGTCAGACCGCCGACGTGACACCGGCGGAACCGGGCGGGGTCGAAACGAAAACGCCGGAACCGGCGGCCGAAGCGCCCCAACGTTCCGAACCGCGGCCCGTTGAGGCGAAAGCCAT
>PLSZ01000546.1 GCA_003164305.1 Acetobacteraceae bacterium
GTTTTACCACTAAGACACTAAGACACTAAGACACTAAGACACTAAGGATTCCATACCTGTGAAGCTTCGGGATTCACAAGCCAATGGGGAATTATTCAGTTATGACAGTTCCTCTACCTGCTCAGCTCCCGCGTCATCTCATCGATCCCGTTCACAGTCAGAGGATACATCCGTCCTTCCATCAGATCGTTGAGCATCGAGATCGACCGCACGTGACCCCAACTTTGTTTCGGTGTCGGGTTTAACCACGCCGATCGCCGGTAGTGCCCGGTCAGCCGGTCGATCCACACGGTGCCGGCCTCTTCGTTCCAGTGCTCGACCGAGCCGCCGGGCATGGTGATCTCGTACGGGCTCATCGCCCCGTCGCCGACGAAGATCATCTTGTAATCCGGGCCATACGTCCGCAGCACCTGCCAGGTTGGAATCTGTTCCTCGTGCCGCCGGCGATTGTTCTTCCATACCCGCTCGTACGGACAATTGTGGAAGTAATAATGCTCCAGATGCTTGAATTCCGACCGCGCCGCCGAGAACAACTCCTCCGTCAGCTTCACGTAATCGTCCATCGAGCCGCCGATATCCAGGAACAGCAACACCTTCACCGTGTTATGCCGCTCCGGCACCAGCTTCAGATCCAGCATCCCGGCGTTATTGGCGGTCGATTTGATCGTGTCCGGCAAATCCAGTTCCGTCGCCGCGCCCTGCCGCGCGAACCGCCGCAACCGCCGCAACGCCAGCTTCATGCCGCGCGTGCCCAACTCGACCGTGTCGTCCAGGTCACGAAAGTCCCGCTTGTCCCAGACTTTCACCGCGCTCCGGTTGCGCGACTTGTCCTGCCCGATCCGCACGCCCTCGGGGTTATAGCCGTACGCCCCGAACGGAGACGTCCCCGCCGTGCCGATCCATTTCGATCCGCCCTGGTGACGTTCCTTTTGCTCCGCCAACAACTCCTTCAGCCGCTTCATGATGGCGTCGAAACCACCCAACGCTTCGACCTGCTTCATCTCCTCCGGAGTCAGCAATTTCTCGGCCAGTTTCAGCAGCCATTCTTCCGGCAACTCCTGTGGCTTCACGCCCTCCGGCGGCTCCAGCCCCTTGAAGCACGCGCCAAACACCCGGTCGAACTTGTCCAGATGCCGCTCGTCCTTCACCAGCGTGGCGCGCGCCAGATAGTAAAAATCCTCGATGCTATAATCCGCGACCCCGGCCTTCATCGCCGCCATCAGCGTCAGATACTCGGTGATCGAGGTTGGCAGGCCGGCGGTCCGCAACCCCAGGATCAGATGCGAGAACATCAGCCGCGGCGCGCCAGGAACGCCAGACGCTCGAACAGATGCACGTCCTGCTCGTTCTTCAGCAACGCGCCATACAGCGGCGGAATGACCAGTTGCTTTTCGTTGGTGCGCAACGCCTCGACGGGAAGGTCTTCCACCATCAGCAACTTCAGCCAGTCCAGCAATTCCGAGGTCGCCGGCTTCTTCTTCAGGCCGGGCACCTCACGCACCTGGAAGAAGACATTCAACGCCTCTCGCGCGAGATCCTTGCGAATGTCGGGATAATGCGCCTGCACGATCCGCTCCATCGTCTCACGGTCGGGGAACCGGATGTAATGGAAGAAGCACCGCCGCAGGAACGCGTCCGGCAATTCCTTTTCGTTGTTCGAGGTGATGATCACCACCGGCCGNNAGCAACAGATCGTTGGGAAACTCGATATCCGCTTTGTCGACCTCGTCGATCAGCACGACGACCGGTTCGTCCGCTTCGAACGCGTCCCACAACTTGCCGCGCACGATGTAGTTGGCGATGTCATGCACCCGCGCATCGCCCAACTGGCCGTCACGCAGGCGAGACACCGCGTCGTATTCGTAAAGCCCCTGCTGCGCCTTGGTCGTCGACTTGACGTGCCACTCAATCAGCGGATGCCCCAGAGCCTCGGCCACTTCATACGCCAGCACGGTTTTTCCGGTTCCCGGCTCACCTTTCACCAACAACGGCCGTTGCAGCGTCACCGACGCGTTGACCGCTACCTCCAGATCGCGGGAGGCGATGTATCGTTCCGTACTCTTAAATCCGGCCACCGTCGGCGCTCCATGCTCGTTCAACACGGATTGTGTTGCCAACACGCCGCCACCGCAAGGGTCCCGTCAGGGACCGCCGATACCGGTGTGGTGTCCGGACGAGTCGTAAGGCCAGGCCAGACCGTGCGCCTTATAGAAGTTCTCGCAGAAAATCGGGTTCGGCAGATACACGCCATGCCCGACATCGACGGCCAGGAAATGATCGGCCATTTTCACGCCAGGATTCTTCTCGATATTGACGAAATCGTCCTGACAGCCGTGCTGGATTTTGGTGACCAGGAACCCGTTCATTTCACGCACGATACGCACCGCCTCCTGCCCCCAGTTTCCTTTGGGGGCACCTGGTTCCAGCGCGGAGACATAGATCTTCTGATAGCCCGTGCCGGTATAGCGCCACAGGCTCATCATGTCGTAATCCGATACCATCAGGTGGCCGTGCGCGTCGCGAACCGTTCCGGTGGCGTTGGTTTTCGTTTTGGTGGCCCAGGTCTTGCCGGGCAGATCACCGTGGAAGGCGGCCGCGTTGCGTTTGGGACAGCGGATCACCAGCAGCAGTTTCTCGCGCGCGGTGAACTGACGCAAATGCATGATATCCTGGGCGTCCAGCCCGGACTCGAGCATCAGACGGATGTCCAGCCCATCGGCACCGGCGCCTCGCGCGGTGTTGGCTTTGTCACGAATGCGATCGTCGAGGCCACTCTGGCTCATCGATAGTCCGGACATGTTCCACCTCACTCTGAAGGCGGAACGATATCTCAGGCCCGGCCCAAACGGCAAGCAAAATCTCACCGCATGGGACGCCTCTATTGGGCGCCGATGGCTTCCACGTTCACCGTCACGGTCATCGGAGCGGCATGCTCGAACCGCAGCGTCAAGGGAAACGAGTCGCCCTGTTTCAGCGGCGCCTTCAACCCCATCAGCATGATGTGGTAGCCGCCGGGCGCCAGCTTCACCGGCTTGCCGGGCGCGACGGACAGTCCCGGCACCGGGCGCATCTTCATCATGCCCATGTCGGACATCGATTCATGCAGCTCGGCGGTGTCGGCGACCGGCGTACTGGCCCCGGTCAGCCGGTCGGGCGCTCCTTGATCCGTGATGGTCAGGTAAGCGGCGCCGGTCTTCGCCGCTCCCGCCGAGGCGCGCGCCCAGGGATGCTCGACCTGGAATTGCGGCGCGTCGCCGGCGGCGACGATCAACGGCAGCAGCAGCACGGACAGAAACGAAGTTCGCATGACACCCTCCAAAAGGTGGTGTTTCGTAGCGTGGCTTGCGTCCGCGCTCCAGCCCGGACAGGCTGCGACCGATTTGGCGAGGAGAGTCGCATGACCATCGATTACGCCACCCGAGCCCGGCTTGGCGTGCTGGTGCCGTCCGGCAATACCGTGGCGGAACCGGAGCTGCGCGCCATGTTGCCAGTCGGTGTCGGGCTGTTCGTTACACGGTTGCCGCTGACCGGCAGTTCGGAGGCGCAACTGATGGCGATGCTGGAAACGTTGGAGACGGGGACGCGCCTGCTCGCCGACGCGCGGCCGGACGCGATCGCGTTTCATTGCACCGCCGTGTCGACCTTCGCGCCGCATATGGCGGGGGAAATCCGGGCCCGAATGGGGCGGGCCAGTCCCATCCCGGCGCTGGCCACCGCCGACGCGATCCTTGCCGCTCTGGCGGCGCTGCGCGCCACGCGCGTGTTGCTGGTGACGCCGTATATCGAGGCCGTGCACCAGCGGGAAATCGCCTGGCTGTCCGCGACGGGCTCTGAAGTGGTCGGCGGCGGCTGCATGGAAGTCGAAACCAACGCCGAAATGGCCCGCATCCCGCCCGACACGATCCGCGAGCGTGTGCTGGCCGAGGCGCATGACGTCCAGGCCGATGTGTGCTTCATCAGTTGTACGGCGATCCGGTCGGCGGGTCTGATTGCTCCATTGGAGGCGACGCTCGGCATTCCGGTGATCACCAGCAACCAGGTTCTCGCGTGGCATGCGCTGCGCACACTTGGCATTCCCGACGCACCGCCCGGGTTTGGCCGCCTGTTCGACCCGCCCGTGCCGATGAAGGACGCCGCATGACCGACGTTCCCTCCGCCTGGCCTTCCGATCGGCCGCTGGCGGTCTCCGTCGCCGTGATGTTGGAAGGGTGGGCCGCGCCCGACGCGCCGGGGATTGGCCCCATGGGCAACCCCCTCAAACCCGGCACCGTCGATCTCCAGGCCCGTTCCTGGGCTGATTACGGAGCGAAGGTCGGAGCATGGCGTTTGCTCGACCTGTTGGATCAGGAAGACGTTCGGGCGGTGTTCTACACCTCCGGCGTCGTCGCCGAGAATTATCCGGATCTGACCGCCGCGATCGCGCGCCGAGGCCACGTGGTGGCGGCGCACGGGTGGTCGCAAGGTACCCTGCCCGCTTATTTGACCGAGGCGGCCGAAGCCGCCGACATCGCCCGATGCGTCGATGTCCTGCAAGGCGCGACCGGGATGCATCCGGCCGGCTGGCTCAGCCCGCGCTGCACGCCCAGTGCGCATACATCGCGTCTGCTGGTGGAAGCCGGCTTTCGGTGGCACGCGGAGATGTTCGACAGCGACCTGCCCTATCCGATCGCGACCGGCTCCGGGTCACTATTGGGCGTGCCGTTTACCATGGAGGTGAACGACATGCCGCTTTACGTTCGTTATGGCAACGAACCCGATGCGTTCACCCGCACGCTGGAAAAAATCGTTTCGGGCTGGCCCCGGCTGGGTTCGCCGTTCGGATGTCTCGACATCACGGTGCACGCGCATGTCTTTGGCCGGCCGTATGGCGCGTTGGCGTTGCTCGACTCGCTGGCGGTCGTGAAACGGCATGGCTGGTGTTGGTTGACGGATCACGCGCGGCTGACTGACGTGTTCACGGGCGGCGCTCAGCCGGAAGCAGTGTCGAGGAACACCGGCGGGTAAGGCGGCGGCGACTCGAACCACGCCAGATAGCGCGCCCGTAACATCGTCTCGCCGTACAGGCGCCGGCCCTCCGTCGCGGCGGCGGTGCTGGCGCGGGCGTATTCCGCCTTGTCGTCCCACAGGCGAACCAGGGCGTCGAACCACGGCTCCATCTCCGCCTCGCTCGGCAACGTGGTGGCGCGCTGGGTCAGCCAGGCCGGCACGTTCAGCACGATACCCCCGTCGCCCACGGTTTCCGGCAACCCGCCGCGGTCGGAGACGATGGGTGGGATGCCGTTGATCATCGCCTCGGCCGCGACCCGGCCGAACGGTTCCTCGAACACCGAGGGCACCAGCAAAATTCGCGTCAGGCCGAGGAATTGCCGCGGATCGCTCACCGGGGGGCTGACCATGATATTGCCATGGCGGGCAAGATCGACGCCGAGCCCGTCGTTCAGCAGCGCGGCGTTGCCGGAGGAATGCACGATCAGCAATGGTATATCCGGCCGCCGCCTTCCCACCATCTCGGCGAGGCGCGCGAACGGCAGCAGCCCCTTATGCGGCGAGGGATTGACGAAGGTGACGAACCCGCGGGTTTCCACCGGCGCCAGGATTTCCCGCCAGACGAACGGCGACGGCAGCCAGTCCGCGCGCACCCCAGGCTTCGCGGCGTAATGCCGCGCGGCGTAGCCGCTGTTGACCAGAACGCGGTCGGCATTCTCGAACCAGCTGCGTTGATCGTAACCCCAGGCGCGCACCGTGTAGATGGTGCGGGCACCCTGCTCACGGGCGAATTTCAGGCCGGCGTGCACCAGCAAATGATGACCGTAGGCGAACACCAGGTCGGGTTCCTCGGCCAGCGCGTCGGCGATTTCGGCCGCGAACTGGCTGTCCCCTTCGGGGTCCGGGTCCAGGCGGCCGGCGTGGCGGGTTTCCACCGCCGTCACCGCGACGCCGTTCAGGGTGTAGCGGAGAATCGGCCGCGTCCCCGACCCGGTCTCACGCCTCGTCTCGATCGCGAAGCGTGCGGCCAGATCCGCGTGGTGGGCTTCGATGGTGAGCCCGGGGCTTTGGTCGAAGCGGCCGGTGGTGACGGCGCGGCAGTCATGCCCACCGTCGCGCAGCCATTCCATGATGGTACGCACGCTGCGCGCCGCGCCGCTGGTATGCTCGGTATAGGCGTTGTGCGCGACCAGCAGGATCCGCATGCGGCGGGCGCGCCGGCCGCCCGGGCGTCAGGCCTCGCGGCGCCTGCGTCCGACCCGCACGAGGCCGGCGAGCGCGGTCCCCAGCAACGCCAGGGACGTCGGCTCGGGCGTCGTGACACTGGTGTTCACGATCGGCGGATCGATCGTGACGCCGTAGCCGTTTTGATTCTCGACCCCGAAATCCGCCTCGATGGTCTTGGTGGTACTGACATCGAACGTGAACGGTGTCGAACCACTGCCACCGATGCCGTAAGTCGAGTTGGTGATATACAGGAACTCGGAGGGCATCGCGCCCGGCACGCTGGCGCCGAAGCTCGGCGTCGATTGTTCCGACCCGACCCAGCCGTACGGCAACAACGGCGGCGGCACGGTGAGCAGGGTTCCAGCGGGCAACTGCGCGCTGATGGCTGGGTTCGACAGGTAGCGCAGATCGCCACCATTGATCTCCGGAATGACGATCTCGTCGATCGGCGCCCCGCCCGTACCAGTGTTGTTGACCGTGTAGGTTACGGTTGGGCCGTTCGAGTCGGTCCCGAAGGTGGTGGTGACGGATGCCGAGGGAGCCTGCGCCGCGGCCGGCAAGGCCCCCAGCGGAATCAATGTCGCTACCAGCGCGGCCGTCGTCGCGTTCTGGCGGGCCAATGACAGAGCGATGTCCATCCCGGATGGGCCCGTCTTCTGATCGCGATCCATCGTTGTGTCCCCTTTTTGACGCAAGCGGTATTTCTCGTCACCGTGGATCGGATTATGACCGGAAGGTTAAAATGAGCAAGCCCTGAAATGACTTCCACGCGTCGCCGCGCGCCTCCGCTCCGCGACGCTTCCGAAAGGTCTCATGCCCGCCATCCCGCCATCTTCCGCCGCCTCGCCGCAAATCCGGCCACGCGCCATGCAAATCGACGCGTCATCGTTCTGCCAGTTGCGCTGTCCGTCCTGTCCGACCACCTCGAAGGCGATCCATCCGGCGGTGGGCAGCGGCTTTCTCCGGCCGGACGACCTGCGCGGCGTATTGGAGGCGAATCCGGAGATCCGCCAGGTCGAGTTGTCGAACTACGGCGAAATCTTCCTGAACCCCTTTCTGCTCGACATCCTCCGGCTGTGCGCCGAACGTGGAGTCGCGACCACGGCGAATAATGGAGTGAACCTCAACCACGCGCGGCCCGCCGTTCTGGAAGGCGTCGTGCGTCATCAGATGCGGCTGCTGTCGGTGTCGATCGATGGCGCGACGCAGGAGATCTATGAACGGTACCGCGTGAATGGCCGCCTCGACAGCGTACTTGCGAATATCGTCCGCATCAATACCTGGAAGCGCCGCCTGGGCTCGAAGTTTCCAGTCCTGCGCTGGCAGTTCGTGGTGTTCGGTCACAACGAACACGAACTCGAGGACGCGAAAGCCCAGGCGGAGGCGTTGGGAATGGTGTTCGCGCCAAAATTGTCGTGGGACGATGCGGTGTCGCCGATCCGCGACCCGGACGCGGTGCGCCGCGCGCTGCCCGGCCACGCCGCGACCCGCGCCGAATTCCGCGAACGGAGCGGACGGGATTACGCCGCGGGCATTTGTCACCAGCTATGGGATAGCCCTCAGGTCAACTGGGACGGCAATCTGCTGGGATGTTGCCGCAACTTCTGGGGCGATTTCGGTGCCAACGTGTTCCGTGAGGGGTTCGTGGCCGCCGTCAATAATGAGCGTATGACGCACGCGCGGGCCATGCTGCGCGGGGAGGCCGGGCCACGCGACGATATTCCTTGCACGACCTGCGATATCTATCTCGACATGCGGCGGAACGGCACCGTTTTGCACAGACCCAACCTCGCGCGCGGCCAGACCGTGAATATCGAGGATGCGCTGAATGTCGCGGCGGATCTGCACGCGCGGGGACTTTCCACCGACGCGGCGGGGCTGTGCCGGAAGATACTGGCGGCGGAACCCACCCATTCCGGCGCGCTGTTGTTGCTGTACAAGATGGAAAAGCGTGAAAGCGCGCCGCGTTGAACGGAACGTTCGCTCCGGTCAGCGCTTCCGCAAACTGACGATATAGGTCGCCAGCGCGTCCGCCTCCGGCTTCGGCCGCTGGTCGTTCAGCATGTTCATGTGCGGTTTCTGGATGATCGCGCTGAGACCGGCCGCGGTGGTACCGGGTTTGTTGGCGATCGCGACGAAGGACGGCGCGTCGGTCCAGCCCGCCTGATTGGATGGACCGATCACGTGGCACGACACACAGTATTGTTGCGCCAGAGCCTTGCCGGCCGCGGCGGTGTTCGGCACGCCCTGCGCCTCCGCGTGCCTCGCCAGGCCGGCCGCGGCGAGGACCAGTAGTACTCTTCCGATCGTCAGTCGCCTGCGTTGAGCTTTCATTGCGCGGAACTCTCGATTTGTTGTCGTGGTTGATGAGCGAGCCGGACGGCTGAATCGTTGCTATTTCCGCCGGGTCTCCAATGGCATCGCGGTCGCCGTCACGCGCGCCCCACGCGACCGCGCCGCCTCCAACGCCCTCTTCAGATCTCGCAGGTACACCGCGGCCTTTTCGATATTCGCCGGACGCGATCGATCGAACAATGCATCCTCGGACGCGATCGCGATGATCACATCGGTGCCGTACGGCTCGTCCACCTGCCAGCCCGGATTGTTGGGGCCGGGCTGACCCAGACTGATCGCCTCACCGGGGCCGAAGATGTGTGGCGGATCGCCGGTCACATGTTGGGTGGGATCGGCGAGCAGAGGATACAGATGCTGAACGTTGCCTTGCCGGTCCAGATAGTCCACGTGCATTTCGCCGCGAAAATCCGCCATGGTCAGACGCGGCTGGATGTAATCGTCCTTCACCAGCCAGGCGGGATCACCCGGCAGCGACAAGGTCAGGCGGCCGCCGGATTCGCCAAACGGTTTGGCGATCGGGCGAAGCAAATCCTCCCACGGGCAGAACACCTGATCCACCTGCGTCACCCGGAGCGAGGGCGCCGGATTGTTGAGGTCCATCGTGGCGAGTTTCTGTCGCAGGCTCTCGATCGCCGCGCGTCCGCCAATGCCGCTGACCTGGACCGCCGCATCACGTACGTCGCCGTCGAACAGCGAACACGGCAGCCGCGCGACATATCCGGCGATATCCGCTCGGAGCGCCGCTGAAGGATCCGTCATCGGCAACGGCGTCTGTGCCGGCAGCGGCGTTTGGAGGGGAAGCGTGGGCTGCGGCGTGACCGGCGGTGCCACTGGAAGCGACGGCGCCAGAGCCACCTGAGGCGGAGGCTGGTTGGCGGGCGGTTGTGAGATCGGCGGCTGGATCACCGGCGGCGCCAACACCTGTGGAGACGGGGCCGGCGGTGGGATTGGCGTCAGCGGCGCGGTCGCCACCGGAGGCGCGGCCGGCGTCTGTTGTGGCATTCGCGGCGGCGCCACGGTGGGTGCCGGCACGCTGCTCGCCGGCGGCGTGGTGGGCTCGGTCGCCGGCGTGGTCGAACGCCCGGCCATGAAGTAATAGCCAAGCCCCCCCACCACAGCGAGCACCGCCACGCCGCCACCGAGGGCAAGCGGCATGACGGACGATTTGCCGGCTTTCGGCGTGACAGCCGGCGGCCGTGGTGGAGGTGCGATCGACGCGGCGAGCGAGGACACCGACAGATCCGCCGCCGCTCTCTGCGCGGGTGTGGTCGATGCCGGGCGCGGAACCGCGATCATGGTCGCTTCGCCGTTATCCGCCGGCGCCTCGGCCGCCGTCGCGGGCGCTTCCGCCGCCGCCCGGATCGCCGCCATGAACTCCGCCGCCGAGGCGTACCGGTCTTCTGGCCGCTTCGCCATCGCCTTGCGCACCACGGCGTCGAAGCCGCGCGGCGCGGTGACCGAAATCTGCGACGGCGACGGCGCCTCGGTGTTCAGCGCCTTGTGCATGATCGCCGACATGCTGCCTTCGAACGGCCGCTCGCCGGTCAGCAACTGATAGAGCAGCACGCCGGACGAATAAATGTCGGACCGCGCATCGACCACCTGGCCCATGAACTGCTCGGGCGACATGTAGGCGGGTGTGCCTAGCACCGTCCCCGCCTGCGTCATGCTGGAGCTTTCGATGCGGGCGATGCCGAAATCGGCGATTTTGCCCTGCCCGGCCTTGGTCAGCATCAAATTCGCCGGCTTGATGTCGCGATGCACGACGCCGCGCTCGTGGCTGAATTGCAGGCCGGCGAGCAGATCCCCCATGATCCGCACGATCTCCGGCAGCGGAAACCGCTCGTTCTTGTCGAGCAGGTTCTTCAGCGACGGCCCATCGACGTACTCCATCACGATATAGGCGAGGTCGGCGGTCTCCCCGTAATCGAACACGCCGACGATGTTGGGGTGGGTCAGACGTCCGGCGGCCTGTGCCTCGCGGCGGAAGCGGGCAATCTCTTCCTTCGTTTCGTCATCGGCGACTTCCGGCAGACGTACGGTTTTGATCGCGACGACGCGTTCGATGACCGGATCGAAGCCCTCGTAAACGGTTCCCATGGCACCGCGACCAAGCTGACGCCTGATCTCGTATTTTCCCAGGGTTTCGACCGCCGACATTCCGTGAATTCCGCCTTATGCTCTCACGTTTATACGAACCCGCGTCGACGTCCGCTCTCGGTCGTGACGCCCCGGTAGCGTCATCCTCGGCGGTAGCGTCATCCTCGGACTCGACCCGAGGATCGGCCCGCATAGGAATCGTGCCCGACCTGATAGCACGGGGCCTGCATCACGAGATGCCAGGGTCAAGCCCTGGCATGACGGATGGTTGGCTGAAATCACGCTCGGGTATTCCGGGCAGCCGGGAATGGCCGCTTGGATTCGGATCATAAACTCTTCTACAGCCGGGACGAAACATTACTCCGGGCAGAACCCTCGCCGCCATCCCCGATCACGGCGAACGGCGCCCAAAAGAACGGGTGCGCGATTTCCGCCGGCAGCTGACCATTCGCGGCCCGGTCGAGCAGGCTGAGCTGCGCCTCCCGCAGCGCCCCGGTGACCCCGTGGTCCGGTTTTTCCTTCATGTCGTTGATCGTCAGCACGACCAGCAGCGCGGCGACCTGATCGCTCACTTCCCAGTGCGATACCAGCAACGACCGGGCGCGCGCGAAGAAGAACGACCTCGCGAGGCCGGAGAGACTTTCGCCGGCGCCGCCGCCCGGTCCACCCGAGTTACAGGCCGAGAGGATGACCAGGTTGGCGTCCAGATCCAGTCCCAGCAGTCTGGACGCGCTCAGCAGCGCGCCCTTCGCGTCCCGCGCGCCCGGCGGGGGTGAGGTCACGATCGCCGCCTCGGTCTGGCAGCGCAGATCGGTCGGCAGCAGCGCGTGCGCCGCGAAGTGCAGGATGCGGTAGTCCTTCAGCGGCGTGTCCAGCACCTTTTCGACGGTATAGGCATCGCCGGTGAGTTCATCCGCGGTCGATGCGCCGAGCACCGCGCGCGCGTTGTCCAACTCCTTCACAGCACCTGGCAGCGGCGGCAATGACGCCAGCAGACGGCCGCTGTCCCCGCAGGTTCCCGGCGGGAAGCTGGCATCGGCCTCGGCCAGGGTGACCGGGTGGAAGTCGCCGCCGGCACGTGCGTGATGGTCGCCTGACGGAGCAGCCAGGGCGCCGTCGCCAGCTTGTCCAGCTCGGCCGGACCGGTCAGCAACACCTCGAACGGCAGCGATAGCAGCGGACCGGTCGGAGCGATCACCAGCGACGAGGCGCCTTTGATCGGACCAGCCACGCCGCCGAGGGTGATGTCGTAAAGCTGGCGCGCGTCCGCGATGTCGAAGGTCGGCAGCGCGTTGACCTCGGTCTTCTCGATGCCGGCGCGGATCGCGGTCACCAGCGGGCCGATCTTGTCGATGCCGCCGTCGATTTTCGCGGTCGAGATCGCGCCGTCGCGCAGCACGAAAGCCCAGCCTTCGGATTTGCTGAGGAAGAGGGCGATGAAAGCCTCGTTGGGGTGGAGCGCCGCGAACACCGCGCTGGCCGGCACCACGTCCTGCACCAACTGTCCATAGTTCGGCGACAGGGTGCGCACCTCGGCCTCGGCCTGCGCCAACGCGGCGGTCGCCTGATCCGCCTGTTGTTGCAGCCGCGAGACCTCATCGGCGGCGCGGCCGGAGGCGCCGGCCACGCCGATGGTGTCCAGCGCGCGATAGACGCGGTCAACTTCGCGCTGCAGGTCGTCGCGCTTTTTCAGCGCCGCGCCAATCTTCGGGTCGCGCGCGTTTTCCACCAGCGAGGCGCTGGCCTGAGCGATCTGGTGGCTGGTGATGGTGCCTTGCGCGACCTGCGCGGCCAGGAACATCTCCGTGCTGTTGGAGCCTATGCCGAAGGTGCCGCCGCTCGCGTAGGCGTCCAGACATGGGGCCATCAACTCGGGCGAGGTGCCGGCGCCGATCGTGACCAGCGTCTTCACCGCGCGGCGGCAGGTGGACAACGCCGAACTGGTCTGGCCGGCGCGCATCAGTTCGCCGGCGTGGATCAGGGCCGCCTCGGCGGCGGGCTTGGTCCCGGGCAGCGCGACATCGAACGCGTCGTCGGACCGGCTGAGATCCGCCAGCGCGCGATCCTGTTCCGACTCGCCGGCCGCCGTCACGCCGGCGGTCCGGAACACGCGCGCGAACACGCTCGGCCGGCCGAGGTCGTTGGCCGACGCCACCCGGGCCGCGAAGCCGGTCAACACGTCGGCTTCCGTCGGCTTGCCAAGATCACGCAGCGCGATGGCGCGGTAACGCAACACCTCGATCAGGCCCAGCAAGGCGGGCTGCACGCTCGGATCGGTGCCGAGCAGCTTGAAGCTCGAGACCGGGCCGCGGCTCGCGTTGGCGTTGAGATCGAAACGGTTGCGCACCGGCCGGGGCACCGGCTCCCGCGTCAGGGCCTCGGGGGGTACCAGCGCGGTGTAGGCGACCTGCGCCGCGCCCAGAAGGGGCTCCGCTTCGGCGGGTTTCTTTTCGTTGAGCATGTGCACACCGCGGTAGTGCAGCAGGCGGGCCTTCAGACCGGCGTCTTTCGACGGCGCCAGCACGCGCTCGGCCTCGGCGAATTGCGCGTCCGCCTGCGAGAACTGACCCAATGACGAGAGTTGCAACGCGAGCGACATCATCGGCAGCGCGAGCAGCGGGCTGTCGTTGCCGTGCAGCTTGCGTTGCTCGGACAGTGCCTCGCGGAACCGTGACTCCGCCTCGGTGGGACGTCCGGCGAGGTTGGCGCGGGTGCCCTCGGCCATCGCCTTTTCGAAATTCCGCGTGTCGCCCTGGGCGGCGGATTTCGGTCCTCCGGTCCAGTAGTCGGACGGCGCCGGCTTGTCGCACCCCACGAGCAGGGTCAGCAGGAGGGTGACGGCGGGGAGCAGCGGGCGCATGTCAGTACACCTCATCCGAGACGAGCGGGAGGAGCAAATCGTCTTCGTCGGTTGGATCGAAAATGGATCCGATGACGAAATTGTTCAACGGACTGGCGGCCGGAATGCCCTGCGTTGTCAGCAGCACGCAGTTGATCGAGGCGATCGGGCAACCGTTGACCTGGAACGAGGCGTTGGTACCGGGCGCGATATTGGCGGCGCCCGCCGCCGCGTTGCCGCTCAGGCCGTTGACCATGCCGGTCAGCGCGGTTCCGGCCGCCCCCTGAGGCGAGAAGATCGCGTCCAGGTGGTTCACATTGATCGCGCCCGTCGATTTCGCGTCCGTTCCGACGAGATCGAGGATGAGCCATGACGTGGGCGCCGCGAGCCCGCTGGTGCCGAACGCGACAGTTCCGGTGGACGTGATCCCTATGGTCGGCAGTTGGTTCTGGCCGGCAAGCCCGGTCACGGTCAGGAAGCCGCTCTGCTGCGTGAACTGATTGGTGAACAGATAGAAGCCGGCGTTGGAACCGGTCGCCGCGATGTCGTTTTGCAGCGTGGCGGCCGGCAGGGTCCCGGCAACGTAGGTGATGCCGCCGGTCTGGATCAACGCGGTCGAGGTCGCGGTGAACGTGCCGGTGCCGGTGCTGCCCTGATTGACGATGATCCGCGGCGCGCTGAGCGTGCCGCCGATGGTGATCGCGTTACCATCGACGATCGAGATCGTGGTGCTGGCGGCGATGCCGCCGCCGCTGCTCAGCGTCAGCGTGCCGGTGTCGTTCAGCGCCACTGCCCCGGCCGTGCTGGCGATGAGGCCGGACACGGTCATGTCGCCGGCGGTGTCAGTGAGGATAACTCCCCCCGGGCCGCGGATGGTGCCGGAGACGGCCAGGGTGCCGGCATCGGTGACCCCGATGGTGCCGCCGCTGACGATGTTGCCCGCGACGCTCATCGGCCCGGACTCGACGATGGTCACCCCGGTCTGACCGTTGATCAGGCCAGGCACGCCCAAAAGCCCAACGTCGTTGATCGCCACGGTGCCGCCCGGGCTGGTGACGGTGCCGCCAACCGCCATCGCGCCAATATCGGCGATGGTGACGCCCGACTGGCCGCTGATCAGGCCAGNNCGTCCCGGTGATCGCCAGCGCGTGGCCGTTGTTCAGGATGAAGTTGGCGGCGGTGAAGTTGGTCAGGACGGCAATCTGATTGGTGGTCGCGCTCGCCCCGGTCAGGCTTGTCGCACCCGTCGAACTGCCGGACAGCGAGGCCGCGATCAGCGTGCCGGTCTCGTTGATCGTGCCGCCGTTGGCGATCAGGCTGACGGTGCCGATGCCACCGTCCGATACGAGGCCAGCGATCGCGATGTTCGGGCTGGTCAGGCTGATGGCCGTGCCGATGACGGAGCCGGTGACCGAGATCAGCGTGGTATCGGTGATGGTGACCGCGCTGCCGCCGTTCACAACGCCGGCGACCGTCAGGCTGTTGCCGTCGTTCAGCGTGAACCCGGACGCCGTGAAGGTGGCGATGGTCGCGACCTGGTTGGCGAAGCCGGGGTCGGTCAGCGTCGTGGCACCGGTCGAGGCCCCGGACAACGTGCCGGAGATCAGCGTGCCGGTCTCGTTGATGGTCCCGGCGGTGGCGATCAGGCTGACGGTACCCGCTCCTCCGTCGGTGACCACGCCCGGGATCGAGATGTTCGCGGCGGTCAGGCTGACGGCCGAGGCACTGACCGTGCCGCCGATGGTCAGCACGCCGCTGTCGGTGATCGTCGCCGCGGTGCCGCCGTTGACGACGTCGGAGACGGTGAGGTTTTTGCCATCATTCAGGGTGAGGCCGGCGGCGGTGAAGCTTCCGACTGTGGCGATCTGGTTCGTCGTCGCCGTCGCGCCAACCAACGTCGTGGCACCGGTGGAACTGCCCGACAGAGTGCCCGCGATAAGGGTCCCGGTCTCGTTGATGGTCCCGGCGGTGGCGATCAGGCTGATGGCGCCGCTTCCGCCATCCGTCGCCAGGCCGGAGATGGCGATGTTCGCGCCCGTCAGGCTGACCGCGGCGGCGCTGATCGAGCCGCCGATGCTCAACAGCGCGCTGTCGGTGATCGTCGCGGCGGTGCCGCCGTTGACAACGCCGGTCAGCGACAGGGTCTTGCCGTCGTTCAGCGTGAAGCCGGCGGCGGTGAAGGTGCCAAGCGTCGCGACCTGGTTGGTGGTCGCGGTCGCTCCGGTCAATGTCGTCGCGCCGGTCGAGCTTCCCGACAATGTCCCCGCGATCAGGGTGCCGGCTTCGTTGATGGTGCCGGCGGTGGCGACCAGGCTCACCGTACCAGAGCCGCCGTCGGTCACCGTGCCGCCGATCGTGATATTCGCCGAACTCAGACTGATCGTGGGTGCCGCGACGCTGCCCGTGACGCTGAGCGGGCCGGTCACGGTGATCGCGGCCGCGCCGGTCGTGCTGACGATGCCGCCGCCGACCGTCATGGTGCCGGTGTCGCCGATGGTCACGCCGGTTTGCGCGCTGACGAGGCCGGAGACGCTCAGCGATCCGGTGTCGGTGATGCCGATGGTTCCGGCCGAACTGATGAACGTACCAGAGACCGTCATGTCGCCGCCGCTGACGGCGGTGCCTCCATTGGCGGCGCTGATCGTGCCGGACACGCCGAGCGTTCCGGTGGTGCTGACGAGTACGGTGCCGGTCGAGGCCACGGTTCCGGCGATCGTCGCGGCACCGGTATCGCCGATTTGCACGCCGCCGGCGGTGATCGACGCGCCGGAGCCGATGGTCAGGTTGCCGGTCTCGGCCAGCGAGAACTGGCTCCCGCCGTTGACCGCCCCGGTGATCGCCAGGTTCGATCCGTTGGTCAGCGTCAGGCTGGCCGCCGTGAAGCTGGATAGCGTGGCGATCTGATTGGTGGTCGCGGTCGCGCCGGTCAGCGCGGTCGCGCCGGTCGAACTGCCTGACAATGTGCCGGCGATCAGGGTCCCGGGTTCGTTGATCGTGCCCGCTGTGGCGATCAGGTTGACCGTCCCCCCGCCGCCGTCGGTCAGCTTCCCGGTGATCGCGATGTTCGCTCCGGTCAGGCTGACCGCGGCGGCGGTGACCGTGCCGCCGATCGTCAGCAGCGCGCTGTCGGTGATGCTGACGAATCCCGCGCTCACCACGCCCGCGACGGCCAGGTTCTCGCCGTCGTTCAGCGAGAAGCCCGCCGCGGTGAAGGTACCGAGCGTCGCCACCCGGTTCGTGGTCGCGGTCGCGCCGGACAAGGTCGTCGCTCCGGTCGAACTTCCCGACAGAGTTCCCGCGATCAATGTACCGGACTCGTCGATGCCCCCGCTGGTGGCGGTCAGTATGACAGTACCGGCGCCGCCATCGGTTATCAGTCCCGGAACGGAGATGCTTTGGGCGGTAAGGCTGATCGCGCCGGCTGAGACAGTGCCGCCGACTGTGAGCACTGACGGCGACGAATTGTCGGTAATCGCCACGGCGGTGCCCCCGTTAACCACGCCGGCGATCTGGAGGTTGCTGCTTGCCTCGGTCAGCGTGAATCCCGCGGCGATAAAGTTGCCGACGGTTCCAACGAAATTCGCGGTGCCGCTGGCGCCAACAAGGCTCGTCAATCCGGTCGAACTGCCCGTTAGCGTGCCACCAATCAGAAGAGCGCCAGTCTCGATGATCGAGCCACTGGTCGCGATCAGGCTGACCGTGCCGGCCCCGCCGTCCGCGACAGTGCCGGAAATCGAAATGCCGGTAGCGGTCAGGTTGATGTTTCCGGTTCCCACGACACCGCTGATCGATAGCGACGAGCTATCAGTGATCGTCACACCGGTGGCGGAGACGGTGCCGGTCACCGACAATGCCTTGCCGTCGTTCAGAACGAATGGGACCCCGTCGAACGATGCCAGGTTGGCGACCTGATTGGTCGTCGCGGTCGCCCCTGTCAGCGTTGCCGCGCCATTCGAACCGCCTGACAGCGTACCCGCGATCAAAGTGCCGGTCTCGTTGATGGTGCCGATGGCGCCCGTTGCGACGAGTCTGACCGTACCCGCGCCACCATCCGTCACTTCGCCGGGAATACTGATGCTGGAACCGGTCAGCACGACGGCCGCGGCGCTGACAGTGCCAGTGATCGTCACCAGCAACACGTCGGTGATCGAGGCGCTGGCCCCGCCATTCACCAGGCCTGAGACTGTCAGGTTCTCGCCATCGTTCAGGGAGAACCCGGCAGCCGTGAACGTGCCGAGAGTGGCCACCTGGTTTGTCGCCGCCGTGGCACCGGACAGCGTCGTCGCCGCGGTCGAACTGCCAGACAGGGTCCCGGCGATCAGCGTCCCGGTCTCATTGATGGTCCCGCCGGTCGCGATCAACCCGACCGTGCCCGCGCCGCCATCGGTGACCAGGCCGGTGATCGTCAGATTGGCCCCGGTCAGGCTCACCGCGGCCGCGGTCACAGTGCCGCCAACGGCAAGGGACACGCTGTCGGTAATGCTCGCGGCCGTGCCTCCGTTCAGCACACCGGAGACGGCCAGATTCTTGCCGTCGTTCAGGCTGAACCCGGCCGCCGTGAAGTTGCCCAGGGCGGCGATCTGGTTGGTGGTCGCGGTCGCGCCGGTCAGGGTCGTGGCGCCGGTGGAGCTGCCGGACAGCGTCCCGGCGATCAGCGTGCCGGTTTCGTTGATGGTGCCGGCGGTGGCGATCAGGCCGACCGTTCCGGCGCCGAGGTCGGTGACCAGGCCGGTGATCGCGACGTTCGCTCCGGTCAGGCTGACGGCGGCCGCGGTGACCGCGCCGC
>PLSZ01000226.1 GCA_003164305.1 Acetobacteraceae bacterium
CCGCGCGCCACGCCGGATTGATTGGTCACGACGAACACATGCCACCCAGCGGTCGTCGCGGAACGGATGGTGTCCAGCGCGCCCGGTACCCACTCGAACCGATCGTGCGAGCCGACGTGGCCGTGATCGATGTTGATCACCCCGTCGCGATCAAGAAACAACGCGCGCCGCCCACGCAACGCGCGCAATTCGTCATCGGCGCGATCGAAGTCGCCGGGCACGCCGATATCCCGGAAGTAGCCTTCCCCCAAGGTTCCCCGCAGCCGGCCGGCTTCCGCGAGCGCCGGCAGAATGTCCGCCTCCAGCGAGCAATCCGAGGTCAACGCGTCCAGCAGTCCGCGATTGAACAGATAGACGCCCGCGTTGATGATCCCCGGCGTTCCCGGCGGCGGCCGCTGCTGAAATGTCGTCACCCGATCGCCGTCCAGCGTGACCACCCCCGACCGCGATGCGTCCGGCAGCCGCCGCAGCAGCATGCGTCCCACGATGTTCGGACCATCCGTCGCGGCCGCGGACAGCAAATCCGCGAGATTGGCGTCGAACAGCGAGTCGCCGTTACACAGCAGAAACCGCTCATGCAAACGTTCTTTCGCGTGAAACACCGCGCCGCCGGTGCCCGCGCGCCTCGGTTCCCGTGAGACCTCGATCGACACCGGACGCGGCAGCATGGCGCGCATCGCGGGGATGGCGCGCTCGATCTCTTCCGACAAATGTCCGGTCAGCAACAGGAACTCGCTGACACCGAACCGGCTGAGTTCGCGCAACAGCCAGGCCAGGAACGGCCGCCCGCCGCGGGTCAATAACGGTTTCGGCGTCGCTTCGGTCAGCGAGCCGAGCCGAGAGCCCAGACCGCCGGCGAGCACGGCGCATTGTGTCACGGTCACCTGGGTCATGCTGCGTCTCGTGTTACGGCCGCCGGATCGCGGAGGATCGTCCGGCCCTCCCATATTGGCGAACCCCCTGACCGGGCAAGCATTTTGTCCGGTCATTTTATCCCGCGATTTTATTCCATCGGGGCCCCGCCGCCGCCGCCCGTCCGCGGCGGGATCATGTCACGCGAGAATCACGCCATCCGTTCGCCGCCTCCATGCCATGCGTGCCGGAACGTTTCCGCCCGCGCGGTTCTTTCACAAAGATTGCAAAGCGAAATGCCGGAAAGTTTAGCGATTTAATTTGACAGTCCCGCGATCCGTGTCCCAGGTTTGATCGCCCGTTGCTGTGTCCGACGCGAAACGCTCGCCGATCGCGCGAGAGGGGAATGTTCACGCAAGGAAATGGTCCAAGGGCGCCGGAGCCTTCGCACAAAAGCCACAGCAGCGGTGACGTCACATGCGTCCGTTCCACAAAATAGCTCCGACCGCGATCGGGACACTCGTGTTGGCCGGCATGGTGGGCGCGGCGCTTTCAGCGCGCGCGGAACCCTCTCCGCCGCCTGTCGTCGCCGAAGAACTCCGGCACGTGCAAAACGACTTCGCGGCGGGCGGCATTCGTAAACTTAGCAACGCCTGGTACGCCTGCGTGGATCAGGCACGAGCCAGCCAGGACGCGAACGCCGCCGAACGCTGCATCGTTTACGGCTACGGCGCGCTGCTCGCCGGTGAGGCCGGCGGCAACGCCACGCCCTGGATGCGTCATCTGACCGCGGACATCGCCGCGCCTGGCCAGAACGAAATGCTCGAGATCATGGGCATCCCTCCCGGTCCGCGCCAGGCGTGGCTGGACCGCTATCGCCGATGGGCCGCCGCCGGCTTCACTCCCGACAGCGGCACATCCGACGGCGGTGCGCGAGAGTTCGGCGCGGGCGATGTCGGCGGTCGTGAATTCCCCAATCCCCCCGTCACCGACAGCGGTGCCCGAGACCCTCAAACCGACCTGGCCCGTACGGCGGACGGCAAATATCCGAGAGAAGCGCTGCGAGATCGCGATGTCGCCGATGCCTTGCGCCACCTCGTGGGATCCTCGGTCTTCGCGCGGCTGAAAAATTACAGTTTCGGCGCGCCAATGGAATTCACCGGCCGTTTCACCATCGGTGCCGCCTGTGAGCCGCAAGCATGCGGAGCCTCCGAAGCCCGGTTCGTCTTCTCCCCCGACGACGTCTGGGTCGGCATCATCGATGGCGGCCGCATGCGAATTTACGGCAATCCGCCGCGCCACGTCCGTGCCTTGTTGTTGCGTGAGCGCACCCAATCCGCGTGGCGAGGCCCCGTCGATGACATGAGCCGTCCCACGCCCCCAACGCTGATCCCGGTCGCCGCCAGTTCCTCGCCCAACGGTCCGTCACCCAGGATGACGATCGCGCCGCATTACCTTCCGGTCGACGTCGATCCCACGCCGCCTCCTCGCGCGGCAGCCGAGCCGGACGCGACGGAAATCCGCTTGCGCAACTATCGCGGAACGCTGGTCGTGCCGGTGGTGATCAACAACACGATCACCGTGCCGTTCACGGTCGACAGCGGCGCGTCCGACGTCAGTATCTCGTCCGAGATTCTGCAAAAACTGATCGACTCAGGAACGATGAGCCGAGCGGACTTCCAGGGCAAACAAGTGTATTACCTGGCCGACGGATCGAAGGTTTCAAGCGATACGTTCCGCATTCACGTATTGAAAGTCGGTGATCGTGAAGTGCACGACGTACTAGGCAGCGTCACGAATGACGCGGACAGCCTGCTGTTGGGACAAAGCTTCCTGACCAGGTTCCGCTCCTGGTCGATCGACAACCAACGCCAGGTGCTGCTGCTGAAATAGCCCCGGATCACGACCCCGCTTGCCAGCTTCCGCGGAATGAGGCTAATTTTGCTGCGGTGCACAAAATCGGTTGTGGGCCCGGAGATTTCGCATGTCGAAGCTAACGCGCCGCACCCTGCTGGCCGGGACTGCCTTCTCTGGGCTTACGTGGGAACCGCTGACCGCGTTCGCTCAGGGCGTGGCTGCGAAAAAGGGCGGCACGCTCAACACAATCCTGACGCCCGAGCCGCCGGTTCTGGTGTTGGGAGTAAACAACCAGGGACCGACACAGCTCGCGGCCGGCAAGCTTTACCAAGGCCTGTGCGAATATTCCCCCACCCTGCAACCGATGCCCCAGTTGGCCAAAAGTTGGACAATGTCCGACGACAAGCTGGCGTATACGTTCCACTTGCAGGACAATGTGAAATTTCACGACGGTCAGCCGATGACCGCCGACGACGTGATCTTTTCGATCACGAAATTCCATACCGAGTTATCGCCCCGCGCCCGCCCGATCTTCGCCAAAATCAAAAGCGCCATAGCGCCCGATCCTCAAACCGTGGTACTGACGCTCGATGCGCCGTTCGAGCCGTTTATGTTGATGTTCGACGTGACCGCCTGCGCCATTGTGCCAAAGCATATCTACGACGGCACCGATTACCGTACCAATCCAGCCAATCAGAAGCCGATCGGCACCGGCCCATTCCAGTTCGTGGAGTGGCAGCGCGGCAATTTCATTCGCATGAAACGCTTCGAAGATTATTGGAAGCCCGGCCAACCGTATCTCGACGAAATTATCTATCGCATCATTCCAGACAGCCAGAGCCGTGCCCTCGCTTTGCAGACCGGTCAGGTGCAAATGACCCAGGCGAACGATATCGAACCGTTCGACGTCCCCCGTTTCAAAGCGATGCCCAACCTTGAAGTCGAGTTGAAAGGTTGGGAATACGCCTCACAACTTTCATGGATCGAGATCAATCATCGCGTCAAGCCACTGGACGACGTCCGCGTGCGCCAGGCGATCAGTCACGCGCTGGACCGCAATTTCATCCTCAATCGGTTATGGTTCGGTATCGGCAAGGTCGCCACCGGACCGATCGCCTCCACGACGAAATTCTACGATCCCGCCGTGGCGAAATTGCAAGCCTACGACCCGAAGAAAGCCAACGAACTGCTGGACGCCGCCGGCCTGAAGCCCGACTCCAAAGGCGTCCGTTTCACCATCAAACAACTTTCGCTGCCATACGGCGAAGTGTGGACGCGCCTATCGGAATACTTCCGCACCGCCCTCCGTCAGGTCGGCATAGAAGTCGTTCTCGAAACCACCGACGCCGGAGCCTGGGCTCGCCGCATCGGCGACTGGGACTACGAAACCAGCACCAACTTCCTGTCGCAATATGGCGATCCCACGTTGGGCGTGGAGCGCAGCTACGTGTCCTCCAACATTAAAAAAATTACGTTCACCAACACTGGCGGCTACAGCAATCCCAAGGTCGATGAGCTGTTCGCGACCGCGCGCAATTCCGCCGATCCCGCGGTGCGTCAGCAAGCTTTTTCCGAAGCGCAAAAGATCCTGTGCGACGAAGTGCCGCAAATCTGGTTGATGGAGCTCGCGTGGCCAACGATCCACGAGAAAAAGTTGCACAACGTCATCACCTCCGCGATGGGTCCCAACGCCTGTTTCGATAACGTGTTCCTGGCGTGATTCAGGCCTGACCATGGGCGGCGGCCGTCTGGTTCGTTACGTCGCGGCGCGCGTGGTCAAAATGGTCGTGGTGATCTTCGCCATCATCGTCACGAATTTCCTGCTGATCCACGCCGCCCCCGGCGATCCCGCCAGCGTCATCGCCGGAGAATCCGGCGCCGCCGACCCGCAATTCATCGCGCAACTCCGCCAACAATTCGGTTTGGACAAGCCGCTCTCCACACAATTATGGATTTACGTCCGAGGTGTCGCGTCCGGCGATCTCGGCGTTTCCCACCGTCAGCAACGCCCGGTCGCGGACCTGATACTGGAACGGTTGCCCGCGACGTTGCTACTGACCGGCACCGCTTTCGCCTTCGCGATCATTTCCGGAATATCCCTCGGCGCTCTGGCCGCGCGGCGTGTTGGACATTGGACCGACAGCATGATCACGGTATTGGCACTCGGCTTTTACGCGACACCGATCTTCTGGGTCGGCCTCATGCTCGTCTTGCTGTTCAGCGTCACCCTGGACTGGCTGCCGAGCTTCGGCATGAACACCGTCGGCGCCGATCTGACCGGCCTCGCCGCCGTCGCCGATACCGCGAAGTACTTAGTACTGCCCAGTTTGACGTTGGGTTTATTTTATATGGCGGTTTACGCACGGTTGACGCGCGCCTCGATGTTGGAGGTCGCGTCACAGGATTTCGTCCGCACCGCCCGAGCCAAAGGCGTACCGGAAGGCCGCGTTCAACGCCGCCACATTCTGCGCAACGCTTTGCTTCCAGTGATCACCTTCGCCGGCATCCAGGCCGGCCAATTGATCGGCGGATCGATCCTGGTTGAAACCGTGTTCGCGTGGCCCGGTATCGGCCGCCTCGCCTTCGACGCGTTGCTCGCCCGAGATTACCAGTTGCTGCTTGGTGTTTTCCTCTGCACATCGGTTCTGGTCGTCGTCTTCAATTTAATCACCGACCTGCTTTACGCCGTGATCGATCCCCGCGTGGACGTCACATGAACGGCTTCCTCGCCGCCTATCTCCGCAATCGCGGCGCCATCGCCGGTGTCGTTGTCTTACTCTTCGTCGCATTCGTCGCCGCCACCGCCAGCGTCCTGTTCCCGTTCTCCCCATGGGACATGCGAGGCATCCCCTTCGCGATGCCCGGCGAAATGGACTTTCTGCTCGGCTCCGACAGCCTCGGCCGAGATGTCGCCGCCGGCATCGCCTACGGCGCGCGCGTTTCGTTGCTGATCGGCGCCGTCTCCACCGCCGTCGCCGTTTTCCTCGGCGTCACGTTGGGCGCCATCGCCGGCTACGCGGGCGGGATAATCGACGATGCGATCATGCGTTTCAGCGAATTCTTCCAGACGGTACCTAGCTTTGTTCTCGCCGTCGTGCTGGTCGCGATCTTTTCCCCAAGTTTGGGGTCCATCGTCGCCGCCATCGCCATCGTCTCCTGGCCGCCAGTCACCCGAGTCATTCGCGCCGAATTTCTCTCGTTGAGATCGAGGGAGTTCGTTCAGGCCGCCGAAGTTCTCGGCCGCTCCCGCCTCGCGATCGTCTTCCTGGAAATCCTGCCCAACGCCCTGACACCGATCATCGTGCTGTCCAGCCTGATGGTCGCCAACGCGATCTTGCTTGAAAGCGGCTTGTCCTTCCTCGGACTGGGCGATCCAAACATGATGTCGTGGGGCTTCATGATCGGCGCCGGCCGCAGCGTGATCCGTCTCGCCTGGTGGATGAGCGTGTTCCCCGGCGTCGCCATCTTCTTAACCGTCCTCGCGCTCAACCTGGTCGGTGAGGGCCTCAGCGACGCGTTGAACCCGCGCCTGGCCCGCCGCCGATGACATTGTTGACTGTCGAAAATCTCACCGTCGCGCTGCCTCCCGGCGGCGACCGAGACCACGCGATCGAAGACGTCAACTTTACCCTCGACGCCGGAGAAATCCTTTGCATCGTCGGCGAAAGCGGTTCCGGCAAATCCATATCGGCCGCCGCGATCATGGGGCTGCTGCCGCCGGCATTAAAGGTACAAACCGGAATTATCGGTTTCGAAGGCAACGACCTGCTCCGTCTGCCACCGGAGGCGATGCGCGTCCTTCGTGGCCGTCGCCTCGGCATGATCTTCCAGGAACCAATGACCGCGCTCAATCCGTTGATGCGCGTCGGCGACCAGATCGCCGAAGTCCTGCAGGTTCATAACGTACGTGGATCGTCGTCCCGCGTGCCGGAGTTGCTCGCGGCGGTGAACCTGCCGGACCCCGCGCGTCTCGCCAGATCTTATCCGCATTTGCTGTCCGGCGGGCAGCGTCAGCGCGTGATGATCGCCATGGCCCTGGCGCTGGAGCCCGCGGTCCTGATCGCCGACGAGCCGACCACCGCGCTCGACGTCACCACTCAGATGCAGATCCTGCGCCTGATTAAGGACATCCAGCGACGCCGCGGCATGGGCGTCCTGTTCATAACGCATGATTTCGGTGTGGTCGCGGAAATCGCCGACCGCGTCGTGGTGATGCGGCAAGGCCACATTGTCGAAACCGGCGCCGTCGCCGCGGTTCTGGACACGCCCCAACACGACTATACGAAGGCCCTGATCGCCGCCGTCCCGCATTTGGCCCGCCCGCCGGAACCCGCGGCCACCGGACGCCCAGTACTGGAACTTGTCGGCGTCCGCAAAACGTTTTGGCGCGGCGGCGGATTGTTCGGCCGGCGCGTTGCCGTCCCCGCCGTCAGCGACGCCGACATCGTTCTCCGCAAAGGCGAGACTCTGGGACTGGTCGGCGAAAGCGGCTCCGGCAAATCCACTCTGGCCCGTTGCGTGGTCAATCTGGTGCACCCGGAAGCCGGGGCGATCCGCTTCCACGATACCGACCTGCGCCTGCTGTCCCGCGCGAATTGGAAGCCATTCCGAAATCGTATCCAGATGGTGTTCCAGGACCCCTTCGCGTCACTCAATCCACGCCGCCGCGTCGGCGACATCATCGCCACCGGCCCGATGGCACACGGCGTCTCCCGCCACGAGGCGCACCGACGCGTCCGCGATTTACTGGCCCTCGTGCAACTGGACCCCGGCGCGGCCGAGCGTTACCCGCACGAATTCAGCGGCGGCCAGCGCCAACGCATAGGCATCGCCCGAGCATTGGCCATGGAGCCCGAACTGCTGATCGCCGATGAGCCCGTCTCCGCGTTGGATGTTTCGGTTCAGGCGCAAATCCTCGCCTTGCTGGAGGAACTGCGTCAGCGCCTTGGCTTGACCATGCTGTTCATAACCCACGACTTGCGGGTCGCAGCGCAAATCTGTGGCCGTGTCGCCGTGATGCAGCGTGGCGTCATCGTCGAGCAAGGCCTCACCAGCGAAGTCTTCTCCGCACCCCAACACCCCTACACACGCGGCCTGCTCGATTCGATTCCCGGTCGAAGCTGGCTGCCGCCGGTCGCTTAGAATTCCAGCAGATTATCGCGGAAATGCGCGTGCGTGTACGCCGCCCGCACCAGACCGCGCGCCTGCAACGCCGGAACCAATCCATCCTCCACTTCCGCCAGCGTACGCCGGCTGACGTTAGGCATCGAGAACAAGAATCCGTCGCCGCCGACTTCTTCCATGACCTCGCCCATCCGAGCCGCCATCGCGTCCGGTGTGCCAACCAGTTCGACCGATAGTTCCGTGGCGTTATGATCCGCCATGGTCTCCCGGATCGAGCGTCCCGCGGCCTTGCGACGGAATTCTTCCAGTGTCTGTTGATGACCGTTGGTGCTGACATCGTCCGGCAGCGGTTTGTCGATGTCGAATCGGCCAAAATCGATGTTGGTCACCTTGCCCAGATGCGCCAGCCGCTCGGGGATCGTCGCCGCGGCCCGCGCGGCCCGTTGCAGTTTCCTGTCCTGAGCTTCGGATTCCGTCTCCCCGATGATTGGTGCCACCAGGAACAGAACCTTGCACGAGTCCGGATCGCGCCCATGCGCCACCATCCGCGCCCGCACATCGTCGCGATACGCCTTCATCGCCGCGATCCCTTTCGTGTGCGCGACGATCGTGTCGGAGTAACGCGACGCGAACTGGCGCCCGCGCGGCGACCCACCGGCCTGCGCGATCACCGGCTGGCCTTGCGGACACGGCCCGGAGTTCAACGGCCCGCGCGTTTTGAAATACTTACCCTCGAAATTAACCGCATGCACTTTTGTGTGATCGACCAAGACGCCGCCGTGCCGGTCCGCGATAATCGCCCCAGGCTCCCACGAGGCCCATAAGCGGCGGCAGACCTCCATGTATTCGTCCGCCATCTCGTAACGCAGATCGTGTTCCGGCATGCCCGGCAGACCAAAGTTCATCGCCGCGAAATCCGAACTGCCGGTCACCGCGTTCCAGCCGATGCGGCCTTGCGACACCTGATCCAACGTCGCCACCAGACGTGCCAACAAATACGGCGGATAAGCATAAGTGCCGAACGTTGGAACGATACCGATACGTGACGTCACCTGGCTCATCAACGACGCCACAACCGAGGGGTCCTGCCGCGGCACCGCGATCCCGTGTTTCAAGTACAGCTCGGTCGAACCGCCGTAACTTTCACCGACGTACGACGAGTCCTCGATCAACAGATAGTCGAAGCACGCCCGTTCCAGGCTCCGAGCCATGTCGGTGAACAATTCCGGCACCATCCAGGTGCGCCCGATATGGCCGGTCCAGGATTCAGCCCAGGCCTGGACGCTCGATCCCTGGAGGAACCAACCGAGATGAAAAGGTCTCGCCGCCATTCAGACCGCTCCTGTTGGCCGTGAAGAATGCTGGCACGATTTATGCCCTATGAGCCGCGACCCCGTCTATCCGCACCGTTCGTGGGCAAATCCAAAAGCCGTCACGCAATGTTGCCCGCTTTGGAATCCATTGCCTATGTTTTTATCACCGCAGGAGGCTGCCACGTGAACGAAGCCAAAACCGCTCTGGGCCACAAGATCACCACTATCAAAAAGCAAAAGAAGTGGACCTGGCCGGACATCGCCGCGAAGCTGGAGCATTCCCCGGTCTGGACCTGCGCCGCGTGCCTCGGCCAGATGTCGATGACCGAAGCGACCGCCGAAAAAGCCGGCAAACTGTTCGGCCTGACCGATGACGAAGTGGCTTTGTTGCAAGAACCACCCTATCGCGGCAGCCTGCCCACCGCCGTGCCGACCGATCCGCTGATCTACCGCTTCTACGAACTGATCCAGGTCTACGGCACCACCTGGAAGGAACTCATTCACGAAGAATTCGGTGACGGCATCATGAGCGCGATCGATTTCGACATGACGCTGGAACGTCAGCCGGATCAAAAAGGCGACCGGGTGAAGCTGTCGATGACCGGCAAGTTCCTGCCTTACAAACGCTACTGACCCGGGTTGCCAGTTGCGCGGCGGAGCGCGAACATCCCCGCCGCGACCCCCGCGATCTGGAACCATCCATTGCCATCCTGGATTGAACATCAGCAGGCGCTCACGGACCTCGCGCGCAAGCAGCTGTTCTTCGTCGGTGGCGCACCGCGGTCCGGGACCACCTGGGTGCAGCAGATCCTCAACGCGCATCCCGAAGTGTCCTGCGGCGGCGAGGGGCTGTTCCAAAAGCAACTCGCCGAGCCTCTGGAAGCCATGATGACGCGGCGCTCCGAAGCGTTATCCGCCAAGAACACCGGCTTGTTCAGCCACACCGGCGGCTTCCCCCTGCCGGTGGAGGAGGACGTGGAGTTCCTGGTAGGCACTGCCATCCTGCTGTCGCTGCGCCAGCAAAGCGCCGGGAAATCCTGCCGCGCGATCGGCGAAAAGACGCCCGAGAACGTGTTCTTCTACCCTCGCTTAAGGCAGTTATTTCCGAAGTCGAAATGTATCGCCATCGCCCGTGATCCGCGCGATGTCCTGACCTCCGCCTGGCACTTCTTCCATCAACCGGTCGCGAATGAGGACGAAAGCGAAGCGAAATTCGCCTTCATCCGCCTGGCATTGCCGTCGCTGGATCAGGGCGCGCGCGCGACGCTGGACCTCGCCGCGCGGCATCCCGCCGACGTCATGACGATCACGTATGAAAGTTTGCGCCGCACGCCGGAATTCGTCGTCGCCAACATGTTTCGCTTTCTGAGCGTGTCCGATGCGTCCTCCATCGTCGCGGATTGCGTCGCTCGCACTTCGTTCGCGGCGCTGACCGGCGGCCGGGAGGCGGGCAACGAGCAAAAGGGCTCGTTCTTCCGTAAAGGCATCGCCGGCGACTGGCGCTCGACCCTGACGCCGGAGATGAACCAACTCGTGTTGCGAGAGCTTGCCTGGATGTTTCCCGCCTTCGGTTGGAAACCCTGACGGGCCGGCTGCCAGGCGGGCGCGGGACTTCCAGGGTCCGCCACGAACCGGTAGGGTCTGCCGAGAACCGGAGGAAACCGACCATGCTGAAACGCGCGCTTCTCGCACTCTGCGTCACGCCCGCTTTGCTGTTGGCCGCCGGTCCGGCGCAAGCGGGACCGAACGATATTTTGATCGGACTCGATGAGAAGGTCACTTATGGTCCGGATGGCTCGGTCAATGGGGCGCCGGGCAAAGATGAAGTTCTGATCATGGATGTCACGACGCCGGCGAAGCCGGTGATCCGCGCGCGGCTGCCGCTGATAAACTCGCTGCTTGGGCCGCCGACAAATCTGCAAATCACTCCTGACGGCAAGTTGGGGCTTGTCGCCAACTCGGTGCTACACACGCCGGACGCCAATGGTTTCAAAGTTTCCCCCGATGAGCGTCTGTTCGTGATCGATCTGACCGCGACGCCACCGAAGCTCGCCGATACCGTTACCGTCGGAAAGCAGCCATCAGGACTGGCGATTTCCCGCAAAGGCGATCTGGCGTTGGTCGCCAACCGCAATGGCAAGAGCGTCTCCGTGCTGTCGATCGTCAACGGCAAGGTTTCCCTGGCCGGTGACGTTCCGGTCGAGCAAGAAGCCGCCGCCGTCGCCATCACGCCGGACGGCAAGCGGGCTTTCGTGTGCCTGAACCTCGCCAACCGGGTCGGTGTGTTGAGCATCGACGGCCAAAAGGTCACCTACGACAAAACTCTTGACATTCCGGTGGCCTTCAACCCCTATAACATCGACGTGACGCCGAACGGTAAATTCGCCATCGTTTCGACCACCGGTGCCGGCAAGAATAACGGCGACACCATGGCGGTGATCGATGCGACGGGGCCGCATCCACGCACGGTCTTCGTGATGACTCCCGGCAACGGGCCGGAAGGTTTCGCGATCTCCCCGGACGGCAAATATGTCGCCGCCGCGCTGCTGCTCGGGACCGGCGCGAAGCAAACCGACTGGTTCAAGACCAAAGGCGGCGAGTTGGCGTTGATGTCGCTCGACTCCGCCACTGGAGAGATGGAGGTGAAGTCGCGCGCGCCGTTGGGTGGCCTGCCGGAAGGTCTCGCGTTCAGCCCCAGGAGCGATTACGTGTATGTCGGCAATTATTTCGATAACGATCTACAGGTATTTCGCACGCAGGGAGGAACGCTGAAACAGGTTGGCGCCAACATCAAACTCGGCGGTCAGCCCGCGTCGATGCGCGCGCTGCCGCATTGAACTTGACGTGAGCCTGACCGCCCGGCCGAACATCTGAAGGAAACGCCGGGTCACAGCCACGTCGCGACGGGATTCCGTCGCGGCGCTTGATCCCATTCCCGTCCGGTGCGACCGTAACCTCGCCTCAAGAAGCGATCGTCAAAAAAAGGAACGTGCCATGACCCGCGCCTATCATGTGATCGACGCCGACGGCCATATCCTGGAGCCATTGTCGCTCTGGAACGACTACATCGACCCCGCGTTTCGCGACCGCGCGCCACGCCTGATCCGCGACACCGACGGCAAGGAACGCCTGCTGATCGAGCAACAAGTGCTTGGCAGCAAAAAAGGCATGGGCGCGATCGGCGCCGTCGGCGCGCGCGATGGGATCGTTGTTGATGACACCATGGAATATGAGCAAGGACGCAAGGGCGGCTTCGACCCCCACGCGAGGATTCCGGACATGGATCTGGACGGCATCGACGCCGCTTTCCTGTTCCCCAGCGTCGGATTGTTTTGTGGCGCGGTGAAGGATCCCGCGCTCGCCGGCGCCGTCGCGCGCGCTTACAACCGATGGCTCGCGGATTACTGCAAACCCTATCCCGACCGGTTGTTCGGCGTCGCGATGATCCCGTTGCAATCCGTCGAAGGCGCCATCGCGGAAATGACATTCGCCCGTCGCACTCTGGGGATGAAGGCCGCGTTTATCCGCCCCAATCCATACAGCGACAAAATGATCGACCAACCGGAATACGAGCCGTTCTGGGCCGCCGCGGAAGCGCTCGACATGTCGGTGTGCTTCCACGAAGGCGCCGGAGCAGGCATGCCGCAGGTCGGCACGGATCGTTTCGAAGGCCGCGGCGCCCGGCACATCGTTTCGCACACGATGGAAATGATGATGGCCTGCCTCGCGGTGATCTGGGGCGGCGTGTGTGAACGGCATCCGAACATTCGCATCGGCTTTCTGGAATCCGGCGGCGGCTGGGTGGCGCCGTGGCTGGATCGCATGAACCGCCACTTCGACGATATCGGCTTCAACGATTCCGGATTGAAAACCAGACCAAGCGAGTTGTTCGAACGCAATTGCTGGATCGCGTTCGAGCCGGTGGAGACAAGTTTGAAAGTCCTCGCCGAACATATCGGCCCGCACAAGATCCTTTGGGCCACCGATTACCCGCATCCGGATGGGTTCTTCCCCGGTGCCCCGGATATGGTGCGCGGCCTTCTGGGCAACGCCTCCGCCGAAACCGTGAAACAGATCATGGCCGGCAGCGCGATGAAGTTTTATGGGCTGCGCTGATCGCTGCTTGCGTGAACCCGAGCCGGATGGAATCCTCCCCGACGGAAACGCCGGGGAGGCACGCTCGTGATCGAACAAACTTCGGATATCGCCACCAAAGACGGGGCGATGGAAACATTCATTGTGCATCCGGACCATGGCGCGCACCCGCCCGTGCTGATGCTGATGGACGCCCCCGGCATCCGTGAGGAATTGCGCGACATGGCGCGCCGCCTCGCCACCGTTGGCTATTACGTCATGCTGCCGAATCTTTATTACCGAGCCGGCCGCGATACAATTTACGGTCCCGACGTCCTCACCAAAGGCAGCGCCGAGCAAGCCCGCATGCGCGCGGTCCGCACCAAGATGACCATCCCGCCGATGATGGACGACGTCGCCGCGATGATCGCCTACGCCGACAACCAACCCGCCGCGAAACCCGGTCCGGTCGGCACGCATGGTTATTGCATGAGCGGACCGTACTCGCTCGCTGCCGCGGCACGCTACCCGGATCGCATTGCCGCCGCCGCGTCGTTTTACGGCACCTGGCTGGTGTCGGAGAACGAAGAAAGCCCGCACCTCAATCTCGCCAAGGCCAAAGGCGAACTCTACATCGCCTGCGCCGAGCACGACGAGCTGGCGCCGTTGCCGATGGTCGCGGAACTCAAAGCCCTGTTCGTGAAATCCGGCAATCCGGGCACCCTGGAAATGTATCCCGAGGTGCATCACGGCTTCGCGTTTCCGCAACGCTGGTGTTACGACAAACCCGCCGCCGAGCGCCATTGGGAGCGTCTCATCGCCCTCTATCGCCGTCGATTGGGCTGACCGCGCCTAGGGCCCGCAATCGACGATCAGCGGGTCGTAGCCCAGAGCGCGCATGAACCGTAACAAATCCGCCGAGCGCAACGTGGTCGACGCCGCGTTGTGCAGCGGATGGAAGTTGACCCATTCACTTTTCGGCAGATCGTCATCGACAACCACCGTGACCCGGCACGTCACATCGTTCATCAACCCAAACGGAGTTACCGAGCCAGGCGTCAGGCCAAGCACCTCCAGCAGCAGATCCGGTTTACCGAACGACAGCCGCGCGGCATGCACCCGCTTTTCCAGCCGGTTCAGGTCGGCCCGCTTATCGCCAGGCATCACCGCCAACCAGATTTTCCCCCGTTTGTCCTTCAAAAACAGATTCTTGCAGTGCAACCCGGGAATTTCGTCGTGCCACGCGCGTCCCTCATCGACCGTGAAGATCGGCGGATGCGACATCGTGCTGTGCTCGATCCCAAGCTGATCGAGGAAAGCGAAAAGATCGTCAGGCGTCGCGGAACTCACGCCGATGCCTCCAACAACGCGCAAACCTCCCGCACATCCGCCACCTCATCCAGCCGATCGATCAATCCGACCAAAGCCACGCCCACGCCCTCGCGAAGCCCTTCCCGCGAGAACTCCAGGCAGCGTAAAAACTTCCGCAGCCGCCGCTCCCGGGACAGCGGCCGCGAAGGATTCGCCAACATCGCATCGCACGCCCAACGCAACGTCGTCCCATCTCGCAACGAAATCTCCAGAAGTTGCGGCGCCATGGCGTTTGGGTCCGGATTGTCGTTCATTTCAGTCACGATCAACCGAGCCAGCGCGTGCGTCGCGGGGTCCGTCAGCGCCTCGCCGCGGCAATGCGAGATATCGACATAGCCGTGCAGCAAAGCTTTCGCGCCAATGAACGCCATGCACAGCCGGGCATAAAACGCATTCGGCGCTGGCACATCCGGCCGAGACACCAGCCGATTCGTCAACGGCGGCACGATCACTCGCACCGACCGTACATCCTTCATCGCGAACCCATGCTGTTCCCGCAACGACAAAATGCCTTCGATCCCGCCATGCGTCGCGCGGCCGGCGGGCCACGGTTTGTGACTCATCTCACAAATTCGCCAGTCTTGGCCAAGGCTCCGCAAAATCGGTTCGAGATCCCACTCGCCTTCGAACAATCGAAAATACCCGTAACGCCCTTCGAAAATGTCGCGCGGTCCGGATAACCCAGCCGAAGTCAACTCAACCGAGCGCACCGCGCTCATCGCATTGAAGCCGATCTGCATCGGCAACAAAATATTGCCCTCGATATGCGGTTGCATCGTCCCGCTGGTCTGGCCGTACTGCAACCCGAACGCGCCGGCGATTTGCTCGGCGCTCAATCCCAACACAACCGCCAGTCCCGCGACAGCGCCAAATCCACCCGCGGTCGCCGGCCGAAAAAAGCGGAACGCCGACCGGGAGGCCAATCCCAAACCCACGGCCACATCAAGGCCCGCCGCCACCGCGGCGATCAGGTCGCGCCCGGAGACTCCGCCCTCTCGCTCCGCCAGTGCCAGCACCGCGGGCAACAATGTGGCCATGGCGTGCACCACCGCGCCCTCATGCAAGCAATCGTATTCCTGATTATGCACCTGCAGGCCATTCACGAACGCCGCCGTCGTCACCGGCGCGCGAAGTCGCGTGCCCCAGATCGTCGCCTCATCGCCACGCCCCCACCGTCCGGCCGCATCCCGGATCTGATCCATGCCGGTGGCCGAGGATCCCGCGACGCCAACCCCTAACGTGTCCAATATCCAGACTTTCGCCGCGGCGACGGCGGTTTCCGGCAGCCGCTCGAACCGCACGCCGGCGACATGGTCGGCCAGCCGTTCCGACGCCAGCATTCAGGCTGGCCGCATCGCGCGTTCGAACAATGTCGTGTTATGCCGCAGCATCGAAATATAATCCGGCGCCGGCCCATCCGGTTTCGACAGCGCATCGGAATACAGCGGCCCCGATACCGTCGCGCCGGTTTCTCTCGCCAGCATCGAGGTCAATCGCGGATCGGTCATGTTCTCCAGGAACACCGTACGCACCCGCTCGCGTTTAATCTGCGCCACCAACGCGGCGATCGCTTTCGCCGAGGGCTCCGCGTCCGTTGACAACCCTTCGGCGGCGAGAAATTCAATACCGTAGCGCGCGCCGTAATAGCCAAATGCATCGTGTGTCGTAACGATCCGCCGCGCGGCCGGCGGGATTGGCGCGAACTGGCTGGCGATCCAGGCATCGGTTTGCTCGATCTCCGCGACATAGGCGGCGGCGCTGGTGCGATACGCGTCCGCATGCACCGGATCGGCGGCGGTCAGCCCCTCGGCGATGTTGCGCGCGTAAATCACGCCGTTGCGCGGATCCTGCCAGGCGTGCGGATCGATCGAAGTCGCCGCGCCCTTGCGCATCGTTCGCGGCGTTACTCCGCCCGACGCGACGATGCGAATGCCGCGAAAGCCCGAGGCGGCGCTCAGGCGGCTCATCCACCCTTCCAGGCCCAGGCCGTTTTCGACCAGCAAAGCGGCTTCCGTCAGCGTCCGGGAATCACCCGCCGACGGCTGCCAGACATGCACATCGGCGTCGGCGGGCACCAGGCTGGTGACATGGACCATCTCCCCGGCGACCATTTCCCCCGCGATGCGCCGCATCATGTCGGCCAGCACCGAAAAGCTCGCCACGGCGGTGATGCCGCCCGCCCGCGCGGAGGGCGACATGAGGGCCATCTGGGCCAGGAGTCCGATCAGGATCGCGCGACGCCGCATGCTTCAGTATCCATCCAGAAAACGCGTTGTGTCCAACCAAAGGGCTAGCCGCCCTGTTCTCACGACGCAATCTCTGGCTGGATATCGCATATGTCACCCCCCCGCGTTCACGTCATCGGCGCCTCCGGACGGTCCGGTGCCGCGCTGGCCCGCGTCCTTGGCTCCCGCATCGTCCCGGTCGTCCGCGACCCCGCGAAATGGGCCGTGCTGGGCTTTGACGTGTTCCCCGCCGTCGCCGATCTGACCGACCTGGGCGCTTTGGCCCAGGCCCTTCAAGGGGCAACGGCGGTGGTGAGCTGCGCGCACGCGCGGTACGCCGAGCGGATCATCGCAGCGGCCCCGCCGGACGCGCGCCTCATCTTCCTGGGAAGCACCCGCAAGTTCACTCGCTGGCCCGATGATCACGGCAGCGGCGTGCTGGCGGGGGAGACGGCGTTCCTACGCTCCGGCCGCCGAGGCGTCATGCTGCATCCGACGATGATCTACGGCGCGGAGGGCGAGGACAACGTGCGGCGCCTCGCGGCCCTGGCGCGGCGGCTGCCGGTGCTGCCGTTACCCGGCGGGGGACGCGCACAGGTTCAGCCGATTCATCAGGGCGACGTCACGCGGGCGATCCTGGCGGCATTGGAACATGGCTGGGACGGGCCGCACACCATGGTGATCGCCGGGCCGGAGCCGATGCCGTATCACGCGTTCGTGCGTGCCGTTGCTTTGGCGTCCGGCGTGACCCGGCCTCGGTTTTTGTCGGTTCCCGCCGGCCCGCTGATCGCCGCCGCCGCGCTGACCCGGTTCATTCCCGGCCTGCCTGCCGTCGCCCCGGCGGAAATTCGCCGCCTGCTGGAGGATAAAGCCTTCGACATCGCCCTCATGCGCGCCGTGCTGGGGTTCACGCCCATCTCGCTCACCGAGGGGCTTGCGCTGACGTTTGGACCTCTCCATCGTCCGGCCCCAACCAAGGAGTCCTGAATGCCGATCATCAACCGTATCGCCGAATTCCACACCGACATGACCGAATGGCGCCGCGATATTCACGCGCATCCCGAACTGTCCATGCAGGAGTTCCGCACCTCGGCGATGGTCCAGGAGAAACTGAAATCCTTCGGCGTGGATGAGATCATCACCGGCATGGCCGGCACCGGCGTGGTCGGCGTGATCCGCGCCGGCACCTCCGATCGCGCCATCGGCCTGCGCGCCGACATGGACGCGCTGCCGATCGCAGAGACGACCAACCTGCTCTATCGCTCGACCGTTCCCGGCCGCATGCATGCCTGCGGTCACGACGGCC
>PLSZ01000585.1 GCA_003164305.1 Acetobacteraceae bacterium
TCTGGAAAAAGCTCAGATCGTCGCCCCGGAGGTTGTGCAGCATGAACGCGCGGAACGGTTCCGCCGCGGCTTTAATGCCATCGATTTCGGCAAGCTTGTTATCCATCATCGGAACAATCCCAGCCGCCCACGACTGCTCAAAAACGGGCTGCATGACGAACCACGTCAGGAACAGCGCCAGACCGATCAATACCGTGTTGGGAGGCGCGCCTTGCGTACCCAAAGCCGTCCGAAGCAACGACAGAACAATCACGATACGTGTAAAGGCGGTGACCATGACCAGCAGACTTGGCGCCAGAGATAACACGGTCACCAGCGCCGTGAGCTGGACGATCCTCGCGGTCGCTCCCGCCTGACCCGCCGCGCCGAGATCGATCGCGACGGATTGCGCGTGCGCGACGGCGGGTAGGAACGGGACAAGCCACAGCAGTCGCCTCATGGCTGTTTCGGCCCGTCCGTCCAGCCGACGACGATATCACTCGCGCCACCGGTCAAGAGGAGAACAAAGCGGTCGCCATGTTGGATAAGATGCAGGCGACGGCGGGCATCGAGCGCGATCGAATCCTTCACGATCAGCAAACGGCCGGAACCGGCCTGTCGTCCAAGGGACGTATGACGCAGCCCTCGCCCGATCAGCAGNNTGACCCAGAGCGAACGGGCAAATCATCGTCCCTGACAGCGGCCTGACGCGGACAGACCAGGCCTTCGTGGGAAATGCCGAGGTTGGTTGCTCCATCGGACGCGGAGGACACCACGACGCTATCTGATCGCGACAGACGATGAACTGGGATCGTGAGTGAGACATGTTCCGTTTTAGAACCTGATCGGCTTTCATGAGCCATGGAGATCATGAACAAAATCAGAAAGCCCGCGTTAAGAGGCCGGTAACCTGTCCGAGGCATACATGCGCCCATGTCTCTGTTTCAGACGGAACTCTTCACTGTCGCGGAAAAGCGGCTGGCCTGGGCGAGCGAACGTCAGGCGGTTCTGGCTCGCAACATCGCGAACCTGTCCACACCCGGCTTTCAGGCGAAAGATTCACCGGACTTCCAGCAGGTACTGAGCGGTTCGACCGGGATCCAACCGGTCAGAACCGATCCGAAGCATCTGGTGGGTACAGTCGATCCCGGCATGGCCGCCAGATCGATTCAGGAACGCACGGCCAGTACGGCGGATCACAATGGCGTCCGGCTGGAGGAGCAATTGATGAAAGTGGCCGACACGGAAACGCAGAACGCGACCGTGACCGCGATATTCAAAAAATACATGACGATGTTCAATGAAGCGCTTGGCAAAGCTTCCTGATCATGGCCGCTGATCTCAACACGTCCTTGCAGATTTCCGCCGCCGGCATGGAGGCGCAGGTTGCCCGGCTTAAGGTCGTCTCTGAGAATCTCGCCAACCAGAACACCACAGGCTCATCGCCCGGCGCGGACGCGTACCGGCGCCGCACGGTCTCGTTCACCAATCGTCTGGATAAGGCTCTGGGCGTGGAGACCGTGAACGTGAAATCCGTCGGCACTGATAAAGGCGCCCAGCCGTTACGTTATGACCCGGGAAATCCAGCCGCGAACAAGGACGGTTACGTGAAGACGCCAAATGTCAACACATTCGTCGAACTTATGGACATGCGCGACGCCGAACAGTCCTATAGCGCGAATTTGAATGTCGCCTCGACGACGCGGAACATGCTCAATCAAACATTGAATCTCATAAAATGACAGACATCACCGCGGGCATTCCGATGATGCGGATCATGCCCCCCACGGGAGGCTCCGCCGCGCCGGCGGCAAGCGCCGGCAACGGTGCCGATTTTGGAACCGCGCTACGTTCGGCGGTCGAATCGGCGATGGACACCGGGCATGAGGCGGAGGCGCAGTCCATGAAAGCGATTACCCAGGGCGGCAATGTGACCGAAGTCGCGACCGCGCTGGCTCGCGCGGAACTGACGCTGCAGACCGCGACAGCGGTCCGTGACCGCATGCTGCAAGCCTATCAGGACATCATGCGCATTCAGATATGATACTGGTGGCCGAAAGTCTTGACTCAAGACGTCTCCTCGTCATCACCGGGGCTGGCCCCACACGCGCTGACATAAGCGCCGGCGGAGGGCGCGAGCCGCGTACCGCCAGCCTCTCGGCGTCATGGCCGGGCCAGGCACGGTGATGACGATAAGCGGCCGCGGAAAAGGAAATGGAAAGCGCCGTGAATGAGGCCGACATCGCGGAGTTGATAAGGCTGACATTCATGCTGATCTTCCGGCTGGCCGCGCCACTGCTCGCCGTCGCGTTGGTCGTGGGACTGCTGGTCGCGATGTTGCAGGCTGTCACTCAGATCAACGAAGCAACGCTCGTCTTCATCCCGAAACTACTTGGAATCGGCGCGGTTCTTCTGCTGATGGGCGTTTCAATGTTTGGCTCGCTGGCGGATTTCACCCGCTTTCTGATCGACCGGATGGTTGCGACCGGGGCATCGTGACAAGTCTCGCCGGCCTTTCCGGGGACATGATCCTCAATCACGCCTTCGCGCTTGTCCTGATCCTCGCACGGATCGGAGCGACGTTCGCGATGATGCCCGGTCTGGGGGAGACCACGACCCCCGCCGTCGTGAAAGCCGGCATGATTTTCACTCTGACTATTTTGTTGCTGCCGGTTATCGAGCCGCTTCTGCCGCCGTGGCCAGCGAATGAGGTCGCGTTCGGCCTGATGCTTCTGGCGGAGTTAGCGAACGGACTTTGGTTCGGCTGGCTGGCCCGCATCCTGACAACCAGTTTACCGATCGCGGGCCAGATCGTCGCCGATTTCGCGGGGCTTGCGAACGTCTTGCTGCCGAACCCGGAGCTTGGAGCACAGACCACCGCGGTCTCTCGGCTATACGAAATCGCGGTCCCTGCTTTGATCCTGGCCACGGGCCTGTACAGCGTATTGATTCAGGCACTTGTTGGATTTTACCAACTGGTTCCCCCTGGCACGCTGGCCGGGGTGTCCGATAGTACCGCGATGACGATCACCGTCGTCGCGGAGAGTTTCAACCTCGCGCTGCGGCTTGCCTCACCGTTTATACTGGCTTCTATCGCGTGGCATGTCGCCATTGGGTTGATCGCGCGCCTGGTGCCGAGGTTGCAGATTTATTTCGTCGCGCTGCCAGGACAGATCGGGCTGGGGCTATTGTTGCTGGCCGCCGTCGCCGCTCCATCGATCGGTGCCTGGACCGATGCAATGCGCGAGGGGTTCAGTTCGCTCCCCGGTGGAAACTGACCGCTCATGTCCGGCCAGGCAGGCGACCAGGAAGACCGCACCGAAGCCCCTACCGTACGTCGTCTGCAAAAAGCCCGGGAAGAAGGCGAGGTGCCGGTTTCGCGTGAGGCAGTGCTTTTGGCTGGTCTCGCGGCGGTGACTCTGAGCTTCTTGCTGGCGGATCGCGGGATTGGTCTCTCTCTTTCGCGTTCCCTGTCGATTGTCCTCAGCCAGCCTGGTCTGCCAATCGGAGAACCGACAGCACTGTTCCACGAGATCGCCATCACTTGCGTTAAAGTCGTCGCGCCCTTCGCCGTTCCGATCCTCTTGGGCTCCGTGGCCGCGACCCTCGCGCAAACTCGTTTCGCACTCCGGGCCAGCGGGTTGCACGCGGATCTGGGGCGACTGTCTCCCCGCAAGGGGCTGAAGCGGATGTTCGGTTCCGACAGCCTGGTCGAGACAGTGAAATCTCTGGCGAAATTGCTGATCGTCGGCAGCGTGATGATGCTGATGCTGCGGCGGGAATTGCCCCGGATCGAAACGCTGCCCCTCGCTCCGCTGACATTGTTGCCCAACATTCTTACCAGGATCGTGACCCAGCTGTTGCTGGTGGTGGTGCTTGCTCAAACGGTGATCGCCGGCGCCGATATGTTTTGGCTTTGGCGTCAGCACTTACGCCAGTTGCGCATGAGCCGGGCCGACATCAAGGATGAGACCAAGGAGACCGACGGCGACCCGGCGATCAAAATGCGCATCCGACGGCTTCGCATGCGGCGCGCGCGGCAGCGCATGCTCGCGGCCGTCCCTACAGCGACGGTCGTCGTGACGAACCCGACGCATTATGCGGTCGCCTTGACCTACGATCGCAAGAAGAGCAACGTTCCCAAACTGGTTGCCAAGGGTGTCGATTCGATGGCCGCCCGCATCCGCGATGCGGCGCGCGAACACGGGGTACCGATCGTGGCCAATCCACCCCTCGCTCGCACCTTACATCAGTTACCGCTTGGAGCGTCGGTTCCACCTGAACATTACAAGGTCGTCGCGGAACTCATTGCCTACGTGTGGCGTCTGACGGGGCGTCGGGGCGAATGACCGGTTCCACGCCGCCGAAAATCGGGCGGGATTCTCATACGAGAGTGCTGGCGCACGACTTAAACAATCTTCTCACGGCGATCATCGGCGCGACCGAGTCGATATTGGAACGACGCTGGATCGATCTGGAAACGCGTGCCGACATCGCGCATATCCGCGAGGGAGCCCGTCGCGCCGGAGCATTGATCAGGCATACTCCGCCCAATCCGCATGAGCCTTCGTCTCCGGACGTCATATCGGTCAATGAGACGATCCTCGCGACATCCCGCTTGCTCGCTTTTCGTCTGGGTTCAGATATTTCGCTGACGTTGGATCTGACGGAAGACAATGATGGAGCTCGGGCCGAACCATCACAGTTGGACCGGGCCCTGCTGAACCTCGTGGCGAACGCCCGATATGCGATTGAGGGCGCCGGCACGGTCACTCTGAGGGCCGAGCGTCGGCTTCTGGTCGCCGCCAGCTCCTGCGTTCCGGACACAATCCCCGCGGGAGACTACATCGTGATCGTGGTCGCCGATACCGGAAGCGGCATCGCGCGGGATCAGTTACGGCACGTCTTTGATCCCGGCTTCAGCTCCCGGATTCGTTCGGGTGGCTCTGGTCTCGGCCTTTCATCAGTCCGCGATATCGTCCGTGAATTAACTGGGTTCCTCGCCATTGAAAGCATCAGGGGATGCGGAACGTCCGTCGCGATCTTCTTGCCTCGCCATGACCGCGAATGGAAGTCCGCCCGCGCCGCCAAGGCGCATCTCACGACCCGCGCGGGCGTGGTCTTGCTGGTGGATGACGACGTTCTTGTCCGTCAGCTCACTGAGCAAATCCTGCGGCGCGCCGGCTGGACAGTCCTCTGCGCCGGATCGGCGGAAGTCGCGCTGGAAGTCTCACAACACTCAGCATATGACCTGTTGATCACGGACGTCGCCATGCAAGGCATGGATGGCGTGACTCTAACGCGACAAACGCTGTCCCGCCGCCCTGATCTTCCGGTGATCCTCACCTCAGGATACGCCGAGCTCGCGGCGATGGACGAATGGAGATCAGCGAATGTGAGCTTTCTGACAAAGCCGTACGGTCGCGCCGATCTGCTGGGAGCCATCAGCAGAGTCACTCAGCGGCGGGCGGCTGAAGCATCGAGAACGCGATAATTTTTCGCATCGTAGACTGAAGGTCCACGCGAGGGAAACATGCGACCATTCATGCCCGGCCAATCGTTTCGCTCAAGGCAGCTAGCAGGGCCGCCAGGCAGGACAGAAACCAGACATTATTGTCGCATGAACTGTCTCGTTGGATGGCAACCCGTCCCCATCTCTCAATCTCGATAGACATTCCGTTCACGTAATTAACGTGGAGCGCCTTGTGCTTGTCGCCACTGAACCGGTATCATCGCTTGGCTCTGGTGTGATGGCGCAGGTTGAAACGATGACGGGCGGCCCTGTATGAGTCACACTTGCCCAGAAACTGGGCGAGGAGAGGAACATTATGGATGCTGAGCGAATTGGCATTGATATTGGGGAGAAACTTTCCCTGGAGAAGGCCGTCGAGTGGGCCATCCAGCACCATGTGCGGATCATCGATGTCCAACTGGACGGCGGCGACAGCGCCGTCACGCGGATCGACGCGGCGCGCGCGGGTCGGATCCGCGATCGCTGCGAACGAGAGGGTATCCGCCTGGGGTTGCATACATCTTCCGCGGTCAATGTCGCTGAACTCGCACCGCTGGTTGGCGACGCCGTCGATGCGTACCTGAAAGCTTATGTCGATGCCGCGTCCCTGTTGGGCGCGGGGTGGATTATCGTTCACGCCGGATATCACTTTGGCTCCGACATAATACGTCGAATGGAAGCAGGCCTGAATCGTCTCCGCCGCGTGATCGATTATGCCGAAATAAAAGGCGCGCGGCTTTTACTGGAGAATTTGAATAAGGAGCCGACCGACGCCGAGGTACGCTATTTAGCTCATACAATCGAGGAATGGCGCTGGTATTACGAAAAAATTCAATCGCCCGTTTTTGGTTTGTCATTCACGGCCAACCACGCGCATTTGGTGCCGGAAGGTGTTGAAGGATTTCTCGCCGTGATTCCCCTCGACCAGGTCGTTGAAGTACGATTGGCTGATTGTTTGCGCAACGGTAAGGAGGAACATTTATTGCCGGGGACCGGTGACCTGGACTTTGCCGGATTGTTCCGCGAACTGAGAGCGCGCGGGTATCGAGGTCATTTCACCAACGCATTTGGCTCGCTCGACGATATGTTGGAGGCCCGGAAGAAATTCGCCGATATGGTATGATAAGGCTCGTCCCGTGGTCTCAGCGTGACACGAACGTCTGCAAATTATCCACCGGGCGGTCCTCGTGCCAACGCGATGGAGGCGGAAATTCGGGCAGCAACGCTGTCGATCGCACCGCGCTTACGCCGCGGGCCGACTCGCCGCCAGCCACTTCAGTAATTTGCTGGTCAGAACAGCCAAAGTCAGTGGCTTGGACAACTGATCATTCATGCCCGCCGCCAGGCATTCCTCCCGGCTTCCATCCATCGCATGCGCTGTCAACGCGACGATCGGGGTGGAACGCCCCAGCATCGACTCAATCTGACGAATCACTCCCGTTGCTTGATACCCATCCATTTCTGGCATCTGGCAGTCCATCAGAACAAGGTCGAACACCCCTGCCCTATAGGCTGCCACTGCCTGCAAGCCGTTGACTGCTGTCCGCACTTCACAGCCCAGTGTCTCCAGCAAGGCCTGAGTTACTCTCAGGTTCGCTGGATTATCCTCAACCAACAGGATGCGGACCGAGGACCGTCCGGCCTGGCGCAGCATCTCCTGAAATTCCTGCCCAGCGGCTGTGACCATGCGAGGGCGGACGGTCGCGACGGGGGGGGGCGGCGCGACAACGGCCCGCGGCGGCTGTGCGCTCAAAATCTCCCGGGCCGGTGCTGCTGAGGCCTTCTCGAACGGCAACACCAACCAAAAAGTCGAGCCTACCCCTACGATGCTCTGAACGCCAAATTCCCCGTTCATGCGCTGGCTGAGTTCTTTCACGATCGCGAGACCAAGGCCGCCGCCACCGAAGCGCCGGGTCATCGAACTATCGCCCTGGGTAAAGGCATCGAATATTTGTTGCTGCATCTCAGTGGGGATGCCAATGCCGGTGTCGCCAACCTCAAAACGGATCTGGATCGTACTGGGTGTTTCGTCAGTCGCCGACACCCTAACGGCGAGTCCGCCGGACTCGGTGAATTTGATCGCGTTATCCAACAAATTGCCGAGCATTTGGGAGATGCGGCTGGCGTCGCCGATCAATCCAATTTGCAGAGTCTCGGGTAGCGACACCGCGAGATTGAGACCCTTGGCTTCGGCTGGTCCGGAGTACTGACTGACCAGTTTTCCGATTAACGCGCCAAGCTGGAACGGCGCGGGTTTCAGACCGATTCTGCCGACCTCCATCTCTGAGAGGTCGAGCACATCGCTCACCATCCGCAACAACGATTGCGCCGAGCGGTTCGCCTGCTCGATATAATTCTGCTGCGTCATCGACAAGCCGGACAGCCGCAGTAATTCCAACATGCCGACCACGCCATTCAGTGGTGTTCGGAGTTCATGACTCATGTTGGCCAGAAACTGTGTTTTGGCCCGATTCGATGTTTCGGCCTGGCGCAAGGCGTGCATGGTTTCCGACGCTTTGCGCCGCAAATCGGCCAACATCGTGTTGAACGCGAGCCCCAAACTTCGCACTTCCGACGGCGCCCAGGCGCCGAAAGCCGGCGCTGAAACCTGTTCGTTGCCCTCCATCACCGCCTCCGCCGTCGCCGCGACCTGGCGGACCGGGCGGGTAAGCCATAAAGCGGTGAGATAGCTGATCAACGCCGCCGAGACAAAGGCAGCCACCGCGATAACCAGGGCCAACTCGTTCACCACATTGGCACGGCGGCGCAATTCGCTGATGGGTTGCGGCACCATGACGCCCCATCCGGTCTCCGGCACCACGGCATAGCCGGCGATCATCATGCCGTTGAACGCCGGCGAGTAGAACTGCCCGACTCCGGTCTCGCCTCGCATCATCGCGGCGACGACCGGTACGCCAGAGATATCACGGGATGCCGCGACCCAGTCTTTCAATGGATGCGCGATCACCTGGCCTTTTCCATCGGTGATCACAGCGTGTCCGCGATCGCCGAACGCGATCGCCTGCTGCAACGACACGAGGTAGCGGGTGCTGACGATACCAAGCCCAACTTTTCCACCGGGAAGTGCCTTCACGAGGTAGAAAACCGGCCGGCCAGCCTCGTCGTGGTACAGCTTGGACAGCACGGGTTCATCCGGCATGTCTTCAGCCAGATCCTTCAGCGATTTGAAGCGTTCCGGCTTCAGGTTGAATTCATCGAGCGCATCGGACAGCCCCGGAAACACGCTATCGACCGTGCCATCGGGGTTCAGGATGCAAATGTGAATGACGTTCAGCGAGGTCAACAGGTCATTGAGGCCCACGGTTGGCGCGGTCACCGATCCGGTGGCGAAGGCGAGGGAAAACGCCGATTTCAGGTCCTTGACGTAGCGTGACAAGGTGGACGTGAGGTTGCGAGCGACCAGCAGATGCCTCTCGCGCACCGAGTCCAACTCATTCTGGAAAGCGGTTTGCCCCTCCCAGATCGCGAGCACGGCGATCGGTACGCCCGCGACAAGCGTGAAAGCGATGAATAGCAAGTGGTGCATTTTGGGCCACGCCCAGCGTCTTCTTTGCGCGGGAACGGCATCGGGTCCCGCCACGGCTCCGGGCTGGGTGGGGGGGGCAGATGGCGGTTGGGTCGGATACGCGGGTCCGTCCATTCGCGAGGATCCCAGGATCAGGTCAGATTGTGACACGACATTCGCGGGAAGACTAACGGTCGCGACAAGAAAAAGCAGCCCCGCATCCATCTCAATAGTATCACCACGTGGCGCTTCCGGAACAGGGTCCCCTGAGAGGGTGCCGCTAACGATCCATCAAGGGGTTCAGCCCATCATGAGCCACTATCGTTTCGTAAAGAACCTCCGCCGGATCGGCTTCGCCGCAGGGCCGTCAACAACACCAACGGAATCACGAGTATGCAAAGCGCTTGCGGCTCCGGGATGTTATTCTGACTCGCGACGGCTTCGCCAATCGCGTTGCCCAGATTAAGTGCATCGACCACGGCCTCCGGAGTATGAATCCCGCCGACGACGCGGCTGAATTCGGCACCGCTGGGTCCCTGCGACGCGTCGGAAATTGTGTCGAACGACTCAGTGATCGGACAGATCAGCAGGCTGTCATTGTTACCACCGGGGTTCACGATGTCGTTGCAGCCAGTGCCGGACGCGTATTCGCTGGGGTTGAAATAAAAGGTCGTCGAACCGATCGTGCAGGTCACCGGGTGACTATCGACGTCAGTTACCAACGTGCCGCCAAGCGTGGTGCAGGCGCTCGCGGGAGCGTAAATTGTCGGCAGGCCGTTGTAGAGAAACGCGAGCCCGGACGGGCTGTTTGGGCTAACAATGCATGCGATAATCGGCCCCGTTTCGTTGGCGCGCAACGGCGATCCGCCATTACAGTACGCGTCCGACGTGGATACGATTGGAATGTTGTCAGTGCCGAAGAAATTCTCCAGCACCGTCGCCGCGGCGCCACTGAACGCGGGGTGGCCAGCCACATAATCTGGATGCGGAGGAGTGGCGATTAGCGAGGTCCAGCTCGGATCGCAGGTCGTGAAGCTGGGATTCCAATCGGAGCAGTCGTTGATCGCGGTGACGGGACGCCATAGGGGCGCGGAAGCGCCAGGCGGGGTATATTTGACCTGCCACGCGGCGATGCCGGCGTCTTCCAACGCCTCTCCCACCAGGGATCCCAGACGCGCCGCCTGTAGTGTCGAAAGTCCTTGCGACAGCGCCAGATTGTCTGTGATGTCCAGCCAGTGGCCAGGCGGCTGATACGTTGTGCCAGGGTCGTTCCAGAACAGCGCGGCCTTGGCCTGCGCGGTCGTCTCGGGTGAGTATCCCGCCGCCGCGCACGCATTCTGAATGACTGATGAAAGGGCGGTGCCCGAGCCCTCACACTCGGTTTGCAACAGGAGCGTGGCATAGGCGGCGGAATTTACCGCGGGCGGGCCGGGAACCGTTGCCTCGAGCGCGGTCATTTGGGTGATCGTCAACCCGACCGGCGCGACGGTGCCCCAGGTGGGAAACATCGCAACTCTGTTTGAGTTCGGTGCGGTCGCGATCGGATCGGTGCTCGGCGGAATATAGGTGCCTGGATCAGTATTGGGTGGCACGTATGGATTGGTGATGCCTGCCGCGATCTGGTTATAGGACCCTCCCGGTCCTGTATCATATGCTGATGTCACAACGCCGCCGGTCACCGTATAGCCGTTGGCCGCCATGTTGGCGTTGCCCGCCGCCACACCCAACGCAAGGCTGGTGGTGAGACTGGCTCCGCTGGGGCCTTCGATTGTCTCCAAATTCGTCAACGCGGCATTGTAGGTCGCCGTTATCTCGTTCAGCACGGTGGCTTGGAGCGAGGCATTCCCGCCGACCAATTTTGTCGGGTTTACCAAGGGATAGGGAACGCCTGCCCAGATGGCATTGGCGAATATCCCTTGAAGAGCGGTAAAGCCGGCGGATAGCGCCGCGACATCGACAGAAGCGCCGGAGACGGCACCGCCGGAGTAAGCGATCGGCGTATATGGTTGCCCACTCGCCGCATTGGCCGCGTCGAACATCGCCGAGTCAACGATCGAAATCTCGCGGGCAACTTCCGGCGGTCCGGCGACCAATAATCCGGAAGTCAGCCGCGTATCATTCAGCAATTCGTTATTAATGGCAAATATTGAGTCCGACAAATCCTGGGCGTGGCCAACCCCAGGCAACGCCGCGAAGCCAATCGCGCACAGCGTGGCGGCCAGGTAGCGGGCCATCTGATGTCGATCAGAAGCCACGATCCAGGACGAACGCACACCACGCCGTGGAGCGACACTCGGCGATATTCGGTCACTAACCGAGGGTTGTGCCCACATGGTCGAATCATCCCAAAACCGGCCCAGATCATCGCTAATAATCGATCCGTATCCGATTTGCCCGACAAAATCAATGATGTGTCAATAACGTGTCGCGCTATTCCCCGTATCATGCCGCGAAACCCTTACAAAATACTTTCAATTCGAAACATCGGTCCAATGGATCGACTCCAATGAAATCTCCTCCGATTTCAGTGACTCAGTATGACAAGCAGTACACCAAAGACCACGAGGGACAGGCCGGCGACGTCGCTCCGCTTGAGCACCTCTTTGAGATAGAAACGGCTGAATAAGAGCGTGAAAACGATTTCGATCTGACCAACCGCGCGAACCAGCGCCACCTCGGCGATCGCGAACCCGGTAAACCAGCAGGCCGAGCCGCACCCCGACAGGGTTCCCACCCACATCGAGCTCCGCCAGGTGGTAAATGCCTTACGCAGTTCGGCGGGCTCGCGCCAGTAAAGCCACGCGCCCTGCATCAGAATTTGCAACGTGTTGGTGATCACCAGCGTGAACAGCGCCCGAACCAAGAGGCTGGGACCGGTCAACGATTGATTGCCGAGCTTGATGAACACGGTGGTGAAGGCGAATACCATCCCCGAACTAAGCCCGCAGACAGCTGCCGGCTGGATGGTCGCCGCGATCAGGTCTTTTGGCTTCATGCCGCGGCCAGCGAGCGATAACGTCATCACGCCAATCAGCCCAACGCCCATCCCAACCAAGGCCCAAGGGTGGAGATGCTCTTTCAGCACGAAGAATGCCAGAATGGCGCTTTGCACCGTCTCGGTCTTCGAGTAAGCGGTGCCAACCGCGAAATTCCGGTAGCCGAACGACATAATCAGCAAGTTGGTCGCGACGATCTGGCATAGACCGCCGAGCACGCAATACGCGATGAAAAGCGGATTGGTCGCCGGGACATCGGCGCCGGTCACGGCAAGCCCGGCCACCAAAAGCACGAGCGCGGTGGGCATTCCATATAAATAGCGAACAAAACCGGCGCCGTTGACGGATAACAGGCCGCGCAGCTTTTGCTGCATCGCTGTCCGCCAGCACTGGAACAGCGCCGCGGCGACAGCGATCGGTATCCAGATCGGCATTTCAAGGTCCCGCCCGGTTGCCTCCGGACCGGCCGGCGACTCTCGAGGCATGGTAAAGTCGAGGTGCCCCGGGTCAAGCGCTGTACGGCCGGGATGTTCCGACCCGGCACGAATATCGCCTGGCGGGCCCGAAACCATGATCCCACGAATAACGAGGAAGCAGGCATCGAGACTCCGCCGTCGCCCCACTGTCGCCCCGATTTGTTTCCAACCTGCCCCTGATCGCTTACCGTCCTCCAATACCGCGCGGGACGCCGCGGAACGCACCAGAGGGATTCGCATGATCTACGATTACATTATTTGCGGCGGTGGATCCGCTGGCTCAGTACTGGCCAACCGGCTGTCAGCCAGAAGCAGCAATAAGGTGCTGTTGTTGGAGGCTGGGCAGGACACGCCGCATGGCAAGGTACCGGCGGCGGTGCTCGATTCCTATCCCGGCACGGCTTATCTCAATCCAAATTTTACGTGGAACCAATTGAAGGTCACCACCGAGGTCATTTCTCACAACAATCCGGATGCTCCGAAGCCACCTCTGCGGACCTATGAACAAGCGCGCATTCTGGGTGGTGGTTCGTCGATCAATGGGCAACTCGCCAACCGCGGGGCGCCGACGGATTACGATGAGTGGCAGGCGCGCGGCGCGACCGGATGGAACTGGGACAATGTGCTGCCGTACTTCAAGAAGGTCGAGCGAGACATGGACTTCGACGGTCCATGGCACGGGCGCGAGGGACGCATTCCAGTGCGCCGCATTTTCCCGGACCTATGGCCGGAACACGCCAAGGCGGTGGCGGAGGCCTTTAAGCAGGCGGGTTGGGAATACCTCGTCGATCAGAACGCGGAGTGGAAGGACGGCTATTTCCCGATCACTATTTCCAACGCCTACGAACGGCGCGTGTCAGCGGCGATCGGGTATCTCGATCCCGGCACGCGGCTGCGGGAAAACCTGACGATTCTGACGGAAGCCCAGGTCGCGAGCCTGCTCTTCGAGGGGAATCGTTGCGCGGGCGTGAAGGCCATGGTTGGCGGCCGGGAGCAGGAGTTCCACGGCAACGAGATCATTCTGTCGTGCGGCGCGATCCACTCGCCGGCGCATTTGATGCGCGCGGGGATCGGGCCGGTTGGGCATCTTCGCGACAAAGGGATCGACGTGAGGATGGCTCTGCCGGGCGTCGGGCAACGGTTGCAGGATCATCCGGCGACCGCGGTGGCGGCGTTCCTCAAGCCCCACGCGCGGATCATCCACGATTATACGCGGCGCCACATTTACGTTTCGCTGCGCTACTCGTCGAACCTGCCGGATATCCCACCCGGCGACATGATGACGGTGGTGACGAACAAAACGTCATGGCACGCGGTGGGGGAGCAAATCGGCTCCTTCATCGTGACCGTCTACAAGACTTACTCCGACGCCGGCGAGGTGAAGCTGCGGTCGGCCGATTGGCGGGACGAGCCGTCGGTGGACTTCAATCTGCTGTCCGACCAGCGCGATCTGGAGCGAATGATGGATGGCGTGCGGCGGTTCAGCGCCATGCATCTGACCCCCGCGTTGGAAGGCGTCACAACCGATCCGTTTCCCGCGAGCTATAGCGACAAGGTCCGCCAGGTCGGGTTGCTCAGCCGCAAGAATAAGTTGGTGACGGATGGCTTCGCGAAGCTGCTCGATGGCCCCGCGGCGCTGCGTAAGTATCTGCTGAAGAATTACGTGATGGAGGGCGTGACCATCCAGGACATGTTGACCGACGAGGAGAAGCTGGAGGCATTCGTGCGTAAGGCGGCGGTCGGGGTGTGGCATGCCTCCTGCACTTGTCGCATGGGCGCCGCCGATGATCCGATGGCGGTGACCGACAACGCGGGCCGCGTGCGCGGGGTGGAGGGACTGCGCGTGACCGATGCCTCGATCTTCCCGGTCGTTCCGTGCGCCAACACGAATTTCCCGGTGCTGATGACGGCGGAGAAGGTGGCGGACACGATCCTGGCCGGAGGCTAACGTTCGGGCGTCGGCCTCCTGGCTCCGGCCTTGTCAGCGGGGGCCAGGCTTGCTAATGGCGCCGCTTCCGCTGCTGGCGGCGATGGGTGCATAGCTCAGTTGGTAGAGCNNCTTAATCAGCGGGCCGTAGGTTCGAGTCCTACTGCACCCACCAGCGTTTTCAAGATGTTATAGCAACCGGCCAAAAGAGTGACCTATCGGCCACCGATCCGTCATGCCAGGGCCTGGCATCTCGTGACGCGGACCCTGTGCTCTCAGATAGGAGCACGATTTCTGTGCGAGCCGATCCTCGGCGCAAGCCCGAGGATGACCCGACAGGGGCGTCACGTCCGAGAGTCAGTGTCAACGCTGGTTGGTATCCGGGGCGAATTGGAGGGCGGTTTTCGAATACGCGGCGCCGCGCGCTACCCGATTGCAGCCAGCGTTTCGAACACGTCGCCCGCCGGAGGTAAGCCCAGAATGTGACGGCGATGCCAAAGCGCGTAGAATAACAGCTTCCAGCAAGCGAACCCGTGCCGCCAGCGGCGGATGTCGCGGAACAGAGCCTCCACGCGGTCCGGATGAGCGATTTCCATCACCCCGGGCTGGCGCGCGACCAACGGGCCCAGTCGCGAACCTTGACCTTTGATCCAGGCGCCGACAGGGACGGTGAAACCCTGCTTCGGGGCGAACGGCCGCGCCATCGGCAGATTTTTTTCCAGCCATTTGCGCAGGATCCATTTGCCGACCCCGTCCCGCAGCTTCATGCCATCCGGCAGCCGGAACGCGGCCGATGCGACGCCCTTGTCGAGGAACGGCGTCCGTCCCTCCACCGCGTGCGCCATCAGGCAGCGGTCGGCCTTCAGCAGCAGATCGTGCGGCAGCCAGTCCGTCATGTCGGTGGCCTGCGCGGCGGCCAATCGAGACCCGCCGTGTTCCAGCGCGCGCGCCTCGGCTGCCGCCATCCCGTCCCGCCAGATCGAGGGTTGCGCGCGCAACACCGGGACTTTGTCGAAACTCCCGTGCGCCCACATGGTCTGGCCACCACGCCACCACGGCTTGATCGCTTTGCGATAGCGGTCGTAGCCCGCGAAAATCTCGTCGCCGCCCTCACCGGTCAGCACGACTTTCACGTCCTGGTGGGCACGGCGCGCCAGGAACCAGGTGGGGATGATCGCGTAATCGGCGGCCGGGTCGTCCATGCAGGCGACGATCTCGGGCAGGTGTTCCCAAACCATCGCCTCGGTCACCTCGATCGACTCGTGGCGGGCACCGACGGCCTTCGCAACGGCGGCGGCATGCTCGCGTTCATCCGCGGCGCCAGGAGCGTCGAAACCGGCGGTGTAGGCGCGCACCGGCTCGGAGTTCAGGCGAGACATCAGGGTGATCAAGGTCGCGCTGTCGATCCCGCCGGACAGAAACATGCCGTACGGCACGTCGCTGCGCTGGTGCAGATCGACGCTTTCTTCCAACGCACGGTCGAGGCGGGCCAGCGCCGTATCTTCGTCGATGTTTTCCGGACCGCCCTCGGGGAGCCAGGAAATCCGGCGGCGATCAAGGATATGACCGTCGGCGCAGGTGATTGTCTCGCCCGGCAGCACGCGCTGAATGCCCTCGAAGATCGTGTCGGCGCCCGTGGTGAATTGCAGTTGCAGCAATTCCTCCCGCGCCGCCGGCCGCACCGCGCGCCGGACCAGACCAGCCTCCAGCAGTGCCTGGGCCTCGGACGCGAACGCGATCCCACCGGCGACCTGAGCGATGTAAAGCGGCTTGATGCCAAACGGATCGCGCGTGAGGGTCACCGAATGATGCTGCCGATCATGGATCGCGATGGCATACATGCCGCGTAACTGCTGCGCGTAGTCGGGGCCGTCGCGGAGCCAATAATGCAGCGGCGGTTCGCAATCGCTGTTGGTCGCGAAGGCGACGCCCGGCATCGCGTCGCGCAGTTCGCGGTAGTTGTATACCTCGCCGTTCGCCACCAGGGTGGCCGAGCCAGCGAAAAACGGCTGATCGCCGGTGACCAGATCGATGATCGCCAGCCGGTTGTGGACCAGCGCCACGCGCCCGACGACCGCATGGCCGGTGCCATCGGGGCCGCGGTGATGCAATGCGGCGATCAGGCGAGAAACCACGACTGGATCGGGCGGCGGCGTTCCAGGGCTCAAAATCAGACCGGCAATGCCGCACATACGATAAATCTCCAACGATGAACGGTTCCTACCGTTCCGGGCCGCCGGGTGCCAACCACAATCGGCCCAAATGAACAGCGAGCCACGATCGGGATGCGCGGGTTGCATGGCACTTGCGGTTTGGCCTGAGTTTCTTACCTTTCGTTCATGACCAAAATTGCCGTACTGCCGGGACGCGCGACCCTCGCGATCACCGGAGAGGATCGGGTCGCGTTTCTGCAAGGCCTCGTCTCAAACGACGTGGCCGAGGTCGTGCCGGGCCGCGCCGTATGGGCCGCGTTGCTGACGCCGCAAGGAAAATGGCTGGCGGATTTTTTCGTGCTGACGGACGGGGAGCGGCTGCTGCTGGATTGCGAACGCGAGCAGTCCGCGATGCTGGTGCAGCGATTGTCGCGTTACCGATTACGATCGCGCGTGACGTTGAGCGAGGCTGATATCCCGGTGTATGCCGCCTGGGATGGTGCGCCCAGCTGCCCAGGGATTGTCGCCCGGGACCCTCGGCTTCCGGAGGCGGGCTGGCGGGTGCTGAGCACCGATCCGCTCGCGGTGAACGCGACCGAGGCCGACTGGGACTCGTATCGTTTGGGTTTGGGCCTGCCCGACGGCTCCCGCGACATGGAGACGGACAAGTCGGTCCTGCTGGAGGCCGGGTTCGATGAATTGCACGGCGTCTCCTGGACCAAAGGCTGCTATATGGGCCAGGAACTGACCGCCAGGACCAAATACCGCGGTCTGGTGAAGCGCCGCCTTGTGCCGGTGCGGATCGATGGTCCGGTACCGGTCGCGGGCGCGCCTCTGTTGCTGGACGGGCGAGAGGTCGGCACGATGCGATCGGCGCGTGGCTCGATCGGGATGGCGCTGGTGCGGTTGGGCGCTTTGCACAACGTTCTCGTCAGCGGTGCGACCGCCGTGACGCCGATGGTACCGGGATGGATGCGGGCCGGCGGTGACACCGCCGAATCATGAGCCGCGATGCCAGTGAAATTTAAGGAACCATGATTTTAACCGCGCGTTACCAGATCCAGGCGTTCCGCATGGCTCGCGCGCTTTACGTTTCGTTGAACCATAGCCTGGGGTTTCGCGGTTCGGTTGAGTGACAAATGGAGCGTTTCGAGTAGCATTCTGACGCGCGTCAGGCTAAGATGATTCCCTGAGGGCCGACATGAAAAAGAAAATCACAGGGATTACGGTGCTTTGCCTCTTCGCCGCCCATGGAGCACACGCTGACCGTGCGGCGGCCAATGTATGCGCGGCCTCGCTGCAGCCGCACGCGCGGCTCGTTTTCGATTTCGTGGATGCGCGTCCGCAACCCGAACTCACGCTGCGCGCACTGCTGACAGCGAGAGTTCGAGAGTTGATTTTTACCGACAAGCTCATGATGAACGCAGCGCGGCCAGCGGCCGAGGCAGCGAGCGAGTGTCTGAAGATCGCGCGCGGCTGTACTGGGGATAACTGCTGACTGTACGCCCATCACGCTTCCCGCGACAAGCCGATATCCGGTTTGACCGCATTTAGCATCGCGCGCACCACGCGGCCGGATCTTTCGGCGTCCTTGTCACGGAGCAGCTTCTGCAGAATCGTCGGCACGATCTGCCATGAAATGCCAAATCGATCCGTCAGCCAGCCGCATTGTCGAGGCTTGCCGCCGTCCAACAGCTTTTCCCGGGATTCAACGAGCTCTTCCTGCGTCTCGCAGCGGACGAACAACGAAATTGCTGGCGTGAAGCTGAACGCGGGGCCGCCATTGAATCCAATGAACGCCTGACCTTCGAGTTCGAACGTGGCGCAGACGACAGGGCCAGATTCTCCAGAGTCGGTCTCGCGGACGCGGATGACCTCGGCAACTTTCGCGTTTTTGAAGATGGCGGTGTAGAAGTTCAGCGCCTCCGCGTTGCCATCAAACCACGGAAATGGGGTGATCTTCGGCATGTCGTGGCCATTCGCGTGTCGCGAAACGTAATTACGATTCTGTGACGAGATCGGTCAGTTGATCGGCACATTGAGCCCAGCCTTTGTGAAAGCCCATCGCTTCATGGGCTTCACGATCGGCGACGGTCCAATGCCGCGCCCGCGCAGTGTATCTCGTTTTGCCGCCTTCGTCTTCGAACGTCACGATGATCGTCATAAATGGTTTAGCCGATGGTTCCCACGCTTTCGTGTATGCATCGGTGCAGACCAACCGTTCATTTTCAATCACTTCGAGGTAAACGCCGCGGAGTGGGATTTCGGTGCCGTCGGGACCCCGCATGACGATCAAACTGCCGCCGCCGGGCCGCACATCAAGTTCAGCGATTGGCGTCGTATACGGTAGCGGCGCGAACCATTGCCGAAGCACCGCGGGATCGGTCCACGCCCGGAATAGTTTTTCGCGTGGCGCGTCGATCAGGCGTGTCAGAACCAGATCACGCTCGGCGGCTGACGTGGGGGTAGTGGTCATATGCGGATCCTCCCGGGATCTTTCGGCGTCGTGGAAACGGAACGTGCGGTCGGGGGCGACAGTTTAAGCCGACTCACCGAAAAAACATACCGACCGGTTGGTATCTGACTACCGATCCGCGGATGCAATGTCAACCGTCCCTTCGCCGCCAACGGGAGCGGCATCAGATGAAAGAAGCACTGGGACAGTGCCTCCAGGCCCCCCATCCAGCCCCGGCTTGGACACCGGCCATGGAAAATCATTCGATTGTCGGGCATCCTCCCGAAAACCGTCCTTCCGGGGAGTACAAGCATGGACATCCCGCCGCTCGACCTCGCGATGAAGACTCGCACGGCCCACGTGCTGGAGAGGTGCGTGGCGTGTGGGGCCTGCGCGGAGATATGCCCAATGCCTGGGCCGGCCGGCATCGCCTCCAGACCGCTTCCGCTGACCGAGGGTATTCTGACAATCCTGCGCGGCGGCGAGCACGCGGACGCGGCTCGTTGGGCCGCGGTATGCTCAGGCAGCGGGCATTGCATTCCGAAATGCCAGCATGGCGTCGATCCGCGCTTCATGCTGACCATGGCCCGGTTGGAGATGGCCTCGCGCAACCCCGAGGATGCCAAACGCAAGACCGGGTTCGCTGGGTTCGGCGCCATGACCTCCGGCGTGCGCGTGCTGTCGCGGTTGCAACTGCCGCCCGAGTTGCTCGCCCTGTTCAAGCCAGAGAATGAGCCCGATCGGTCGCCCGAGGTCGTGTTCTACACCGGCTGCAACCTGATGAAGACGCCGCACATCGCGCTGCTCTGCCTGGACATTCTGGACGCGATGGACGTGCCGTATCGCGTGATGGGCGGACCGTCGTCCTGCTGCGGCGTGCTGCAGTTCCGCGCGGGCGACCTGGCCACGTCGGGCCGCATCGCCTACCGCACCATCGACCGTCTGAAGGAAGCCGCGCCGCGCGCGCTGACCTGGTGCCCGACCTGCCAGATCCAATTGAAGGAGGTCGTCGCGCCCGGCATGTCCCCAGTGGGCGTGGACGACCCATTCGACCTTAAGCCCATCGTGTTGTTCCTGGCCGAGCGGTTGGACAATTTGCGTCGGCTGATGGTGCGCCCGGTCAACAAACGCGTTGGTCTGCACGAACATCCCGGCGTCGCCGGTGTCACTGAATCGGCCCAGACGATCCTGCGCGCCATTCCGGGGCTCGAATTCGTCGATCTGCGGCAACCGCGCCTTGGCTATCATTGCAACATGCTGGCGCCGCTGCCGGAATTCAAACGCTCGGTACACCGCCAGCAATTGGAGGATGCCGAACAAGCCGGCGTCACCACGCTCGCCGGCGTTTACCACGCCTGCCACCGGGAGCTCTGCAGCCATGAACGCGACTGGCCCTTCGAGGTGGTCAATTTCCTGGAGCTGGTCGGTGAGAGCATGGGACTGACGCGCCCCGATCTCTTCAAGCGCCTGAAGTTGATGCAGGACGTGGACGCGATCCTGGCCGAGGCGGCGCCGATGATCGAAACCCATCACCTCGACCTGGACGAGGCCCGTGCGATCATCGCGAAGGACATGCTTGGGGAGCAGCCGCTGCCTCTGGGCCGAAACCGTTAGCGGTTTCCGATCCGGTCGATGTGCCACCAATCGTCATGGTCCGGCTCGAGCCGCATAGGCATCAAGAT
>PLSZ01000236.1 GCA_003164305.1 Acetobacteraceae bacterium
GGCCACGGCACGCGGTTCGAGTTCGAATGTTACGATATCGGGCATTTGTATAATCTGGCGTATTGCCTCGATCGCGGGATCGTCGAGCCGCCGTTGTTCGTGCAGTCGATCTTCGGAATTCTGGGTGGCATTGGCGCCGAGCCGCGCAATCTGCTGTTCGCGAAGGAAACCGCGGATCGGTTGTTCGGCGATCAATACGTTTGGTCGGTGTTGGCGGCTGGCCGGCATCAGATGGCGTTCACCACGATGGCCGGCATCAACGGCGGCAATGTGCGGGTGGGGCTGGAGGATTCGTTGTATATCGGCAAGGGTGAGCTGGCGACGTCGAATGCTCAGCAGGTGGCGAAGATCAGGCGGATTCTGGAGGAGTTGAGTTTGGAGATCGCGACGCCGACGGAGGCTCGGGAGATTTTGAAGTTGAAGGGCGGCGATCGGGTTGGGTTCTGAGCGAGATTAGTCCAGCCGCTAAAGGTCGGATCACGCGATCCGCCGGGGCATGGCAGCCCGAAGCCTGATGATTGAGCGATCAGGCCTCGCGGCTGACATGCGAACGCTTCGAGCAGCATTGGTGCGTTGGCATCGTTGGCGTGCGTCACTTCTTATCCGCGGTGAATTTCTCTGCTGATACAAAACCAGACGTTGGTTTTCAGCAATTATTTTACCGCGGATAAGATGGGATGAACGCGGATTCACGCCGATGCTTTTGGACCGCGGTCTGATCGCGAGAAACCTCACCGCAACCACATTCCACAAAAAGGTTCGGGGCGGAGTTGCCAGCAACGGGTTCAGGAGGCTGAAAAACCTTTCCCGGGGCCGCGTGTTAAGACTCTGGTGATGAATCGATCGTATAACATGGGCAAGGCGGGCCTCGATTGGGGGCCGGTCCTGGGACCGCACGAATCCCGTGATCCCTCGAAGTTCCACGTCTGGCCGGCCCGGAACGAATGATAACCAAATCCGTCAGAACCCCAAATTCGTCAGAACCCCAAATTCGTCAGAACCAAGGTGAATCCATGACGAAAAAAGAACGAATCCTCCGGTTGCTAACGATCAAACCAACGGACCTCTCACGCTGGACCCGCTTCTGCCGCCAGATCAACAGCCAGATCGCGGCCGCCCATCCAAACTATCCGCGGCTGGATGAAATGCAGGTCTTGTCATACGTGAAGCGTATGCTGCCAGAGATACGGGCGATGATCGTCCGGATGGACGCGGACGCTGAAAAATCTGATGGAGGCTGACGGTCGCGAACGGTCTCCGCCGCGGGTCCGTCACGTCTCAGTGGATCTCACGTGGCCTCCGTGCTGAAAACCTTGGGCGGTCATACCAGCCCCGGTCAATGTCCCCGAGGCACTCCCATCGGGTTCTGTTTTAACCATGGAGGAAGGAGCACCCCCGAGGCAGCCCCCTCTCAACCGCTTGTCAACGCGCGCCCGCAGACCCTATCCACGCGCTGAACAGTCGCTCCGCGACGGTCAGGGACACAAGCGCATGCCCACGCCTTCAACGCTCACCACCGATGTCGCCATCATCGGCGCCGGACCCGTCGGTCTCTTCGCCGTCTTCGAACTTGGGATGCTGAAACTCTCCAGCGTGCTGATCGACGCGCTGACCGATATCGGAGGCCAATGCTCGGCGCTGTATCCGGAGAAGCCGATCTACGACATTCCCGGCCACCCGGCGATCGAGGCCGGGGACCTAGTCGCTCGCCTCGACACACAGATCGCGCCCTTCGCCGCGCCCCGTCTTCTGGGCCGCCGCGTCGAGAGCCTGACGGGCGAGCCCGGCGCCTTCCGCGTCACCACCGACCGCGGCGATGAAATCCACGCCAAAGCCGTGATCATCGCCGCCGGAGCGGGCGCCTTCGGCCCCAACCGTCCGCCGCTGGAAAACCTTCCCGCGTTCGAAGCGACCGGCGCCGTCCAGTATCACGTCCGTCGCCGAGAGGACCTGCGCGGCAAACGCGTCGTCATCGCCGGCGGTGGCGACTCGGCGGTCGATTGGGCGCTCGCCCTCAAAGATATCGCGACGGTCTCGGTCATCCACCGCCGGCCCAAATTCCGCGCCGCTCCCGGATCGGCCGAGCAGCTTGACGCCGCCGCCGCGCGAGGCGAAATCGAGATGGTCATCCCCTTTCAACTGCATGCCTTGCACGGCAACGACGGCCGCCTCGACGCGGTCGAGGTCGCGACCCTGAAAGGCGAGCGCCGAAAACTGCCCGCCGACGTGCTGTTGCCGTTCTTCGGCCTGTCCATGGATCTTGGACCGATCGCCGCCTGGGGGCTGGAGCAGGACGGCGCGCATATCCGGATCGATCCCGCGACCTGCCAGACCAGCCTGCCCGGCGTGTTCGCGATCGGCGATGTCGCGACCTACCCCGGCAAACTCAAGCTGATCCTGCAAGGGTTCAGCGAGGCGGCGATGGCGGCGCATGCGATCTTCCCGCTCGTTCGCCCCAACGAGGCACTGCACTTCGAATATTCGACGACCAAGGGCGTGCCCGCGGGCGCCTGAGGTGGACGCGAAACTCCTCGCCTGGGCGCGCGCGACGGCGTCTCGCGTTCCCGCGGCCAAGCGCGGAAACGCCACGCCCAGAGCCGCGCACCGATGCATTCCGCCGCTTTGGCTGTTCACCGACCCGAACCGCCTGACCGATCCGCTGGCGTCCGTCGCGCGCCTGCCGCGCGGCTTGGCCGGTGTGGTGTTTCGCCATGACTCGTATCCGGACCGCGCCAAACTGGCACACGATCTGGCGCGAATTTGTCGTGCACGCCGACTGATCCTGGTCGTCGCGGGCGATCCTCGCCTGGCCGCCGCGCTACACGCTGGCGTGCACCTCCGTGGCGGCCGCTGGCCTGGCCGGTCGCGCGCCGGCCGTTTCGTCACCAGTTCCGCGCACAGTCTTCCCGACCTGCGCCGGGCAGCCAAAGCCGGTGCCGAACTGATCTTCCTGTCCCCGGTCTTCCCCACCGCGAGCCATCCGGACACACTCACCCTCGGGCCCGCGCTCTGGGCCCGGCTCGCGCGCGGGTCAGCGATGGCCGCCGCGCTTGGCGGGATCGACGGAGAAACCGTCCGCCGGCTGCCTCGGCATTGCCGCGCCGTCGGAGCGATCGGCGCGCTGGCCTGAGCGGTTGACGCCGCGCCGATCGTTGCGTCTCCGCATTTACCCCATGGTCTGCACGGACAGCGGCTCTATCTCGTACATCACCCGCACGTCCCTGGCGTTATGCCATGGATACACGTCCTTCCCGAGATACTTCTTCGCCAGGCTGTCGATATGCGCGATCGCGCCGGCCTCGGTCGTGTGCGAGACCGTGCCGCGAATTTGCATATACCGATAGGCATTGTCCGGATCGACGATCGACAGAGCGACGCGCGATCCCTCGGCCATGTTGCGCGCCTTAACCCGGCCTTTCGCGGTATTCACGCGGATCTTGCCGTTGGTGTAGTCGAACCAGACAGGGGTCACCTGAGGCGAACCGTCCGGCATGATCGTGGCGAGATTCGCGATCGCCTTCTTTTCCGTGAGCAGGTCGAGGAACGCGGCGGGGATCTCGGTCATGGCGGTCGCTCCGTTGCTGTTTCGATCGAATGGACTGTGTTCAGATGGGACCATGACGCCGGGACGACAACCGCGCGCGCGATGCACGACGTTCGGAGGTGCCGATGCCCGCCATTTTGTTCGCGCTGTTGCTGGCGCTGGCGCCGCTCGTGTCGTTCGCGCAACCCGCCGCGCCCGGTTGCGATACGCCGGCCGTGCTGGCGGACGACTGGGAGGTGGCGACGCCGGACGCCGTCGGCCTCGATCCGGCGATCTTGTGCGGTATCGGACCGCGTTTTCAGGGCTGGACCGACGCGAACGTCCACGCCGTCCTGGTGGTTCGACATGGAAAGCTGGCGTACGAGCGGTACTTCATCGGCCAGGATGAGCGGCTCGGCCGTTCCGTCGGAACCGTGACGTTCGGCGTGGACGTAAAGCACGATCTGCGTTCGATTTCGAAAAGCGTCACCGCGCTGATCCTGGGCATCGTGGTCGGCAAGGGGCAGATCGCCGGCATCGACCAGGCCGTGCTGCCACTTCTGCCCGAATATTCAGATTTACGGACACCCGAGAAGGACCGTATCACGATCCGCGATCTGCTGACGATGTCGCAAGGTCTCGTCTGGAACGAGGACATTCCTTACAGCAATCCGCTTAACAGCGAGATCCAGATGGACACCGCGGCCGACCCGGTGCGCTTCACCTTGTCCCGGCCGGTCGAGACGCCGTCGGGCTCGGTATTCAATTACAGCGGCGGTTCCGCCATGATCATCGCCAGATTGTTGTGGAAGGTGACAGGTCAGCCGCTGGACGCTCTGGCGCGCGAGGAATTGTTCGCGCCGCTGGGGATTACCGATTTCGAGTGGGATCCCGTCGCGTCGGGAGAGCCCGCCGCCGCGTCGGGCTTGCGGTTGCGGCCGCGCGATACCGCGAAAATCGGGCAGCTCGTGCTGGATCATGGCAAGTGGCACGCCCAGCAAATCATCCCCGCGGATTGGATCGCATCTTCCACCGCGCCGAGCATCAACGCGCGCGATCTTTGGTTCTACGGCTTCCAGTTCTGGCTCGGACGCTCGTTGGTGCACGGGAAGCAGGTCGATTGGGTTGCCGGTGTCGGATTGGGCGGCCAGCGGCTGTTCATGGTGCCGGCGTTGGATCTGGTGGTGCTGGTGCACGCGGGATTGTATCGAAGTTCGTTGCAAGGGCAGGTGCCGCTGACGATCCTGAACCGTTACGTGCTGCGGGCGATCAAGGACAATTAGTATTATTTGGGGCGGCGAGAAGGCAGGTCTGACACGAAGTTACACGAATCGCGGACGAAGTTTCACGAAAAAGCATTAAAAAATCATGTCATCGGCATTGGGAATGGCCGACCGCCCTCCCGCGCGAGGCGCCATAATTCCCTCTCCGTGAAACTTCGTTTGCGCTTCGTGTAACTTCGTGTCAGGCTTTCCTGGTTGAGTTCAGCGCATGCACATGGCCTGTCAGGACGGCCCAATTCCCCCTGATAATCTGGAGTCTGGCAACGCCACTCGTGAAGCGTGTTTTACACGAATCGCACCATTTCGTAACGGCGGCCGGTGTACTGAACTCAGGCTCCTTGTGTTCTGAGCACGATTTGGCGGATGGGCCGCCACTGTCCTGTTCGACCAGGCGCGGACGGTGCCTGAAGCATGACACGATCACGACGGCGCGTATTCGTATGGTCGATCCTTTGGCTGATACTCATCTGGCCGGCCATGGCGGACGAGTCCGGGTTGATCGAGGATACCTCGCCGTTGCGGGTCGAAATCGACCATCACCGCTATTCGCTCGAAGCTTTCACCGCGCGGCCCGATCATGGCGCGCGTTTTCCGGTGATGGTGATCACCCATGGTTCATTGCCCCTGAAACTGGGAGCGGGCAACACGGACCCCCAATGGGCCCGCACCATGGCCAGTCGGGGGTGGCTGGCTATCGCGGTTTCGCGGCGCGGTTTCGGAAACTCCGAGGGCGCGAACCAATCCGGCTCCGGTTGGTGCGACCATCCGAACGCCCAGGGCTCCTTGGATCACCAGGCCGTCGATATCGAGGCCGCGCTGCGCGCGATTGGCAGGCGCGACGACGCGGACATGTCCCGGCTCGTCCTGATGGGACGCTCGATGGGTGGCCCCGTCATTTTGGCGGTCGCGGCCCGCGGGGAGGTGCCGGTGTCAGCCGTTGTCAACGTCTCCGGCGGTATTCGGTTGTGGTCGCGCAAGGATGGCATCGTCGCTTGCGAGGCTTTCGAACAGGATATGGTCGAGAGTTTCCGGCGCATGGGGCGGGAAATCCAGATTCCAACCCTGTGGATCTACGGTGAAACCGACGAATTGTTTCCGCCAGACCTCTCCCGACGCTATCGCGATGCATTCGTGGCCGGAGGCGGGAGGGCGGAGCTCGTGATGTTTCCGAGGGCCGATTGGACCGGCCACGGAATGTTCAACAACAGGCAGGGGCAACAACACATGCTCCCGCTGATCGATCGATTCGCGGAAAATAACGGCCTTCCCGGCGCGGACCGGGACTTTGAACGCAGGGTGCTCGCGCGGCTGAATCCGGCGGACCAGCCGCTGGGACGACAATATGTGCGGGAGGTGATGAACGAAAAGGCTCTCGCCGCGGCGGATGGCGGCGTGCGCGGCGCCGCCTGGTGGGAATATGATGGATCCCACCAGGACGCGATGCGGCGCGCCGTGAGCGAGTGCGAAAAATGGCACCACGCCACCTGTCACCTCGTGGCGGTGAACAACACTCTCCCCGGCGGCAGTGACCTGGGGGGCGCGGTCATCACGCCGAACACGCTCGCCGGCAGTGTCGGCATCGGCGTCAGGGTCGTTACCCCTGGGCAATGAGGCAAACCCATACGTCGTGTCACCGGACGCCAAACGGCCAGTCGATCGGTAGGGTGCCGCCGGAGGCCAGATCGCCGGCGTGTCCGGGGCGTTCCCGATGCGCCGCGACCAATGTCGTGATGTGACCGGACGCGGGTTCAATACGCGGCGTATTGTTTCTCTTCCATCAGCCCGGACCCCAGCAGCGTGTTGATCGCTCGCTTGATCCGTCCGCGCTCATCGTTCTCCCGGTAAACCGACCGGGCCAGCGCCACGAACGCCTCTCCAAAATCGCCTTGTGCTTCTTTTTCCCGGATCCGGTCCTCGATCGTCCACAGCCGTTGGTTGACCGCCGCCAAAGCCGACCGCAACTCCGCCAGCCCCAGCCCCAGCCCCAGCGGCTCGCGGACCAACGCCGCCAGCGCGGGAGCCAACGCCGTCAGTTCCCGTTCGGTGTTCGCGAGCGCCGCGGGCGCGCGCAACCGCTGCCGCTTGATCTCCAGGATCGCCACCTTGTCGAGCAGTTCGCCCCAACTCACCGGCACTATCGGGTCGGCCATCATGTCCTCCCGTCATTCCCCCCGGCCCGGCGTTCCGCCACCAGCTCCGCCAATGCGTCCTTGATCGAGCCGAACACCGGCCCCCATTCATCCCGCGCGATCTGCCGGAACAGCCGCATCGTCGGGTACCAGGGACTGTCGGTCCGCTCCAGCATGAACCGCCAGTCCGGCACCGTCCGTAACGCAACCCAGACGGGGCGTCCCAACGCGCCGGCCAGATGCGGGATCGCGGTGTCCGACGTGATCACCAGATCGAGGTTCACCATCACCGCGGCCGTGTCGATAAATCCATCGGGTCCCGAGTCGAAATCCAAGCCCAGGGTTTCCACCGTCATCCCGGCGGTCAACTGATCGGCGCCATCGTCCTTCTGCAGGCTGATCAGCCGCACACCGGGGACAGACGCCAGCGGCAGAAAATGCGCCAGGCTGATCGATCGTCCGCGATCCTCCCGGCGCGAGGGGTTACCTTGCCAGGCGATTCCCACGCGGAACCCGTGCTCGCCGAGGCGGGTTCGCCACCGCGCCACCGCGTCCGGTTCCGCTGACAGATAGGGCATGGCGGCCGGAATGGTCGCTTCGGTCGTGCCGAGGATGGCCGGCAGACTCATCAGCGGGCAGGCGAGGTCGAATGGCGGCAGCGGATCGCCCACGCGCACGATGGTCGGGGTGTGCCCGGCTGCGCGGCCGGCCAGCAGACGGGCGATGCGCGGCTGGACCTCGAACACCACGGGACCGTCGCCGGGAAACCGGAATCGGCAGAACTGGATGGTATCGCCGAGTCCCTGCTCGGCGTGGACGAGCAGGGTGCGCCCGCTTAACGGCTCGCCGTTCCAGCGAGGCTGAGTCAGCCCGCGGTCGCGCACCGCTCCGGCACGGAAGCGTTCCTCCCATCCCGGCCAGGCCTGGTCGAAGCGGCCGAGCAACAGCATCAGCAGGGCCTGGTTGTAGCGCACCCGCGGATCGTTGGGCGCGAGGCGCGCGGCGGCCGCCAGCCGGGCCTCGGCCTGGTCGAACAGGCCCTGATCGCGCAGCACCGAGGACAGGTTGACCAGGATGCCGGGATCGCGCGGCTCTCGGCCATGCGCGCGGGTCAGGGTGCGCGCGGCTTCCTCCAGCCGGTTCGCGTGATGCAGCGCGGTGCCGAGGTTGTTAAGGAGATCCGGCAGATCCGGCTTCAGCCGAGCCGCGTCGCGATAGGCTTTCAGCCCACCCTCATGATCACCGAAGTCGGTCAGCGCGTGACCCAGCGCCTGGTGCGCCTCGGCGTTCAGGCGTTTCAACTGGAGCGCGACGTTGCTGGCCGCGATCGCCTCGGCTGGCCGGCCGAGGGCGAGCAGGACATGGGCGTGATGGACATGAAACGTGGAGCGGATACCGGCGGGCAACCCGGCCCCCGCCGTGATCGCCCGTTCGATCCACCCCAAAGCCTGGGCCGGCTGCCCCATCTGCAGCAACAACACGCCCATCATATGCGATGCGTCGGGATGCGCCGGCGCGAGGGTCAGGACCTGCTGATAGACCTGGCCCGCTTCCGCGAGGCGTCCCGCCCCATGCAGGCGTTTGCCGTGCTGGAGATAGGCGTCGGTCTGGCCGTTGGCCTGGCTCATGAGCTGGTGCATCCGAAGCGTTGCCGCGTCCGCGACTTACGCCTGACCCAGCCGCCGTGAAAGAGCGGACTGCTGACGGGTGAAACCGGACCGCGAGTGCCAGGAATTTCTCCGGCGACGTCAGGAAATTACCTTCGCTCGATAAAATGTGGCATTTTGGGTACAGTGTCTCATGAATGCCATTCAAACCCCCTTTGGCGGATTGCGGACCGCATGAACAGGTCGCAATAGTCCCTCCAGGCCCGGCTGTCCCCAGTGGCGCGTTCGTTGACGCGTTTTGTCGCGGGGGCGGGGCCTGAAGTCCGCCGGTTCGCCGGCAAATGCAGGAGGGATCACAATGCGGAAGCTTTTGCTGGCCAGCGCGGCCATGCTGGGAGCGACGGGGGTGGCGATGGCGCAAGCACCGAGCCCCTACGCCCCGACACAGGGCATGATGATGATGCCGGGAAATCCGGCGCCGCCATCAAGCGCGTTCGACGCCATGAACGCGGAAGGCAGCCCGGGCACGTATATTGGGGCGGCGGGCTATAACAAGCTCGCGGTACCGGCGCCGGGCACGATCGTTATCCACTTGGGCGGCAAGGTCGAAGTCGATATGGTCGCGCAGTGGAGCACCAACAACCAGGTGACGACGTCGGGTGGCATCCCCGCCGGCAAAGCCAATACGTTCGCGTTCGGCTCGTTCATGCGGCTCTATCCCGGCGTTGACGGCATGGCCACCAACGGCCTCCGCTATGGCGCTTCGGTCGAGTTCCGCGAAAACTTCCCGGGCAGTTCGGCGCAGGCCACCCCGGCGCTGTCGTCAGCTCCGAGTGGAAGCGCCTATTCGTCCGGTCAGACGGTGTT
>PLSZ01000080.1 GCA_003164305.1 Acetobacteraceae bacterium
CTGGTGAAGTTTCCGCCACTGGGCGGACGCTCCGCCGGCGGGGCGCTGTCGCACTATCAATATCGCGGTTTTCCGATCACCGAAACGAACGCGGCGATGAACGACGCGACGTCGTTGGTTCTGATGCTGGAAACGCTTGAGGCGCTGCAGAACGTCGAGGAGATCATCGCGACCCCCGGGGTCGATATGATGATGATCGGCAGCAACGATCTGTGCGGCGAGATGGGAATCGCCGGTCAATACGACCACCCGAGATTGGAAAGCGCGTTTCAGCGCGCGATCGCCGCGGCGAAGGCCGTTGGCAAGCACATCGGCGTGGGCGGCCTCGCCGGACGAAACGATCTGATGACCAAATTCGTGCGAATGGGCGCGCGCTATGTCTCAACCGGCACGGATATGTCGTTCCTGATGAGCGCATGCGCGCAGAAGGCGAAATTCGTGCGGGACATCCAGCTTTAGAAGGTTCCCAGACCCATGATACCGTCGGCGACGTCAAAGTCGCCGACGATCTTTTTACCGATCAGATCGCGCAAGGTTTCCGACGCGCCGCCGCCGATGGAGCCATAGCGCGCGCCGCGATAAAACCGTGAAACGGGGAATTCATCGGTGAAGCCGAAGCCGCCGTGCACCTGCACCGCCTCAGTCGTCACACGCAACGACATTTCGTTGCAGAAGATCTTCGCCGCGGCGGCCATGAACGGATCAGGGAACGGGTTGGCGGTCAGGCAGGCCCGGTACAGCAGACCGCGCGCCGCCTCGATGTCCTTGAACATGTCGGCGAGTTTCCAGCGGATGCCCTGAAAGTCGGAGATCGGCTTGCCGAATATGGTGCGCTCGCGGACATAATTGACCGCTTCATCGAAAGCACCTTCCGCGAGACCAAGCGAAATCGAGGGGTTTAGGCAACGCTGCGTATTGAACGCGCTGAGCAAACGCCGAAAGCCGTCCTCCTTAATGACGAGGTTCTCCAGCGGCAGTTCGCAATCGTTGAACTGGATTTCGTGCAGGTTTTCGCCGCCCATGGTGTGATAGGTGCCGGTGACCTCGAATCCTTTCGTGTCGGGCTCCAACAACACGCAGCCGATACCCTCACGGCCGGGCTTGCCGTCGATGCGGCTGAACACGACGAACATGCCGGCCTCTTTCGCGCGGCTGATCAAGGTTTTCGTGCCCTTCAGCACGATGCGGTCGCTCAGCACACGCGTGTTGGTGCGGTAATTCGCGACGTCGGTGCCGGCGTGCGGTTCCGTCATGCACACCGCCAGGATACAATCGCCGCTGACAACACGGGGTAAAATGCGTTCGCGGATCGACGGCGGCGCGTAACGGGCGATCACGCGCGTTTGCACGCCCGCCTCGCCGAGGACGGCCATCGCTGTCACATAGTCGACCTTGGCGATTTCCTCCAGGATCAGCGCGGTATCCAATATCGGCAGTCCGAGACCGCCATATTCCTCCGGCACCGACATGCCGAGCACGCCAAGGTTCGCCAGCTTCCGCATGTTCTCCCAGGGAAACGTGCCGTCCATCCAGCGATGCGCGTTGGGTTTGAATTCGGTTTGCGCGAGCTCCCGCACCGACGCGATCATCTCGCGCTGCTGCGCGCCAATTTGAAATTCCATGCTGGTTCGTCCTAACCGAGAACGCGTGTAAGGAAGCTGTCCATGCGGGCGGAAGCCGCTTTCGCCAGATCGTTGGGAAACAGTGTGAACCCATGCGCGCCACCGGGATAGACCGCCAACTCCGCTTCATTGCCGGCCGCGACCCAGCGCGCGTGCATGAACAGAGTGTCATCCAGCAACGCGTCCTTCGTTCCGACGCTGAACAGAGCTGGACACAAGCCATTCAGCCGCGCGTAGAGCGGCGAAATATCCGGCACGCGCCGATCCGTGACCGTCGGCAGGAACGCATTGGCGAACTGTTGAATATCCATTGTTCTCAGCACCAGCCGCGTGTCGCCGAATTGTCTTTGACTCGGCGTCAGACTCATATCGAAAGCGCCATATACCAGGTTGGCGCCGCGGAAGCCGGTGTAGCCGTAACGATCACGCATGCGCAAAATGGTGACCGCGGACAGATGGCCGCCAGCCGACTCGCCGCCGATGGTCAGGGCGTCCGTGCCAAACTCTTGCTTTCCGTGCTGGACCAGCCACGCGGCGGCGGCTTCGCAATCGTCCGGACCCGCCGGATAAGGATGCTCCGGCGCGAGGCGATATTCGACACTGACCACCGCCTGCCCGGTGTTGTCGGCGACGCGCTCCAACATCGGATCCTGCATGTCCGCGCCACCAAGGACCCAGCCGCCGCCATGGATATGCAGATAAATCCCGCGTGGATTGGCGGGAGCGATGACGCGCAATGGAATCTCGTTGCCATCCTTTCCGGTAATCGCGATGGTCCGGGCGCGAGCGGACATCACCGGGGCTGGAAAGGGACCCTCGCCGCGCCGGCGGGCCGCGCGGAAGGCTTCGGCGCCAAGGATCCACCACTCCGGGAGACCGGTCATCAAGGCGATCATCTGCTCATTCAGCTTCGCCGTGTCGGGCGCGATGGCGTCGGCGCGAAACAGAGCGGGGTCGAACGGACGCGTGTCGGTCATGGCGTGCCTCCCGCGCGGACCTTTTCCAACGCTTTCCAGTCGAAGGCAACGCCGTGGCCCGGCGTGTCCGGCGCGTGCGCGAAGCCGTCGCGAATTGAAATCGGCCGCTCGATGAAACGATCCAAACCGAAGCCGTGCACTTCAAGGTAAGACCGATTGGGCAACGCGGCCAGCAAATGCACGGTCAGGTCATGCGCACCGTGCGACGTGACCGGAAGATTGTACGCCTCCGCCAGATGCGCGACTTTCATGAACACAGTGATGCCACCGCAATTGGTCACGTCAGGCTCCGGGAACGTGACGCCTCCGGCGGCGATCATCTGGGTGAATTCATGCAGGGTGTGCAGGTTTTCCCCGGTGGCGATCGGTACGCCGCCTTCGCGCACGATACGCGTGTGACCGGCGACGTCGTCCGGAATCGTCGGCTCCTCCAGCCAGGTCAGGTTGCTGTCGCGGAAAGCACGCGCGGCGCGGATCGATTCATCCACGGTCCATCGCATATTGGCATCCGCCATCAGCGGAAAATCGTCGCCCAGATGGACGCGCATGGCTTTGACCCGCGCCGTGTCCTCGGACAGCCGGGCGCGGCCGACTTTCATCTTGATGGCACGGAACCCCTTGTCGAGATTGCCGTCGGTTTGTCGCAACAGCGCGTCGAGCGTGAACTCAAGGTCGATGCCGCCCGCGTAGCATGGCACCGCGGAGTCGAAGCCACCCAACAAGCGCCAAAGCGGCAGGTTCAATCGGCGCGCAAACAGATCGTGGAGCGCGATGTCGGCCGCGGACACTGCCAGGCTGACCGAACCGCCGCGGCCGCCGTAATGCAGGCGCCACCACATTTTGTTCCAGAGGGATTCGATCAGATCGGCGTCGGCGCCGATCAACACGGGACGCAGGCCTTGATCGATCAGCGCGTGGACCGCGGCGCCACCCGCCCCGGTGGTATAAGTGTAGCCAACGCCTTCAGCGCCGTCTTCATCACGCAAACGGACCGTCACCAGCTCAAAATGCGTCATCGTGCCGTGGGTGGAATCGGATAACGGCACGGGCAGTTCGATGCGGTATAACGCGGTGTCAAGCAAAGCGATCTTCATGGCGGCTCTCCCTGCCGCTCAGATTGCTCCGGTTCGTGGGACGTGGGAAGCTGTCCGGCGGAATCAATCGGAGGAAACGGATGAAGTTCGGCATCTTTTACGAACTGCAGTGCCCTCGCCCATGGGAGCAGTTCACCGAGCGCGACCTGTATCAAAACGCGCTCACCCAGGTGGAGTTGGCCGACAAACTGGGGTATCATTACGCATGGGAAGTGGAGCATCACTTCCTCGAAGAATACTCCCATTCTCCGCAACCCGAGGTGTTTCTCGCGGCCGCCAGCCAGCGGACCAAGAACATCCGATTGGGTCATGGGATCATCCAGTTGACGACCAATCACCCCGCGCGTGTGGCGGAGAAGGTCGCGTGTCTGGACCTCGTCAGCAACGGACGCGTGGAATTCGGCATGGGCGAGGGCGCCAGCATCACCGAGCTTGGGCCGTTCGACCGCCCCATGGAGGAGAAGCAGGCGATCTGGGAAGATGGCGTGCGGTGCGTGCTGCCGATGTTTAAGGATGGCGGTTGGGAATATGACGGTCCGTACTTTAAGTTCCCGCTGCGCAATGTGCTGCCCAAGCCGATTCAGAAGCCGCATCCGCCGTTGTGGGTCGCGTGCTCGCAACTGGAGACGATCGAACTCGCGGGCCGTTGCGGCATTGGCGCGCTGGGGTTTCAGTTCCTCAGCGCGGAAATGGCGCATGCCTGGGTGCATGCTTATTACAACGCGTTTACCCGTAAGCAGAAAAAGCTTGCTGATTATCAAAGCAACTGCAACATCGCCATGGTCAGCTATTTCATGTGCGCGGAGACGGATGAGGAAGCGCGGCGCAGGGCGGACGGCGTCACGTTCTTTCAGTTTTCGTTGGCCTGGTATAGCGGCTCCCGCAATCGCGAGCGTCCCGCGCCGGGCACGGTCAATCTGTGGGACGAGTACGAGAAATGGAAGCGCGCGAACCCGGAACTGGCCCATAAAGCGCTGACCGGCGGACTGATCGGCTCTCCGGAGACGATTCGCCGAAAGCTGCGGCGGTTCGAATCATCGCATGTCGATCAAATCATTTTGCTGAACCAGGCGGGCAAAAACAAGCACGAGCATATCTGCGAAAGTCTTGAATTGTTCGCCAAGGAAGTCATGCCCGAGTTTGTCGGTCATGAGGCCGACCATCAGGCATGGAAGCAAAGCGTGCTGAACGGCACGACGGTACTCGACGAGATCGATACGACGCCGTACAAGGAACGCGCCGGCGTTGGTAAAGGCGTTTCGATATCGAAACTGGCTCAGGTCGGGGCCGAGGCGGCGGGTTGATCTATCCCAGGGTGACATCCAGCCAACCGCGCGCGTCAAAGCGCGCGGTTTCGCCGTCGCGCAAAAGTACCGTGGTGGTGTCGGATTCGACGATCCCAGGTCCGGTCACGACCTGATCTGGTGCCAACGCGGCGAAGTCGTGGACCGGAACGTCGATCCATTGGCCCAGAAATACCTGGCGGCGAGACTTCGGTTCCGCGTGCGTCACGGCGTCGTCGCGCTTCTGGGCTGGCGCCGCCGGCAGACGCCCGGTCACCGACAGCCCCGCGTTGACCAGTACAACGTCCTGATCACGTAACGCGTAAGTGTAAAGCCGTTCGTGCGCGGAATGAAACGCGTCCTCGATCGCCCCGCGAGAGCGTTCGACGCCTTCGAGAGGGACGTTGATTTCAAACACCTGCTCGCCATAACGCATGTCCGCGGTGGGGCGCAGCGTGATCTCGCCATCGAACCACGACAGGCGGGAGCGGCCTTCTTTTTCCATCTCCACCAGGGAGGCGTTGAGTCCGTCGATATCGATGCCGCCCGACTGACTTTGCCCGCGCGTCAGTTCGACGCGCAAATCGGTGTTGAGCATCCCCCAGGCGGACAGCACGGACGCGGCGATGGGCACGACAATTCGTTTCACGCCCAGTTCGGCGGCGACAGCGGTGACGTGCAGGCCGGCGGCACCGCCGAAGGCGAGGATCACGTGTCCTCGCGGATCGACACCGCGACGGACGGTGGCCACGCGCACGCCGTCCGCCATGCGTGTGTTCACCAGTCGGTGAATGCCGCCGGCCGCCTCCTCCGTCGTCAGGCCAAGCCGGTCCGCCAGGCGCCGCACCGCGGCCACGGAAGCGACACGATCCAAGGTCCGGCGGCCGCCGAGAAAATTCGCCGGATCGAGAAAACCAAGTACCAGGTTGGCATCGGTCACGGTCGCTTCCGTGCCGCCCTGACCGTAACAGGCAGGCCCAGGATCGGCGCCGGCACTCTCTGGACCGACGGCGAGAAGACCGGCGGCGTCGATTTTGCCGATCGAGCCGCCACCCGCGCCTAACGTAACGATGTCCAAACTCGGCAATGCGATGCGCGCGTTGGCGACCGTTTTACCGTCGGACAAAGTCGGTTGGCCGTCGCGCACCAGGGCGATGTCGGTGGAGGTGCCGCCCATATCGAAAGCGATCAGATCTTTCGCCACGCCCTCACGGGACAAGGCGACCGCGGCGGCGACGCCCCCGGCTGGTCCTGACAAAGCGGTTCCCGCCGCGAGACGGGTTGCTTCCGCCACGGTGGCGACGCCGCCATGCGACAGGATGACCAGCAGTTCGCCGCGGTAGCCGGCCTGTGAAAGCCGGTCGCGAAGACGGTGCAGATAGGTATCGATCACCGGACCGACCGCGGCGTTGGCGACCGTGGTGGAAAACCGCTCGAACTCCTTGATGCGCGGCAGCACGTCGGAGGACGTGGTGACATAAACATCCTGCAACCGGGCGCGTACCGCCGCGGCCGCGCGTTGCTCATGTTCCGGGTTTCGCCAGGCGTGCAGGAAGCAGATCGCCACGGCCCTCACATCCGCTGCCGCCAACGAGGCGATCGCCCGGTCGAGCGAGGCCTGATCCAACGGAATGGCGATCGACCCATCCGGCCGCATCCGTTCCCTTACCGGCAGACGCAGCCGCCTGGGCACCAACGGCACGGGCGGCGCCATGCGTAAGTTGTAACGTTCCGGCTTCAGGCCTTCGCGCATTTCGATGACGTCGCGATGGCCTTCGGTGGTCAGCAGGCCGACGGGCGCGGTTTTACCTTCCAGCAGCGCGTTGGTCGCGACGGTCGTACCGTGTACGATACGCGACGTTTTCGCCAGCAGCGCGTCGGTCGTCAGGTCCAACCGCGCGGCTGCCAGAGCCAGCCCATCCAACACGCCCTGAGACTGGTCCGCTGGCGTTGTCGCGGCTTTGGCGATGATCGTCTGGCCGTCGGTCCTTGCAACCACGATGTCGGTGAACGTACCGCCGACATCGATGCCGATCGTGAAGCTCATGCGGGATCCCCGGGACCAATGATATCGATCACGGATCGTTTCCCTTCGTCAGTCCGGCTTCGGCGTCGCGTGCCCGGGCGGCGGGATCGCGGGACGCCGGATCGCCCCAGCCGCCGCCTCCTCCGGACAGCACGTGGATCACGCTCCCTGGCGGCACGGGCACGTTGATTTCCTTGTTCTTCAACTTGCGCGGCGCGCCATTCGGGGGGAGCAACGTGTAATCGTGCGGCGCGCCGTCGTGGCCGCCAAGCATGCCCCGGGCGCCGTGCACGGTGCCCTCGCCCGCGGTGTTGGCCATCGCGACGCCATCGGTCTCGACTCGCAGTCGCATGTCGCCGCCATAACCGCCGCGATACTGGCCGTCTCCCGCCGAGTCCGGGCGATATTCATGCGTTTCGAACACCAGCGGAAAACGGCTTTCGGCGACCTCGATCGAGCCGAACTTGATGCCGCCGGCGGAATGCCATTCGCCGATGGTGGAATATCCGTCGCCGGAAGACGATCCGCCGCCACCGGGCCGCGCCTGAAACATGTGCCAGATGAAGCGCCGTCCGGTACGTGGATCGACGCCGTTCAACGCGATCCGCAACCGCCGTCCCCATCCGCCCATCGCACGCTCCGGACAGGCCTGGGACAACGCGACGACGATCGCCTCGATGATCTCGTTCGAGCAATGACTCGTGCACATCGTCACCGGCGCGCCTTCGCGAGCCCAAACGATGGTGCCTTCCTTCAGTATGACCTTCAACGGCCGGAACGCGCCGTCGTTTTTGGCGATGTCGGGATCGAGCAAAAACGCGAAGGCGATCGCCACCGCGGATTGCGTGTTGGCATGCGAGGAATTGATGAACCCCGTCACCTGCGGATCGGATCCGCTGAGATCGACGGTGACGTCACTGCCTTGCTTCACGACATGCGCGCGGATCACGATGTTGGTCTTGTCGAAGCCGTCATCGTCCAGCACCGCCTCACCGTCGTAAACGCCATCCTTCCAGGTGGAAACTATGGATCGCGCGTGACGCTCGGCCGCGTCGAGCATTGCTTCGACGGCGGCTTCAAGGACCGGCGGACCGAATTCGGTGATCACCGCGGTCAGCCGTTGATGCCCCAGTTTCGCGGCGCCGATCTGCGCCGCGAGGTCGCCGCGGAAATCGCGCGGGTGGCGCACGTTCAGCGCCAGCATCTCCAACAGATCCTCACGCAGCACGCCATTTTCGGTCAGGCGCATGGGTGGGATTCGTAAACCTTCATGCCAGATCTCGGTCGCCGCGGGATTGTAAGCGCCGTGGGTCGCACCGCCGATATCGGAATGATGCGCNNTCGGGCAAATGCGAGCCGCCGCGATACGGATCGTTCAGCAAATACACGTCGTCCGGCGCCGGGTCGGGGAAGCGCGCCATCAGCGCCTTCGCCGCCCAGGACATCGCGCCGACATGCACGGGAATATGGTCCGCCTGGGCCACCAAACGGCAATGCCGGTCGATCAGCGCGATGGAGAAATCGCGCGAGGAATTGAGGATTTGCGAATAGGCGGTGCGCAGCATCGCCTCGCCCATTTCCTCGGCGATGGCGTTCAACCGGTTTTGCAGAACGGCGACGGTGATGGGGTCGGTCATCCCGGGATGCTGCCGCATTCGGCCCGCATGGGAAAGAGTTGGCAACCCGGACACCGCCTCTTTCCAAACCAACCGCGTCCGGGCGATAATCGACGGCTGTGATACGTTATAACGTTCCAAAATGGGGAGGTCCCGGGCCACGTCCCGCCATCGGTCCCGCCGCCCGCCTCGGGGAGACCGGGCCGCGGTGTGCCCGGTTGTCGTCGCGGCCCGCGGGACACGGCCGCTTTGGAGCGATATCCGTCCTCGCGCACGCCGCCGTGATTGGCGCGTTGCTACTGTCGATCACTCCGCCTTTGCCGCCCAGCCCGCCGGACGAAGCGCCGATCCAATTGGTGTTCGAGCAGCCCGTGTCTGAGCCGGAAGCAACGCCGCAGTCGCCCGAAACCCCGCCGCCTCCGCCCGAAACGGCGATGACACGACCGTTCTCGGCGGAACCGCCCGCCGAACCGCCAACACCGCGCCCCGCCGTCATCCCGCCTCCACCAGAACCGATGGTGATCCAGCCACCTGCCGCCGAACCACCACCGCGCCCAGCTGTCATCCCGCCGCCACCGGAGCCGCCGGTGGTCCAACCGCCTCCGCCTGAACCGCCCGCGCCGGAGCCAAAATCGCTTGATCGACCTCCGGTGCCAAAACCGCCGCCGCCGCGTCCAAGGCCGACACCTCGTCCGGCGGAACGACCCGCGGAACGGACGATCGAACGCGCGGCCTCGCCGCCGCGGGAAACCCCGCTGCCCCCCGCCGTCGCCGCCACGCCGCCACCCGCTCCCGCCACGCCGATCATCGATCCGCGTTGGCAGGCCGCCGTCTCCAGCTTGCTCACGTCACGCAAAATCTATCCGGAAGAGGCACGTCGCCGCGGCGAGGAAGGGCGCGTGGCCGTGCGTTTCACCATCGACCGCTCAGGCCGGGTGGTGGACGCGGCGATCGTCACGGCCTCCGGGTCCTCGCTGTTGGATGAGGCCGCGCTGGCGTTGTTGCGCCAGGCGGTGCTTCCGCCGTTTCCGGTGGACATGACCCAGGCGCGACTCACGATCACCACGACGATCCGATATACCTTGCGCTGACGCCGCACTGGCGGACCATCACGTTAACCCAATCTTTAGCGCCCTCTGGCAGATTGACGCACGATCACACCCAGAGGCGCCATGATTTCCGTTCTTTCGCACCAGGATGTCGAGCGGCTGCTGTCCGAACCCTCGCCCGATCTGCGGGCCGGGCTGGCTGACAAAGTCGCGGCGAACATCGCGGACCCGGGCCTCGCACCGGCGGAGCTCGCGCTCGCCCAGGACATTCTGCGAATTCTCGCAAGGGATGTGGAGGCGAAGGTGCGCGCGTCGGTATCGCGGGGGATGCGCAACTCCTCGCATTTGCCGCACGATGTGGCGCGGACTCTGGCGGACGACATCGACATCGTGGCGCTGCCGCTGCTGGCCGAGTCGCTGGTGTTAACCGACGAGGATCTGGTTGGCCTCGTCACCCACGGCACCGCGACCAAACACGCCGCCATCTCCGGGCGCCCCAATTTGGCCGAGTCGGTGTCGGACGCGCTGATCTCGCACGCCGGCGAGCCGGCGGTCACGGTGCTGATGCGCAACCACACCGCGCGCGTCGCCGAGCACAGCCTGGAGCGTGCCATCGCCCGGTTTGGCGACAGCGAACCGATAAAGCATGCGATGGTGTGGCGACCGACGCTGCCGATCAGCATCTCGGAGCAACTGGTCGCCATTGTTTCGCACGAATTGCAGCAGCGTCTGGTGCGGACCCACGCGCTGTCGCCGGCGCTGGCCTCCGATATCGTGTTGCGCTCGCGGGAGCATGCGGTGATCCGGCTGAGCATGGGTTCGTCCGAGACGGACCTGGCGGACATGGTCGGTCAGATGCACCGGGGCGGCCGGCTGACCCCAACCTTGGTCCTGCGGGCGNNGGCCGGTCGCCAACGCGCAGGTGCTGATCCACGACGCGAGCCGGCGCGGGCTGGCGGCGCTGTATCACAAGGCGGCGATGCCGGAGAACCTGTTCGACGCGATTCGCGCCGCCGTCGATGTGGTCGATGAGACGGGTTTCGATGGCGACGCGCGGGACCTGGAGCGGTTTCGGGCGCGCATCATTACCCGGGTGCTGACGGTGACCGAGTCGATCGAGCCAGCCGACGCGGATTATCTGGTCGATGTGCTGGGGGATGTGCTGCCGCACGAGGCCGGATGACGGCGCCGGCGGAACCTTTTGACTGTCACGGCTCAGGAGCATATGTTCTGCCATATGCCAGCAAATACTCTGCCGGAGCGGCGCGTCAAGCTGTTCAAGAACGGCCGAAATCAGGCCGTGCGCATCCCTCGCGAATTCGAACTTCCGGGGGTGGATGCGATCATGCGCAAAGACGGCGATCGGCTGATCATCGAACCAACCGCGCCAAAGTCTCTGCTGGCTGTGTTGGCAACCCTCGCTCCGGTCGAAGAAGACTTTCCAGCGATTGAAGATCCGCCCCCCGATCCGGTCGCGCTTTAATGCGCTACTTGCTTGACACGAACATCGTGTCCGATCTTATCCGCGACCCGGGCGGTCGCGTCGCGCGCCGTATCGGCGATGTCGGCGAGTCGCTGGTCTGCACCAGTATCATCGTCGCGGCGGAACTCCGATATGGGGCGACCAGGAAGGCCTCCGCTCGGCTGACTGCGCAGCTCGAGGCCGTATTTGGCGCCCTGGAAGTTGTCCCGTTCGAGCCGCCCGCCGATGCCATTTATGGTCAAATCCGAGCACAACTCGAACAAGCGGGACGCGTGATCGGAGGCAACGATCTGCTCATAGCCGCGCACGCCATGGCGCTTGGTTGTACGATCGTAACGGATAATGAACGAGAGTTCGCGCGCGTCGATACGCTGCCGCGCGAAAATTGGCTCCGGCCGGGCTGACCGGACTTTTGCCGCACCACTCGATCCCGTTGTCGCGTGACCGCTGTTGTCCCCCGAACGGATCGGGGGACAATCATTCGGCCGCGCTTACTCTCCAGGCACGATCTGTAGGTCGGAGACCAGCACCTGACCTTTCGTCTCCGGACTGAAGAACAGCGTTATGACGAAGCTGACCAGGCCGCCGACAGTGCCGACCAGCATTGGAATCGCGAATCCCATGCCTCGTTCGATCGCGAAATACGTCAGGATGGGCGGCACGAAGGCCCCCGCGACGGCGCCCATGTGGTAGCAGAAGGCGGCCGCGGTCGCTCGGATTTCCGTGGGAAAGCGTTCACTGGTGTAGCTCGGGTTGATGCCATAGATCGCGCCGGCGAAGGCGCCCTGGATCGAGAACGCGATCAGGATGGTCATGTAATCCGTCGTCAGCAGATAGATCGGCGCGACGAAGGCGCCGATACAGGCCGGGATGATCATCGCCCACCGCCGGCCGATGCTGTCGGTCAACGCGCCCCAGAAGAAGCTGAAGATGAACGTCAGCCCGTTGGAGAACACCAGCGGCCAGCCGACCTGCGCCGCCGACAGATGCAGTTCCCGCGTCATGTAGGTCGCGAACAGGCCAAAGATCGAGTAGTACACTGTGAACGCGCTCATGAGCCACCAGCAGCAGCTGATCGTGTTGCCGATCACGCCTTTGCGGAACAAGGCGGCGACCGGCACTTTCATGTGCGCCTCTTTCTCCTTCTGCTGCTTTTGGTTTTCCAGCCAGACGTCGGGCTCTTTGACGTAGACACGGATCCAGACCACGGCCAGCGCGGGCAGCACGCCCATCCACAGCATGCCTCGCCAGCCGATGTAATCGAACAATGTCGCGTACAGTAACGACGCGATCAGGTAACCCAGAGCCCAGGAACTCTGGAGGACGGACGCCATCAGGCCGCGGGAACGGGCGGGCCAACTTTCGGTCGCCAGTGCCATGCCCGCGGGCCACTCAGCGCCCATGCCGATCCCCAGAAGCGTGCGGAACACCAGCAGGAACATGAAGGTGGGCGAGAAACCGGCGATGAAGTTGCAGGCCGAGTACCACAGGATCGAGATCATCAAAGGCGCGCGGCGGCCCAGTCGGTCGGCCATCCAGCCGGAGGCCATCGCTCCGACGAATCGCATCAGCATCGTCAGGGTGCCGACGAACACGACAAGCGTCAGATCAGCGTTAAATTCCTTGGCGATCGAAACGATCAGCACCAGAAAGACGGTGAAGTCGAAGGCGTCCAGGGTCCAGCCGAGCCAGGCGGCGACGAATGCATACCATTGGTCTTTGGTGGGTTCCCTCCACCAGGGGCCGGTTTCCCGTGAACTCGCGGCGTACGACATCGTGAAGACTTCCTTTCCCTGTTACTTTCCACTTTATGTGGCTTATCACCCCGCAGTCTGACCAGGTCTCGCGATGCTGGCAATTGCTTTTGATGATCGGGGCGGAAACCTCCGCCCGCCGGGAAGTTCGTGACAGCCCGACGGCCGGCGCGTCCGGTTGCGGACCGGCCAGGGAAATGCCAGACGATGTCTGGTGATCTGGAGAGTTTGGCACGGCATGCTTACGATTCTGCGGCGCGTTGGTGGCGTTTTACTGTGGGTGGGAGTGATCGACCTCGTGGTCACGATCGTTCGCCACGCCGAGGCGGGTTTCACTCCCGCGATCCTCGATTGCCTGGCGATTCTGTGCGGAGGCGCTCTGCTGAGTGGGGGCCCGAGGTCGGGACTGTGGGTGCGCTCCATCGCCGCTTTCATGCTTACCGCCGGTGTCGTCCCCATCATCGCCGCGCCGTTTTACCAGCCGTTCGGTCTGACTATCGCGGAGATCCGCGGCGCCATGCCGGGCGTGGCCGTGAAGGCGGCGCAATTCGCCTGCCTGCTGGGGTTGTTGCTTTGGGTGGTGCTGCATCTCGGCCGCGCGCCGCTACAGGAGTGGATCCAACGCGGCGATTTCCGGCGCTGGTCCATGTGGATTCCGGCGCAGGCGGGCGGAGCGATCGTCGTGCTGATTGGGTTCCTGTTCTGGCTCAGTTTGCACGGCCAGTCGGCGCAACTCGCGGAATCGCTGGCGATGCAACAACTCGGACCGGATTACCGGTATCACCTGAGTTGGATCAGCAGTACGAAGACCGATCATGGCGCCTCAGTATCCGGCGTGGTCACCGCGTGGAACGATCAGGAGCTAAAGACGGTGCTGCTGCACTGGGAAACCAGATGAACGTTTGTTCGCCGATATGAACGGTCCGGGGCGGCTTGACCCGACTACAGCGGGCGGTCACACGCGCTGTCATGTCCGGCCTCACTCCTGATCACGGCGCGGCGAGCGGCCTCGACCATGTTGGCATCGTCGGCGCCGATCTCGATGCGTTGGCCGAGGCGTTTTCCGGGCTGGGGTTCGCGCTGACGCCGCGGGCGGCGCACGCCAGCGGGCGGACCGCCAATCGCTGCGTGATGCTGCGCGACGGTGGCTACCTGGAGTTGATCGCCACAGTCCCCGGTCAGGCCAGCGGCACGATCGACCGGTTTCTGACCCGCGGCGCGGGTGCCCATATCCTGGCGTTGGAGGTCGATGACCTGAACGCGGCGCGCGACCGTCTGGGCCGCGCCGGGATCGAGGCGGGGGATGTCTCCATCACCGAGCGCGACGCGAGCCCGGATGGAGCGAGAGCGCGGTTCGGATTGCTCATGCCGCCGGATTCTCCCGATGGCCGGATCCTGCTGATCCGACATCTGACGCGCGACCTGTTGTGGCAACCCGCGTACACCGCGCATCCGAACCACGCGGTGGCCTTGACCGAGGCCGTCTACGTCACCGCGTTCCCGGCCGAGACGATGACCCGGTTGTCCCGGCTTTCCGGCCGGACCGCGGAGCCGGATCCTTTGGGCGGCTATCGCGTGCCGCTCGCCCGGGGCTGTTTACGGGTTTTGCCATTGGCGGCGGGGGCGCGCATGTTTCCGGGCTCGGATGGCGGCCCGGCTTTGATCGGCCCATCGTTGATCGGTTTGACCATCGCCGTCGAAAGCAGCGGCGATCCTGGCCAGATCGCGCGGGTCGGCGGCGTTGCGATCCGCTTCGTCGCGGCACGGCCCTGACGATGGCGGATTGGCTGAGCACGCTCGCCTCCGCCGTGCCATGGCCGCTGCCGGTGCGCCCCAGCCTGGAAAATCTGAGCGATCCCGACGTGAGACAGGTGTTGGCGGTCACGTTCTCGGAGCTTGGCCTCGCGGTGTTGCTGCTGACGATCGCGTTCGTGGCGCGCCGGGGGCTGATCGTGGCGATCCTGGTGGCGATGACAGTGGTGTTTCTTCAGGGGCCCAATCTGGGCTTGCTGTTCGTGGATGCCACTCCGGCCAGCTACCGCGCGTCGCCGACCGGTTTCACCGATGCCTCAATCGCCGCCGGCCGCCGGGTGTTCGCCGCCAACTGCGTGCCCTGCCACGGCAAGGCCGGCGACGGCGTGGGAGGATTGGGCGAGGCCGCCAACTTGCTTCTGCCGCATATCTGGACCCATCCGGTTGGCGACCTTTATTGGTTCGTCTCGCACGGGATTCCCGCGCACGACGACGTTCCCGCGATGCCGGCGTGGGAGGCAGCGTTGTCCGAGCCGGCCCGTTGGTCCGCCATCGATTACATCTACGCGTTGAACGCCGGCGCGGTCACGCGCGGGCTGGACGGATGGCCGCATCGCGTGGCCGCGCCCGAGATCGCTTTGTCCTGCGCCTCTTTGCCGGCCCGTTCCATCGCGGACCTGCGAGGCAAGGCCATCCGGATCATTCTGGGCGCCTTGCCGGAGTCACTGTCCGCGCTGCCCCCGGTGAATGGCATCGAAGTCGTGACCGTCTGGATGCCGGGTAACGCCTCGTCCCTTGGCGAAGCGCTCCCGCGTGAAGTGGACTGCGTGGCCCCGAACGGTCCGGTCGCGGCCGAGGCTTACGCGATCCTGGCGGGGGCGGCCGACGGGCACCTCGTCCCGGCCCGGTTTCTGATCGACCCGGAGGGTGTGCTACGGTCGGTCTGGCGCAAAGACGACGGCGGCGAATGGGCCGATCCGGCGCGCCTTCTGGAGGAGGCGCGGACGATCTGCACCCAACCCCTGACGATCGAGAGCGGAGGCGAGCATGAACACCACCACTGACCAGCAGGGACCGTCCAACCGCACCATCTACGCGATCATCGGTCTGCTGGTGGCGGTGTTGCTGCTGGCGGCCGGCGCGTACCTGTTCGTGTCCGGCAATCAGCCGGCGGCGTTGACGGTCGGCGGCCCGTTCTCGTTGATCGACGGCGACGGCCACCCGGTCACCGACCAGACATGGCGCGGCAAATACATGCTGGTCTATTTCGGCTACACCTTTTGCCCGGACGTCTGCCCCACCACGCTGTCCAACGTCGCCGACGCGCTCGACAAACTGGGCCCCAAGGCAGATCGCCTGCAGGCGCTGTTCATCACCGTGGATCCGAAGCGCGACACCGCGTCCGTCGTCAAACAATACGCCGCCGCTTTCAGTCCCCGGATCACCGGGCTGACCGGATCCCCGGCGCAGATCGCCACCGCCGCCAAAGCCTACCGCGTCTATTACGCCGAGCATCGCACGGGGCCGGGGCCTGCCGATTACTCGATGGACCACAGCTCGGTGCTATATCTGATGGGGCCGGACGGGCGGTTCATCGCGCCGGTTCGCGCGGACCAGACCGGGCCGGAGATCGCGACGGCGCTGACCAGGCTCATGTCCTGAGCACACAGCAGGTCTCGTTTCGCCGGTTGGCCTCCTCCGTTCGTCATCCTCCGGCTTGTTGGGGTG
>PLSZ01000137.1 GCA_003164305.1 Acetobacteraceae bacterium
CGGTCTCGTGGTGTCTCCGGCCGCGTCGCGCGATCGGCCCGAGCCGGGCGGACCTTGCGGCCGGATCAGGACGCGGCCTTCGCGCACGCGATTGGCCCGGGCGACCTGAAGTTGATCGAGGGCAGGGCGGGTACGGGAAAGAGTTTTACCCTTGCCGCGATCCGCGACGCGTACGTGGCGGATGGCAGGCGCGTGGTCGGGCTGGCTCCGACCAACGCCGTCGCCCAGGATCTGGCGGCGGACGGGTTCACCGAAGCGGGCACGGTCCATTCCGCGCTGTTCCGGCTGAAGAACGGGCGGACCAGTTGGGACCGAAACACCGTCGTCATCGTGGACGAGGCGGCGATGCTGGATACGCCGGTAACGGGTGAGCTTTTGGCGGCCGCGCGCCAGGCCGAGGCCAAAGTGATCCTCGCCGGCGACGATCGCCAACTTGCCAGCATCGAGCGCGGCGGGCTGTTCGCGGAACTGCGCCAGCGCCACGGCGCGGCCGAGATCACCGAGGTGACACGGCAGACGGTGGACTGGCAGCGCCAGGCGGCGCGCGATCTGGCCGAGGGCCGCTTCGCCGAGGCCGTTGGCGCCTTCGACCGGGCCGGGGCGATCACCTGGACCGAGAGGCAGGAGGATGCCCGAAGTGCCCTGGTCGCGGCATGGACACGCGACACGGCGGAACACCCGGGGGCGCGCCGGTTCGTGTTCGCCTACACCAACCGCGACGTGGACGCGCTCAATGCCGAACTACGGGAAGTGTACCGCGCCCGCGGCGCGCTGACCGGCGCGGATGTCGAGTTCGACACGAAGCACGGGAAGGCGGCGTTCGCGATCGGCGACCGGGTGCAGTTCACCGACACCGACAAGCGGCGGCACATCTATAACGGCAACGCCGGCACCATCACCGGCCTCGATGGCCTGACCGGCGAGATCACCGCGCGGCTGGACGCCGCCGGCGGGGCGGGGCGAGAGGTGACCTGGTTCGCGGGCGAGTTCGAGGGGTTCCGGCACGGCTACGCCGGGACGATCTACAAAGGCCAGGGAAAGACCCTGGACCGGACGTATCTCTACCACACCGAGCACTGGCGGGCGGCGGCGAGCTACGTCGCGCTGACCCGGCAACGCGACAGCGCGCAGGTGTTCGTCGCGCGGGAGACGGCCCGCGACGCAAATCACCTTGCCCGGCAGATGGCGCGGGGCGAAGTGCGCGCGGCCTCCGTCGCCTGGGCCACGCCGGAGGAAGTGGCGAAGGTACGGGCGGAGCGGCAGCCTGATCCCGCCACCGCCGAGAGGACGGCGGAACGTATTCAGCCCAGGGAAGCACGGGACGAGGACACGTTGCGCGCCAAGGTGCGGGAGGCGTTGGCCGCGCGACAGAAATCGAACACCGGGGCGGAAAAGCCGGAGGCGTCCCAGACCCCGGACGCGCGCGGGGTGCGGGCGGAGCGCGACGCTGATTCCGCCGCGGCCTACTGGAAGGCGGAACGCACTCGGCCAGACACAACGCGGGACGAGGATTCGCTGCGTGCCAAGGTGCGCGAGAACCTGGCGGCACGGCGGATGGACAATGCGAACGAGGAAAAGCCGGAGGCGTCCCTGTCACCGGATGCGCGCCGGGTGCTGGCCAACGAGCCTGAGAAGACCGGCCAGACGCTCACCGGCGGCGCCGAGGATCGTACCGCGTTGAAGGCCGGCGCGGCACGGCCGCTCGCGACCAGGGAAATGCCCGAGGGGCCAACCGTGACGGCGGACCCGCCGCGCCAGACCGCCGGACAAAGTGGACCCGAGGACGAACACGCACCCGCACCATTGCTGCCCGCGTGGCGCGATACGACCGGCCAGGGGCGCGACAGTCTTGGCCGCGGCACGTCACCCGAGGATCTGGCCCGCGTCGCCGGCAAGGACCCGGCGGCACGGCGCGAAATCGATGCCCGGACCCGCACCTTGCAGGTCATTTATCGCGATCCAGAGGCCGCAGCCGATGCATTGGATACGGTCATCCAAAAATCGGGCAGCGATTTGCGCGCGGCGGCGGCGACGCTGCGGCAGGACGGGCCGGAGGTGCTGGGCGAGCTACGCGGGCGTGAGGGGTGGCTGGCGCGCGAGGCGGCGAAGACCGAGCGAACCTATGCGCGGAGCGCCGCCGGCACGATCCCGGCCAGACTGGACCAGGAAGCCGAGGCGCGGGACACGGCGGTGATTCGTCACACGGCTGAAGTGGAGCAACAGCGGACGCGGGACGCGGTCGCGGTGCCCGGCCTGTCCGGGGCCTCGCTGGCAACACTCGAGAATGTCGGGCGCGCGCTCGATGCGACCGATCGGCAGAATGACGGAGAACGGTACGACGCCCAACAGCGGCGACGAGAGGAAGCGGTCGCGGACGCCTGGACCACCGGGCGCGCCGATCCGCGCGTGGCCGGCGAACTGGACCGGTTCATGGCGGCGGTCGGACAACGGCTTGGCGAGGAGGGGATGCGGGATGCTTCGCGTGCCGTCGGGCAGGCGGGGAGGATGAATGTGCCCGGCACCGGGCCGGAGCAGCAGGTCGGACTGGACGTGCTGGCGCGGAGTTTCAAACTCGGCCGCGAGGGCATGGAGCAAAGCGCGGCATGGGGAAACCGGCTCGGCCGGGAGGGTCAGGCGACGGAACGGGAGCGCGACCGCCAGGAGGAGCGCCAACGTCTCGGATTGCCGCCGGAGCCGACGCCTGAGCAGCAGAAGAAGGGCCTGGGGCTGAGCCGGTAACCTGGCCAGCCGCCGTGGTAGTGACCGTAAGCCGAAACCGTCCGCCCAATCTACAGCGCCGTTCGATCAGGACTGAGACCGCAAACGATGAACACCATCCGCCCGATGCTTCCCACACTGACGGTCAACCGCCGGTTCATGATGGACTTCATCGCGAAGGAACCGCCCTGCCTCGCCCTTGGCCTGGTCGAAGTGGAAGGCAGCCAGTGCGCGATGATCACCCTGCGCCTCAACGAGGCGCTCCCGCGGGAAATTTCCGCCGCCGGCTTCGCTTTCGGCCATGCGCTGTACGGCGGCGGTAGTTGGGAAGTGGTTCATTTCGCGTTCGAGTTTTATGGCTTCGCGACCTGTCATGTGCTGATCAATCCGAGCGATCCTGCCGCGCGCCTGGTCCTGAGTACCATGATCAGGACCGGCGATTATTTTTTCTTCGCGCTCGACTCGGACCACAGTACGACGGCATTCCGGTCGGACGTGGCGCCGGATAATTTGATCTGGCTCAAGGCCAACATGGCCCGCATCCAGGCCTCGACCACAACCGACACCCAGTATCGCCTGGCGGTATCGTCGTTCGCGCAACGACCGGAACCGCCTGGAACCATGCTCACCTGGGTGTGCCGGAACAACCCGGATTATCTCGATTTGGCGGAGGATCCGCTGACGCTGAGGCCCGCCTGAGACGATCGCCGGCTGGATTTTCTGGCCACTCCAGTCTCGACATGGGGAGGCCCATCACGGATTTCTTCGGGTCCCCGCGGGAAGGGCGGCCGAGACGCCGGCCGACTCGTCCGCGAAGGAAGGCTTCCCCCTCTCAGGCAATCTGTGATAAAACCTCTGCTATTATCTGTTTAAGCAAAGGAGTTGTCACCGATCGATGTCCCCGACAAGCGCCCAACGGACGCATGCCCTCGATCTCCTGAAATCCCGGGGAATGCTCCGGCTGAAGAACTTCGTGGCCGAAGGCATCGGACCGGAGACGCTGGCACGTCTTGTCCGGGAAGAGGCGGTCGTGCGCCCGGCGCGGGGTCTCTATCAGCTCGCCGATTCGCGGATCGAGGCCGCCCATTCGCTGGCGGAAGCCGCGGTTCTGGTCCCCAAGGGCGTCATCTGCCTGATCTCGGCGCTTCAGTACCATGAGCTGACACTCCAGATGCCGGCCGCTGTGTGGATGGCGATCGAGAGAACCGCGTGGCGGCCGAAAATCGACTATCCGCGCATCAGGTTCGTGCGCTTTACCGGCCCCGCTCTAAAGGACGGCGTCGAGCGTCATGTGATTGAGGGCGTTGCTGTCCCCATCACAAATCCGGCCAGGTCAATCGTCGACTGTTTTCGCTATCGGGGCAAAGTCGGTCTCGATGTGGCGATGGAGGGACTACGGGAAGGCCTTCGCCGCGGGCGATGCGCGCCCGACGAACTCTGGCGCCATGCGCGGACGGCGCGGGTCTGGTCAGTGATGCGCCCCTATGTCGAAGCCATGGTGTCCGATGCCGCGTGAGCCGCGCAACGTCGGTGCCTCCGTGCGGGCGCGGCTCCTCGATCGGGCACGCGCCGAACGGTCGGACTTTCAGATTCTGCTGACACGCTATGCGATCGAACGTCTGCTCTACCGGCTGAGCGTTTCCGGGCATCGAGACCGTTTCATCCTGAAGGGTGCGATGCTCTTCGTGACCTGGGTCGCCGATCCGTTTCGGCCGACCCGGGATCTTGATCTGCTCGGTTACGGCGACAATGACGACCAGGCACTTGCCGAGACGTTCCGCGCGATATGTTCGGAACCGGTCGCCGAAGATGGCGTGACATTCGACGCAGCCGGGCTCAGGGCCGCGCCGATTCTCGAGGACGTGGAATATGGCGGAGTGCGGATTCGCACGACCGCCACGATCGCCGGCGCGCGCATCCCGATCCAGATCGACATTGGCTTCGGCGACGTGGTGACGCCGGCGCCCGTGGAAATCGACTATCCCACATTGCTGGACGCCCCCGCTCCCCACCTCCGGGCTTATCCCGTTCAGACCGTGGTGGCGGAGAAATTCGAAGCCTTGGTCACCCTCGGCATCGCCAACAGCCGGTTGAAGGATTTCTATGATCTTTGGTTGATCGCGCGGACATTCGAACTGAGTCAGTCCGTCCTTGTTGAAGCGGTGCGACGCACTTTCGAGCGCCGCGGAACCGCGCTGCCGGTTGACGTTCCGGTCGGTCTGACCGCCGAATTCGCGACAGCGCGGGCGACCCAATGGCGTGCTTTCCTGGGACGCGAGCGTATGGCGGCCGCGCCAGACGCCTTCGCCGCGGTGATTGACGATCTTCGCACTTTCCTGATGCCACTGGTTGGTGTGCCTGATGAGGCAGCGGTGTGGCGGCCCGGTGGCCCTTGGTCTGCCAACGTGACAGGTGGTGGGTAGATCATTGTCGGCGGTCATGCTTGTCGCGAGGTTCGCCTTACAAAATAACGGGACGTCCGCAAACAAGCGTTTGAATGGGTGACCTGAGTAGTTTCCGAACCTGCCGTCCCCGATCCCACAATGAGTAGGATGCCGATCACGAAGCGTCACGGGGACCGCCGCATGTGTCTCGCTATTCCAATGCGGATCGTTAGCGTTAACGGACACACAGCGTGCTGTGAGGCCAAAGGCGTCCGTCGCGAGGTCAGCCTGACTCTGCTCGACGGACAGGAACCGGCGGTCGGCGACCACGTCCTCGTTCATGTTGGCTATGCGCTGCAGACGATCAGTGCCGCGGACGCCCGTGCCACCTGGGACCTGTTCGACGAAATCGCCGTCGCGCTCGATCACGCCGATGCATGAACTCGCCATCTGCTACTCCGTGCTGCGGCAGGTGTTGGCTGTCGCTGCCTCCCAAAGCGTTCGGAACGTTGCCCGGATCACCCTGCGCATTGGCCCCCTCGCCGGCGTGGAACCGGACCTGGTGCGGCTTGCCTTCCCGATCGTCGCGGCCGGCACCGTCTGCGCGGACGCCTCGCTTGAGATCGAGGTCGCGCCAGTCGAGGTGCGCTGCCGGGTCTGCGACGCGACCTCCAGTGTCCGTCCCAATCGCCTGTTGTGCGCGACGTGCGGAACCTGGCGGGTCAATCTCGTGAGCGGCGACGAAATGCTGTTGGCGAGCATCGAGTTGATGGACGCGCCACGAACCAGCCAAATGGAGCGAATTGATGTGTAACGTTTGCGGCTGCGCCGGCGACTCGGATCATTTCCACGTCGTGGACGCCTCCGCTGGGGGCGGCGCATCAACCCCGGTCGTGTTCGAGAAAACGGCACGGCAGGTCGAAGTGATGCGATCCCTGTTGCACGGCAATGACCACCAGGCGGCGCATAACCGGGCGCATTTCGCCGCGGCCGGGGTTTTGGTGATCAACCTGATGTCGTCACCAGGAGCCGGTAAAACAAGTCTGTTGGAGGCGACGATTCGCCGCCTGAACGACCGTTTGTCGGTCGCCGTGATCGAGGGCGATCTGGAGACCGAAAACGACGCGATCCGCGTTCGGGCCGCGGGCGCTCAGGCTGTGCAGATCACAACCGGGAATGCATGCCATTTGGACGCGAGCATGGTGCATGCGGCTCTGCACCGGCTCGACCTTCGACCAATCGATGTGCTGTTCATTGAAAACGTTGGAAACCTCGTGTGCCCCGCCGGCTTCGATCTGGGTCAGCATCGAAATGTCGTGCTGCTGTCGGTCACCGAGGGCGACGACAAGCCTGAGAAATACCCGGTGATGTTCCGTGCCGCGGATCTCGTGACGGTAACCAAGCTCGATCTGCTGGAAGCCGTGGGCGACTTCGATCCGGGTAAGGCGGCGCGGCATCTCCAGGAGAACGGTAGCACCGCGCCGGTGCTGCGTGTATCGGCACGTAGCGGAGCTGGATTGGAAGCCTGGATCGATTGGCTCGTCGCTGAGGCGGATGCCTGCCGTGCGAATGCCGCTGCGAATGCCCAGGGGCATCCCGGTCAGCACAAGCATGCGGCCGCTGCCCATGCCTGAAGCCGCGCGATGGCTGGAACGGATCAACGCGCTGGAACTGCCCGGTCTGGTCCGGGTGCTGAACGTTTGCGGCGGCCACGAGCGAACCATCGGCATGGCCGGAATTCGCGGTGTGCTGCCGGATGGTATCGAGCTGATCCCTGGGCCTGGCTGTCCGGTCTGCGTCTGCCCTGAGGAGGACATCCTCTCCGCCATCCAACTGGCCTCGTCCGCCAACGTCATTCTGGTGGCGTTCGGCGACATGCTGCGCGTGCCGGCCAATGTCGCGCGGGGAGAACTCCGGTCGTTGGTGGAGGCCCGCGCGAGCGGCGCGGATGTGCGCGCGGTGGCGTCTCCGTTGGACGCGGTCGCGGTCGCGCGGGCCAACCCGGGGCGCCAGGTGGTCTTCTTCGTCGCCGGCTTCGAAACGACAGCCGCCCCGGTGGCGGCGATGTTGCGGGAAGGGCCGCCAGACAATCTGAGCCTGCTGCTCGCCGCGCGACGCACCTGGCCCGCGG
>PLSZ01000470.1 GCA_003164305.1 Acetobacteraceae bacterium
CATCTCGTCGGTGGTCAGCACCTTGGCCTGCGCGGCCGTAATCGCCGCGATCTGCGCGGTGGTGAAACCCTGAATAATATCTGTGGCGAGTCCAGCGATACTGGTGCCCATGCCCACGATTTGAGAGGGCGTATAATTTGAAGTTGTCATGAGGGTTTACCTGCCGCCGGATTTGATACGTGACGACAGGTTTTTGTCGCGGCATTCCGCACGGAACGCAGGCGTTGATTGAAACGATGCCATCTGACGAACTCCACGATTTCGTGAGTTACAGACGGCAAGATTTTTTTGCCTGACGGCAGATTGCACGAAATGGATTAACGGGAGGTAAACAGAATGCGTCCACCGAGCAAAATAATCAGGCGTGACATCAGGTGACTTTATTGCTTCAACGCGGTTTTCGCGGTTTCATCGTCCCGCGACCGACACGCGATGGCCCGCCGCGCACTCACGCCTCGACGTTCCGACACAATGACAAACCCGCCACCCGGGTCAGTTATCGCGCATGGCGCGGATCACCCGGCACCATGTGGCCTCGAATTCCTTCGTGAAACCGGCGATATCGCCGATTGTCCGGCTCCAGGTTTCGGCTCGGAACAACGCCTTGTAACGGGCATACACCGCTGGTTCGTTGGCGAGATGAACGGCGGTGTCGCTATATATCGTCAGACTGATGGCGATGGCCTCAGGCGCGCCGGCCGCGTGCAACAGGCTGGCCGCCATGCGGGAAGCGAAAGCCTGGCCGCACAGAGTCAGTATCGGTAACCGCATGCGAATCGCATCGCTGGCGATGGTCCCGGCGTTATAGGGAAAGGTATCGAGAAACAGGTCGGCCAGAGCAAGGCGGCTCAAATACAGGTCGGGGTCGGCGCGTTGGGAAAAGATCAGCCTGTCCCCCGCTATTCCCTCACGCCGCGCCGCCGCGAGCAGGTTGGCTCGGGACCAGGCGTTATCCTCGATAAGCCACAGAACCGACCGGGGGGCTCGCCTGAGGATCGACATCCAGGCGGCGAACATTTCCTCCGTGATCTTGTAATGTTTCGAGAAACAGCAGAACACGAAACGATCGTCCGGCAATCCGGCGGCGTCGCGGGAAATCTCGCATCCCATCGAGCGAAGGCTGTCGTTCGCCTGATAGATCGGACCCACGGTCAATGGCGCCGGTTGATAGGAGGTCCGGTACTCCGGCGGAATGACCACGTCGTCGCACAACAGATAGTCAAGTTCGGGTAATGGAACGGGGCCGATATAACCAAGCCAGGTCGCCTGCACGGGCGCCGGGCGCGAACGCAAAACCGCGAGACGGCTGCCCTCGGTGATCCCGTTGAGGTCGATCAACACGTCGATCTCATCGTCGCGAATACATCGCGCGGACTGCTCGTCCGTCAGCGAACGAATGGTCCGGCAATGGTCGAAAGCGGCGAGCACCCGCCGGCGCAAACGGCTGCCATCGTCGCGGCTGGAGCAGTAGCCGAAGACCTCGAAACGATCTCGATCGTGACGTTCGAACAGCTCCGTCACGAGGTAGCACATGGCGTGGCTACAGAAATCCGAGGACAGATAGCCAATTCTGATTCGCTCGTGGGGGTATGGCTTCGGTGGCGCGAGGCGCGGCGCCGGCTCGGTCTTGCGGGAAATCCAGGCGGCGGCGGACGCTCGTTGCGTATCGATATCGTCGGTGAGCGCCAGGATGCTGAGCGGGCAGGATTTTCCGATCAGGTCCTCCGCCGAGAGACCGGGAATGTCCGTTGAGGCGATCGGCCACCGGCACATTCTTTGCCGGATATGAAGCCAATGATGCAGCACATCGGGCTGCTCCGGATCGGTCAGCAGCACACGATACAGCATTCGTTCCGCGGCTTCGAGCCGGCCAAGCCTTTCCAGCAGGCGGCCTTGCTGGGTTTCCAGCGCAATGCGCTCGGCGTCCGGTTGGGTCGCGCGTTGCCAGGCCGTGAGCGCCTGCTCCGGCTGACCAGTCAGCTCCAGCATCAAACCGAGGTTGAGGGCGGCGCCATACAGATCGGGGCGCAGCGCCAGCGCATTCCCATAGGCGACGATGGCGTTCGCATTGTCGCCGGCGTTGGTCAGCGAGACGCCGAGATTGAACCAGGCGGCATAAAGCACGTCCGAGATGCCGGCGTTCGCCTCGATCCAGCAGCGATACAACCCGATCTCAGCGGCGTCGCCAGGTTTGAGATGGGAGCGTCCGATGGCGGCGAGCACGGCGTCGAACGAAGTCTGTTTCAGTCGCGCGTTGTCATGCGGCGCATCCCCCGCTGCCGGGCTGGTCAGCCACGTATCAAGCCATTCCGTCAACGGTTGGCCGCCAGGTTCCGATTGAAGACCGATCATTCGCGGCATGCAGCCATGATCGCCGAGCGGAAATCTGGGCTAACCGGTCAGCCGGCGCCGGGACAGCATCGCATCGAACGCGGTCTTTATCCTGGCGACGTATGGATTCTTGTAAGCAAACGCCTGGTTCTTTTCATCGTGAACCAGCATTGACGCGTTCGACTCGAAGACCACGATCCGTCCGTCGCGGTCCAGACCGCAATCGATGCCGCCGTAATCAAGGCCGGTCGCGCCGGCCATCGCTCGCAGCGAGTCCTGGCGCGCGGCGTCGAACACGCCGCCGATGTTATCGAGAAAGCGCTCTTCTTCCTGGCGCATCCAGAGATGATCGGCCATGTCGGTCCGGAAATGATGCACCTTCCAGTCGTTATGAATGGCCAGATGGTATGGCAGAATCTCTCCATCGATGAAGATGACGCGATATTTGCGGAAGAATCCGTCGTCCGAACGGTAATCGATGAATTCGATCACGTAATAGTTTAGTTCCGGGCTCTTCGCGACGAAATCGGCGATCTCCGGCCAGGACTCGAACTTATCGAAGTCGTCGCCGCCGTGTGGGCCGGCGACGCGTACCAGCAACGGCAAGCGGAAATCCGCGAATTCGTTACGGGACGCGGATTCGAGTAGCACCGCGCCGGCGACACGCAGCGTCCTGGGGATCACGCAATGTGGAATATCGGCGAATCGCCGTGCGATACTCTCCCGATTCGTGTGCATGATCGTGCGCGGATGATTGATCGTCGGACGATCCAGACGATCGACCAGATCGAGCGCGCGCACCAGAACGTCCTCGCCGTCATCGACGTTGCAGATCATGTTGAAAACGACATCGGCTTTGCTCCGAAGCAACGCGACGTCATCCGGCGTGTCCGGGATCACGCAATGGAAATGCCGGTCATACGCGGCTTTGCCCGCGAGGTAATTGACCGGGGTCGAGCCGCCCATCGGGGTATCGAGAAATACAGCGGAAAACTCGGCTTTTGGCTGATTGGCGGGCCAGGTGATCAACGGTTGCAGAGCCTTGGCCTGACGGAACATGACCAGTGCGTTGGCGGTCTGCCGTTGCCGCATCAATATATTTCCCAGTTCGACGAACGTATTGGTGTCGTAGGCGCCGAGCGCGATAGCGCGTTCCAGGCATTGCCGCGCTTCCTCGTCCTCCCCGGTCAGGCGGCTGAGAAAGCGGCCAAGCGCGTTGTATGCGACCCCGGCGTTCGGATGCAGCCGCACCGCCAACCGATAATTCGCTTTCGCCTCGTCCAGTCGCGTCTGAGCCGAGAGCAAACCGGCGAGGTTGATGAGCGCATCCAGATAATCCGGTTTTAGCGCGAGCGAGCGGCGGTAGCTTTCCTCGGCCTCATCCGGCCGCGCGGTTTCGCTGAGCGCGTTGCCGAGATTGTTATGCGCGATGGCCGACCCGGGATTGAGATCGATCGCGCGGCGACAGCTCGCGACGGCTTCCTCGAACCGGCCGAGTCCGCAGAGGATCCGGCCGAAATTGGAGTGCGTTTCGGGTGAACGCGGATTCAGTTCCATGGCGCGCCGGAAGCTCGCGAGCGCTTCGTCCACGCGCCCGACATCATGCAGGGCGTTGCCGAGATCGTTGTAGGCGTCGGCGTTGCCCGGTGCGATTTTGATCACCCGCGACAGTTTCTCGATGGCTTCCGGCAGCTTGTTCAACTGCAGAAACGCCTTCCCGGCCGCCTGCCAGCCAAGCACGTTGGCGGGATAGCGTTTGGTCACGGTATCGGCCGCCAACACCAACCGGTCCCAGTGCCCGGAGTTATAAATCGCGATCAGTTCGTCGCGGACCGCGGTGGGCAATTCCCTCGCGCCGTTGTTCATGCCACAGGCTCCTTTTGTGCCGGCGAGCGGATGGTGCGCCGCTTGCCCGCGGGACCAGGCGAGGACGCGGTGACTTCCTCCAACGCCGCGAAGGCCCGCGCCAGGCCGCCATCGCCGGACGCGGGCAACAAGTCCCTGGCGCCAATCGCCAGTCGAAGACCGCCGAACGGGCCAAGCGCCACCGGTTGGCCGACCAGGACACCCGTCCGCGCGAGACGCTCGTAAAGCGGACGCAGCTCCACCGCCGGCAGCATGCGCTCAGGCCGCGCCGGGTCGCGCACGCCGAGCGTGAAAATCGTCGGCAGAGCAGCCCATCCCCCCCGGCGGGGACGCAATCCACCGACCGGCACGAGCATGGGATTTGCCGCGACCGCGCGTTCGACAAGACCGGCCCGCTCCCAAAGAACGGCGGGCACGGTGGCCACGATCGGCTCGAATGCATCGATCGTCGCGAGGGCGGCGATCCAGCGCAGCGTGGTGCCGAGATTGATATCTTCGCGGGATGCCGAGGTGCGCGGGCGGCGTCCGGTCGCGGGCAACCTCGCCCATGGGAACAGCACGGCGCCGGAGAATGCCGGGCCGCCAAAAAATTTCGAGCCTGTGACGACCACTGGCCAGCCGCGCCTCAGGTAAGCCGCGACGGCCGCGGGATCGATCCGCCCCTGGCAGGCATCGACAACCACGTCGGCGCCCTCCGGCGGGCAAACCGGCGCGATCAGTCCGGTTTTCGAGCCGTGCGTCAGCCAGGTGACGACCCGCCCGGACGCGGTCGTCGAAGCGGCGGCGAAGGCATGGTTCACCTCGTCGTCGTTTCGCGGCGATCCGTCGGCGGCGCGCAATGGAATTTCAACCGCGGTCGCCACGGCATCGGTCACCGGCTTGCCGCTGTCGGGCCCATCGAACACGCGGCATATCGCCGCCATGGGCACCCCCGTGCCGGTTTCCGAGGCCGCTGGAAGGATCGCCGTGATTGGCTCGCGGGGCCGTTCGGCGGCGATCATCATCGCGGCCGTTAGCATGGCGTCCGTTCCGGATGAGCACAGGATGATCCGCGCGAGCGATCCCGCGCCGAAATAACCGGCAAGCCGCGCTTTGACGTTCTCCGTCATCGTCGCCAGTCGGCGGGCGCGCTGCCGGGGCGACGGGGCACCGACGATGCCGAGGAACGCTTCGGCGGCGCGATCGAAGCCGCCGACCAAAATGGGCGAGGCCGTGCACGACGAGACACAGACCAGGTCGGGCGCCGGTACGCCAGGACAAAGATATTTGTTGAGGCCGGTTCGTGGATCAGCCGCGAGCCGGCTGTCGCCGCCTGACAACAAGGCTGGCATGAACGCGGCCAGATCGTCGCGAATGGGCGCCGGTCGCGGAGCGCGCCGCCAGGGTCCGAATCTCGTTTCGGTTAGCGGAGACACGCTCAACATGCTTCAGGCCTTTCTGTCTCGCGCGCGGCGTGGCGGCGGCCGTCGCGAGACCGTTTGAGATCGGTCCCCGAGAGGCCAGGATTTGAAACGCCCTGGCACACGCTGGCGCCACGGATTCGTTTTCTTCCCGTCATCGGATGCGGTCGTGTGCGAAGGTCATCCTTTTCGGCCTGCCACCTCTGGTCTCACCGGACCGCGTTCCGGGCATTCGCCGGCAGCCAAAGCCGAGCCCCTCGCGGTTAGCGGGAGGATGATGCGGGCATAAGGTTGACATACCCTTAAGATCGCGTGGTGGGGGCGCTGGATCTCGACGCTGAAAATCGGCCGCTCCCGCTCGGCGGCGCGGCGGCCGCGCGCCCGGGATTCCACGATCTTGACCGGGCTATCCGCATCAACGTGCTCGTTACGCGTCCTGGCCCGGTCGAGCCGGGCCAGGACGCGTGAGCCAATGTATTGTTCGGTTGATGTTATAGCCTACGCGCGATAGCCCGACTCGCCTGCCAGGAAATGGATCGCGCCCATCCGCCAGTCATTGAGGCGCCGTTATGAGACAGTGCTGCTTCGACGAAATGGCGCGACGTTCGATTGACCGGATCAGACCGCGGTTCTGTTGGCGCCAGAAACCGCATGGTGCCAGGAGCGGAGTCCCGGAATCCGCGTAGAGCATTGAAACCGTGTTAGTTTGGGTTATCGAAATTTTGAATACCAACCCGGATACCAGCACCTGGTCTCGATGGCGTCGGGTGTCAGCCCTACACCAGATTGACTGGGTTCTGGCATTTGTCGTGATCGCGGCCTTCTCCGAGGCCGTCGGAGGGGCCGGCGACAAGATCGCGGCCATCGCCGCTTGCGCGCGCAACAGCGTTCGCGTGACGCGGAGCGAGATCGAGGAACGTATTGAGCATAATCCGTTGACTTCGGTACTGATCGCTCTCGCCGTCGGAGCGTCGATCGGCTTGATCAGTCGCTCGCGTCATTGATCATGCGGCATTCGCGAAATAAGCGCATGCGAGAATAACGCGAAAGTACAGAGCCAACGCGCATGGCCGCGGTAGCGGTTGGCCTCTCCACCGCCGCCTTGGGTTGGCGTTTTCGTTGCCCCCGTCAGCCTCCGCGCGGCGGTGGGAGAAACCGCCGCCACGCCGATCACCCGCGTGGCCGAGGGTCCGCTCACGGTCGCAACCGGAGCGATCGCGACGCGCGCTCGCGGGCGGGATCACCCGACGCTTGTCGGTGTGTGACATCGAGTGTCTAGTTAAATATTGGGGCGACAGGGGAAAAGCTTTACAATGGCGCGTGCTTCACGACCGCACACCGCGAAGCGCGGCGCGGGCCGCCCGCCGGCGCCGCGAAAACGCGCGCTCGCCAGCGCGGACGCCAACTTCCCGGTGGTCGCGGTCGGCGCGTCCGCCGGTGGGTTGGAGGCGTTTCGCGCGTTGCTCGCGGCCCTTCCCGCCACGACCGGCATGGCTATCATCCTGGTCCAGCATCTCGATCCCACCCATGCGAGCATGTTGGTCGACCTGCTCTCCTCGCACACCGGCATGACGGTCCTCCAGGCGAGCCAGGGCCTGCCTCTCGCACCAGACCACGTTTTCGTCATTCCACCCGGACGCTTCCTCGCGGTGAGCGACGGCGCGCTGCGACTGTCCCGCCCCGGCGACGGCCATGGGAATCCCCCGGGGGATTCCCTGGGGGATCCCCGGGGCGTGCGCATGCCGTTCGATTTTCTGCTGCGTTCTCTCGCTGTTTCGTTTGGGGAGCGTGCGGTCTGCGTCGTCCTCTCTGGCACCGGCAACGATGGCAGCGCCGGAGCCAAAGAAGTCAAGGAGGCGGGCGGCCTGGTGATAGCCCAGAAACCGGAGGAGGCCGAGTTCGACGGGATGCCGTGCGGTGCCATCGCGACCGGCGCCGTCGACCTCGTTCTCCCGGTGGCGCAAATGCCGGAAGCCCTCGCCCGCTATGGAGGTCATCGCTACGTCAGAAACGTCGAGAGCGACTCCACTCCTCCCCTGGGCGACGCGCTGCGGCAGATCATCGATTTGCTGCGCGAAAGAACGTCGCACGACTTCGCGCTCTACAAGACGGGGACGCTCGAGCGCCGGATCGAGCGGCGCATGGCGCTGGCTGGAATCGATGACGCCGATCGCTATGTCGCGCTGCTGACCCGGGACGGCGCCGAACTCCAGCGTCTCGCCGACGATCTGTTCATCAATGTCACGCGATTTTTTCGCGACGCCAAGGCCTTTGACCTGTTGGCGCAACAGATCGTTCCCGAAATTGTACAAGCGCATCCGCCGGACCGGCCGATCCGGATCTGGGCGGCCGGCTGCAGCACGGGCGAGGAAGCCTATTCCATTGCCATGCTCTTCATTGAGGCCATCGCGGCGGCGCGACGAAACCTGAAATTGCAGATCTTCGCCACGGATATCGACGCGGACGCCATCGCATTCGCCCGCGAAGGCCTGTACCTCGCGGCGATCGAAGCCGATGTAACGCCTGAGCGGCTGTCACGATTCTTCACCCGGGAAGATCAAGGCTACCGGGTGTCGCGTGAACTACGCGCGGCGATCGTTTTCTCGGTTCACGATGTGACGGCCGATGCGCCTTTCTCGCGCCTGGACCTGATCAGTTGCCGCAATCTGTTCATTTACCTGCGGCCGGACATTCAGCAGCGGGTCCTTTCGCTGTTCCACTTCGCCCTGCACGGGGGTGGGACGCTGTTTCTCGGCCCCGCGGAAACCGTGGGCAGCGCCGGCGACCACTTTGAGGCGATCTCCCAACCGCAGCGCATCTACCGGCATATCGGCCATGGAAGGCCTGGCCAGGCCGGTATCCCTCTGGGCCGCGGCGAGGCCGCGCGGTCGCTGTGGCTCCGGTCCGCGCGGCCGCCCGCTCGGCCGCGAGTCAACATCGGCGATCTGGCGCAACGATCGCTGCTAGATGCCTACGCGCCGGCGTCGGTACTGGCGAACCGCAAGCACCAGGGCCTGTATTACTTCGGCCCAACCGACCTTTTCCTGAGAATGCCGGCTGGCGCGGCGAATCATGATCTGCTGGCGTCGGCACGGGAAGGGTTGCGCCCAGCGATCAGGGCAGCGTTCGACCGAGCAAGCCCAGGGGGAGCAAGCCCNNGGGGAGCAAGCCCAGGGGGAACGGGTTCAGGGGGAGCTGGCCCGGTGGGGCAGCAAACCGCGGTCGCGACCGCCGGCCGCGTGGTGCGCGATGGCCACACCGTCGCGGTGACCGTCACGGCGCGGATCGTGAAGCACGACGATGAGGAGCTGGTCCTGCTCAGCTTCAGCGACCAGCCCGAGCACGCGCCAAAGCTCGAACCGGTGACCGAGCCGCCGGCCGACGCCTCGCGGCTCGCGCGCACCGAGCAAGAGCTCGATGCGACGCGCAAGGAACTCGAGGAGGCCATCCGCGACCGCGAGACCGCCGAGGAGGAAGTCCGGGCGATCAATGAAGAAGCCATGTCGGTCAGCGAGGAATTCCAGACCACCAACGAAGAACTGGGAACCTCGAGGGAAGAGTTGCAATCGCTGAACGAGGAGCTGACCGCGCTCAACAGTCAGCTACAGGAGACCCTCGGCCAGCATCAGGCCCTCGCGAACGACCTCGAGAACATTCTGAACAGCGCCGACGTCGCGACCTTGTTTCTCGACGCCAATCTGCGGATTCGTTTCTTCACCCCGGCGGCGAAGGCGCTGTTCAGCGTGATCATCTCCGATGTCGGCCGCCCACTCGCCGATCTGGCGCGGCATTTCGCCGACGGACATCTGCTGGACGATGCCAGGCTGGTACTGGCCAACCTCGTGCCGCTCACACGCGAGATCGAAGCGGAGAACGGCGCCTGGTACACCTGCCGCATTCTGCCCTACCGGACCAAGGACAACCGGATCGAAGGGGTGGTCATCACCTTCGCCGACATCACCACCCGTAAGCAGGCGGAAGACGCGGTGCACGCCGCCAGATTGCAGGCGGAAGGCGCGAACCTCGGAAAGTCGCGCTTTCTCGCCGCCGCCAGCCATGATCTGCGGCAGCCGCTGCAGACGCTTCGCCTCCTGCAAGGGCTGTTGGCGCGGCGGCTCAAGGGCGACGAGCTGCAGCTGGTCATGCGCGGCGAGGAAGCGGTGACCGCGATGTCGGGCATGCTGAATTCGCTGCTCGACATCAACCAGCTCGAGGCCGGGGTGATCCATCCGGAGTTTGTCGATTTCGCGATTAACGACCTGCTGGAACGCATGCGGTCCGAGTTCGCCTACCACATGCGCGCGCATGGCCTGGAATGGCGCGTGCTGCCCTCCCACATGGCAGTTCGCAGCGATCCTCGCCTGCTGGAGCAGATGCTTCGCAATCTGCTGTCGAACGCGGTGAAATACACCACGAAAGGCGGGGTCCTGCTCGGGTGCCGGCGCCGCGGCGACCGGTTGCGGATCGAGATCTGGGATACCGGTCTGGGCATCCCGGAGGGACAGCTGCGGGCGATCTTCCAGGAATTCCATCAGCTCGATAACCCGGCCCGTGAAATGAGCCAGGGGCTGGGACTTGGTCTCGCCATCGTACAGCGCCTGGGTGACCTGCTGGGTCATACGGTCGAAGTTCGCTCACGGCCAGGCAGCGGTTCGGTGTTTTCGATCGAGGCCGCGCTCGCGCCACACGGGAGATACCTGACACCGATCGGTTTCGTCCGGGGCCCCACGGAAGTCGCGGTACCCGACTGCCTGGTGCTGATCGTCGAGGACGATCCGGCGTTGCGCGGTTCGCTCGAAGCCCTCATGCGCGCGGACGGCTATCGCACGGTGGCGGTGGCCGATGCCGATGCGGCGATCGCCTTTGCCGCGGGCGTGGGCACGAGGCCCGATCTCGCCATCGTCGATATCAATTTGCCGAGAGGGCTGAACGGGCTTCAGATCGTTGCGTGGCTGCGGCAATCGGTCGGGCACGATCTGCCCGTGTTGATCCTCACCGGTGACATCTCGACCGAGACCCTCATCGAAGTCACCCGCCTGGGTTACGTCCACCGCGCCAAGCCGGTCAGCAGCGAGGAGCTGACCGCGCTGGTTCGCGGGCTGCTCGCCGGGAACCATCCGGCGGAACCGGGCGGAGTGGAGCGGCCCCCGACCGTTTTCATCGTGGATGACGACCCCGCCGTGCGTGGGGCACTAAGCGGATTCATCGAGGAAGCCGGCCGGCCCGTCGAGGTCTACGACAGCGCGCGCGCGTTTCTGGACGCCTGGTTGCCCGGGCGGAACGGCTGCCTCGTCGTCGATTGCCGCATGCCCGACATGGATGGGATCGAGCTGCTCGATCGAATCAGGAACGAGGGCCATGCATTGCCGGCGATCATGATCACCGGCTATGGCGACGTGCCGCTGGCGATCCGGGCCATGCAGGCCGGCGCCGCGTGCTTCATTGAGAAACCGGTCCGGGGCGAAGAGCTGCTCGCCGCCATCGATCAGGCGCTGGAGCATGCCCAAGGCTCAATGGAGCGCGCCACCTCCAGCGAAGAAACGACCGCGCAGATCGCCGCGCTCACGCCGCGCGAACGTCAGGTGCTGGATATGGTGGTCGGGGGCATGCCGAATAAGCAAATGGCCCACGAGCTTGGCATCAGTCAGCGCACGGTTGAAAATCATCGCGCCGCGGTGATGAAGAAACTTGGCGCGACATCGTTGTCTCACCTCGTCCGCGTCACGCTGGAGGCATTACCGCCGGCGGGCTCCGGAACACCGCATTGAGCCGCGCGCGATCCTGAACGAATCGGTCGCGATCCGGGCGAGGTGGGGTGCAAATCGGTCCCGGACTCATTTTCGAACCGCCGCATGCGTCCCCTTCACGTCGTCCAGGTACTTTCCGAATCCCGCCTGAGTATTTTCCGTGGGTAGCATCTCTCGTGCCTGGCCCGGAACATCTCTGTCCCGGCGCACCGCGGATGGGCCGTTTGGAGACCATGCCATCGCCCAGCCGTCCGCCGGTAAAAGACGGGGGTGAGTTGTATGTTGAAGGATAGCGGACCGCGAACGCGGCCGGCCAACGACGGAGGTAGTGACGCCAGCCATGGTCCCGGACCGCCGATTGTCCTGCCGGACACGATGATCCGGACAATGGAGGGACACATCATCGCCTGGTCGCTGGGTATGGAACGGCGCTATGGCATCACCCGCGCGGACGCGCTCGGGAAGATATCTCATGAATTGCTCAAGACGGAGTTTCCGCGAGCATTACAGAAAATCGAAGCCACCCTGGTTTCTGAGATGACATGGAGCGGCGTGCTCATTCATCATCATGCCGATGGTAGAGCGGTCCTGGTCGCGACCCAATGGTACGTGAAGCACGACGGCAACGATAAGGCGCGGGTCACGGAAGTGCATGGCGACCTGCCGAGAGACTGCGAAGAGCTATGCGGCCGGCTTGGCGAAGTTATCGAGCTGCTGGCGCACGAGTTGAGCGAGCCGCTGACAGCGATCCGAGATTATGTCGATGGGGCGCAACGGATTCTCCGAACGGGATGGCCGACCCTGGGACGCGTACGCGAAGCGTTGGCAGCCACGTCAATACAAATCGATCGCGGCGCGGAAGATGTGCGCTTCATGCGAAAGCTGGCCGTCGCCATTCGTGACACCGAGTGATCGATGACGGCTGGAAGTTCCCGGAGGTCAACGCATGAAGCATCGGGAGGGCAAGGACTGAGTAGTTTCCGAACCTGTCACATCCGAACCTTCAATGACCATGATGCCGATCACGAAGCGTCTCGGGGACCGCCGCATGTGTCTCGCTATTCCAATGCGAATTGTTAGCGTCGAAGGATACACCGCGTGCTGTGAGGCCAAAGGCATCCGTCGCGAGGTCAGCCTGACTCTGCTCCTCGGACAGGAACCGACGGTTGGCGACCACGTCCTCGTTCATGTTGGCTATGCGCTGCAGACGATCAGCGCCGCGGATGCCCGTGCCACCTGGGACCTGTTCGATGAAATCGCCGCCGTGCTCGATCACGCCGATGCATGAACTCGCCATCTGCGAATCCGTGCTGCGGCAGGTGTTGGCTGTCGCCGCCTCCCAAAACGTTCGGAGCGTTGCCCGGATCACGCTGCGCATTGGCCCCCTCGCCGGGGTGGAACCGGACCTGGTGCGGCTTGCCTTCCCGATCGTCGCGGCCGGCACCGCCTGCGCCGACGCCACGCTGGACATCGAGGTCGCGCCGGTCGAGGTGCGCTGTCAGGTCTGCGACGCGACCTCCAGTGTCCGCCCCAATCGCCTGTTGTGCGCGACCTGCGGTACGTGGCGGGTCAGACTTATCAGCGGCGACGAAATGCTGTTGACGAGCATCGAGGTGATGGACGCCCCGCGAACCAGCCAAATGGAGTGGATCCCAAATGGAGTGCATTGATGTGTGACGTTTGCGGCTGCGCCAGCGGCGCGGATCACTTTCATATCGCGGATGTCTCCGCGGCGGGCCGCGCGTCAACCCCGGTTGCATTCGTGAAAACGGCGCGCCAGGTCGAGGTGATGCAATCCCTGTTGCACGGCAACGACCACCAGGCGGCTCATAACCGGGCGCATTTCGGCGCCGCGGGCGTTCTGGTGGTTAACCTGATGTCGTCTCCGGGAGCCGGCAAAACGAGTCTGTTGGAGGCGACGATCAGCCGCCTGAACGGCCGTTTGTCGGTCGCCGTGATCGAGGGCGATCTGGAGACCGAAAACGACGCCATCCGCGTTCGGGCCGCGGGCGCACAGGCGGTGCAGATCACAACCGGGAATGCGTGCCATCTGGACGCGAACATGGTGCATGCGGCTCTGCACCGGCTCGACCTTCGGCCGGTCGATGTGCTGTTCATCGAAAACGTTGGGAACCTTGTATGCCCAGCGGGCTTCGATCTGGGTCAGCATCGAAATGTCGTGCTGCTGTCGGTGACCGAGGGCGACGACAAGCCTGAGAAATACCCGGTGATGTTCCGTGCCGCCGATCTCGTGACGATGACCAAGCTCGATCTGCTGGAAGCGGTGGGTGATTTCGATCCGGGTAAGGCGGCGCGGCATCTCCAGGAGATCGGCGGCACCGCGCCCGTGCTGCTTGTATCGGCACGCGGGGGAGCGGGATTGGACGCCTGGATCGATTGGCTCGACGCGGAGGTGAACGCCTGCCGCGCGAATACCCTGGCGCATCCCGGCCCGCACGCGCATGCCGCCGCCGCCCATGCCTGAAGCCGCGCGATGGCTGGAGCGGATCGACGCGCTGGAACTGCCTGGTCCGGTCCGGGTCCTTAACGTTTGCGGCGGCCACGAGCGAACCATCGGCATGGCCGGAATTCGCGGTGTGCTGCCTTCCGGCATCGAGCTGATCCCTGGGCCTGGATGTCCGGTATGCGTCTGCCCCGAGGAGGACATCCTCGCCGCCATCCAACTGGCGTCGTCCGCCAACGTCATTTTGCTGGCGTTCGGCGACATGCTGCGCGTGCCGGCCAATGTCGCGCGGGGAGAACTCCGGTCGTTGGTTGAGGCCCGCGCGAGCGGCGCGGATGTGCGCGCGGTGGCGTCTCCGCTGGACGCCGTCACTGTCGCGCGGGCCAACCCCGGGCGCCAGGTGGTGTTCTTCGTCGCCGGCTTCGAAACGACAGCCGCACCGGTGGCGGCGATGTTGCGGGAAGGCCCGCCGGACAATCTGAGCCTGCTGCTTGCCGCGCGACGCACCTGGCCCGCGG
>PLSZ01000600.1:0-4943 GCA_003164305.1 Acetobacteraceae bacterium
TGCGCGGTGACCGCGGCGACCTTCATGCCCATGGCCTCGGTCTGGGCTACGACTCCGGCGTGAACATCCTTACCGAAGTCGGTGTCCTGATACATGGAGCCGATGACTTTCTTGCCGCGCTTTTCGGCGAAATACTTCACTCCGGCGCGCATCTGATCGTAATATGACGCGAACTGGCCAAACTTGTACCGGTTTAACGGCTCGTACATCGAGCGGGCACAGGTTAACGGAAAGACATTGGGCACGCCTTTCTCGATCATCGACGGCAACACCGCGTCGTTGTGCGGCGTTCCGCCATTGGCGAGCGCGAAGAAGATGTTATCGCGATTGAGNNAGCTTGTTCATCGCCTGCACAGCCTTCGGCACGATGTATTCCATGTCCTCGGTGACCAGGCGGATTTTGCGGCCGTGAATTCCACCTTTCTCGTTGATCTCATCAAACGCCATCCGCAGCGCCTGGGCATTATTCGTGCCCTGCACGGCGGTCACGCCGGATAGATCGGTCATATTGCCGATCACGATTTCGCTGTCGCTGACGCCTCGTGTCTCAGCGAGAGCATGGCGCGCGATNNCCCGCCAAGGCGTGACGGCGTGTCAATCCTGTTCTGAAAGTCATCGTTTTTTCTCCCTGTCGCTCCGGCTTATTCCGACGCTTGTTTGCGTGTGGCCTCCGTGAAGAGGCTCCCGCGTTGTCCGGAATTACAGCATTTCCGGCGAGGTGAAACAACCTCTATCGCCGCGTGAGCCGTCCGCGATGGCCGCTCGATCGAGCTGGATTCGACAGGCGAAACAGGTCCTGCCACCCTGAACGGCAACACGACATAAGCCGAGGAAACGGAGGCCAAGACCATGACACACCGCCGGTACTGGGTGTTTTTTCTGCTCTTCCTGTTCAACGTCATTTGCTATCTCGATCGCATCAACATGTCGGTCGCAGGCCGCTCGATCGCCGGGGAGTTCGCCCTGTCGCCGGTGGCACTGGGATATTTGTTCTCATCGTTTCTTTGGGCTTACGTCGTGATGATGCTGCCGGGCGGACGCCTGGTGGACAGCCTGGGGCCGCATCGTCTGGCCGCGATCGGCGCCGCGATATGGTCCGTCTCGCAGATGCTCAGTGGTGCCGCGACGGGATTCGCCACGCTGCTGCTGACGCGCCTCGGGCTTGGCGCGGGGGAGGCTCCAACGTTCCCGGTCAGCTATCGCAGCGTGCGCGATTGGGCGCCCTATACCGAACGCGGGGTGGCGGTCGGATGCATCCAGGCGGGCACTCTGCTCGGGCCGGCCTTGAGCGCGCCGCTGGTGGCGTGGCTGATTTCCGCGACCTCCTGGCGCTGGTCATTCGTAATCACCGGCCTCATCGGCCTGGTCTGGGTCGGGGTATGGCTGGCTTTCGTCTCGACCCCGGAAAAGACCAGTTGGATACCGGAACCGGAACGCCAACGGATCCTCGCGGAACGCCATGGCACCGAGCCGATGGCCGACCACGGCGGGGTCGGTTATCGCGGATTGCTGCGTTCGCCGTCGATGTGGGGGCTGGCGATTTCCCAGGGCTGCGCGGTGTATTCGGTTTATCTGTATTTGAGTTGGTTGCCGGATTATTTGCAAACCGAGCGCGGCCTGTCGATCATGAAGTCCGGCGCGTTCACCTCGGTGCCGTTCTTCGTTGGCGCGGCGGTGATCGTCCTTACCAACTGGATCGGCGATAAGATCCTCACGCCACAAACAATGCGCGACGGAGGCCGGCGGATCGTGGTGGTGACGTGCCTGGCGCTGTGCGCGTTGGGGATGGCAATCCCCTACGTGGACTCTCTGGCTTTTGTCATCGTCCTGACAATCTTCCCGATCAGTTTTGGCGGCACCGCGACCGCGACCAACGCGGCGCTGGCGAACGATCTGTTACGCTCCCGGGAGGACAGCGGGCGAGCGTTCGCGTTCATGGTGCTTGGCGGCAATGTGTTTGGCCTGCTGGCGCCGATCGTCACCGGTTACATCGTGCAGGCGACCGGAAGCTTTTCCTCGGCCTTCGTGCTGGCCGGCGCCTTGTCGCTGATTGGCGCGCTGGTGTCGTTCACGATGACCCGGCACACACTGGGGGAGGAGACCCCGGTCGCGGTCGGCGTGGCTCGCGCGGCGGGGTGAATTCGAGTTGGTCGGAGCGTGACGCGCCGGTCCGTTTAAGGGGTCGACCGGCGAAAATGATAAATTCGCCGACAATGCGTGAGCCTTGCTTGAGCAACATTCTCAGGCAACGCCCAACAATAAACGAGTCGCTCGACGAGCCGACCTTTCCGTCATCCCTGGGCTCGACCACAAGGCGCCAGGATAGCACGGAAAGCGAACTCGCGCCTCCATCTCCGTCATGGTCCGGCTCGACCGGACCATCGGCACGATCACACCGGTGAGAGCGATTTTGGGCATACCGATGGTCCAAACATCGAGCCGGCCCATGACGTAAATGGACGATGCCGTTCATTGCGCGCCTATCGGGCTGGACCCGGGAATGATGAGAGTGGAACGACGACCTGACGCGATGATTATTGGACTCCGCCTAATACCAGCCGGCGTTGATGTTGGCTCTCGTGCTTTCGTCATCCTCGGGCTCGACCCCATACGCGCTAAAATAGGTTGGCGAGCAATGTGTTGGCCTCCATCCACCGTCATGGTCCGGCTCGACCGGACCATCAGCCCGAACACACCGGTAAGAGCGAGTTTGGGCATACCGATGGTCCGGTCGAGCCGGACCATGACGTGTTATCAACGTTGCCGTTCCATCTGCCAGCCTATTTAAGCGCGTATGGGGCTCGACCCGAGGATCGGCCAGCCCAGTACCTTGTCCGACTTTTGAATTCCTTGGCGCGTCGAGAGATCCTCGGGTCGAGCCCGAGGATGACGGGAAAAGGGGGACATTTTCCTCCCCGGTGGCTTATCCTGATGCCAATGGGGCTGTCCCAACCATCCCTCGGGCGCAACCATGCCGTAAACCGGTCAGTGACATTGCTCAGGCGTTCGTGGTGGAGCGCTTGGTGTCCTCGACCCAGACTTTTTCGTTCGTCGCATCGTCAGGATTGCGGGTCACGCCGAAAGTCGCGGTGTTGGCCCTTCCCGCGATCCTGCTGCTCGGGTTCGCACTCCGGATCGGCACCGGACTGACCCAGACCCATGTGCTGTATTTCGATGAAACCATGCAGTATTTCGAGCAGGGTCATCGGCTCGCGTTCGGTTCCGGCGTGGTACCATGGGAGTACGCGGACGGCATTCGCTCCTGGCTATTGCCGGGCTTGATCGCTCTGGCGATGCGAGCGACGTCGTGGTTTGGCGATAACCCGATGTATTATATCGGTCTTGTCCGCACTCTGTGCGTCCTCCTGTCGCTGGTGGTCGTGCTGATCGGCTTTCGTGTCGGGGAGCGTGACGGCGGCCGGATGGGCGCGATCGTCACCGGAGGCTTCTGCGCGATCTGGTTCGACCTGATCTATTTCGCGCCAGCGGTGATGACCGAAGTCCTGGCCGCCCATTGTGCCATCGCCGCGCTGTTTTTGGGCGAAGGCACGCGCACGACACGCCGGGGCTTCTGGACCGGGGCGCTGTTCGGGGCGGCGACCTGCCTGCGGTATCAATACGCTCCGGCGTTGCTTGTCGCCGCGCTTTGGCAGTACCGCCGGGCACCGCGTCATTGGCAGTGGCTGTTTCTGGGCGGGTCCGCGGTGTTTCTACCGTTCTCCGGCGTGCTGGACGCGATCACCTGGGGCACGGCGTTCCAGTCGATCTGGCTGAATTTCGTCCGCAACTCGATGCAGGGCATCGCCGCGGCGATGGGCACCGAGGGACCAGGCTACTACCTGGACTACCTGACCGTCGCCTTGTTGCCGATCCCTCTGCTTCTGGGCCTCGCGATCATGGGCGCGACGCGGTTTCCGTCGTTGGCGATCGCCGCGGTAACGACGGTGGTGATGCACAGCCTGCTGCCGCACAAGGAAGCGCGGTTCATTTATCTCGCGATCGCCGCCGCGCCGATCCTGATCGGGCTGGGTGCGACGCGGGTGTTGCAACTGCTGGCGGCCCGCCACGGGTCACGAGTGATATCGCTCGGGGCGCCGGCTTTCCTGCTGCTCGGCGCGATTCTGTCTTGTTATATCGCCACCGGCCCTCTCAGCGCGCGTTGGTCGTTCCAGCGCGGCATGGTCCACGCCTTCCTCGCCGCGCATCGAGAGCCTGGGCTGTGCGGGCTGCAGGTCCGCGACATGCCATCGTGGAAGAGTGGCGGCTACACCTATTTGAACCGCGACGTGCCGCTGATGTTCGACCCCTATCTTCCGGAAGTGCGCCTGCCGGGGGTTCGAATGCCCCTGCGCTTCATGGTTGAGCGCGAGGGTGGGCCCGTTCCGCAAATTCGCAGCCCTTACTCGGACGTGATCGCCGAAGCGGCGCATCCGCCCGCGGGGTTCGATCGGGTGGCCTGCTTCCCTGACGACACGCGGCCTGATGAGTCCGAACTGTGTCTGTTCCGTCGTCCGGAAGGATGCCCGTAGCCCTCGAACGGCGGCTGTCACGCGAACAAGCTTGCGGACATGCGGATATCTTTATATGACGTCGCCCACCAAACAGGAGCGACATCATGAGCGGCACGACTACAACCCAGGATTTCAAAGTCAAAGACTTTTCGCTCGCCGAATGGGGCCGCAAGGAAATCAGCATGGCCGAGGACGAGATGCCTGGCCTGATGGCGATCCGTGAGGAATTCGGCACCAGCAAACCGCTCAAGGGCGCCCGCATCGCCGGTTGCCTGCACATGACCATCCAGACCGCGGTGTTGATCGAGACGCTGACGACCCTGGGCGCCACCGTGCGTTGGTCGTCGTGCAACATTTTCTCGACCCAGGATCACGCCGCCGCCGGCGTGGCTGCCGCGGGCACGCCGGTGTTCGCCTGGAAAGGCATGAACG